>NZ_JBJGXA010000016.1:0-134616 GCF_045107195.1 Erwinia sp. AnSW2-5
AAGGGCTAATTGCAAAAAACTTTCCGAGTGGCGTTTTTTTACCCTAAAGCCCCCTAAAGCGCGAGTTTTTCGAGCTTAGCAAAGCCATACCGTTGTAAAACGGGCATTAATTGTACTGCCTGTGCGGTAATCTCCATACATAAAGCCATGTTCTCGTCTTGAGAAAATGCTTCAGGGGATTCATTTTCCAGCAACCACACCGTACGACGGGCAATGGCGGCACCAGAATCGATTAAACGCGTCCCTTCTGGCAATACCTGCTGTAACTCTTCACTTATAAGAGGGAAGTGAGTACAGCCCAGCACCACGGTATCCGGTGGCTCCTGCATACGTAGCCAGGGCTGCAGGATACGTTTTACTTCTTCTATAGGGACAGGCTGACCATGCAGTTTGGCTTCAGCCAGCTCCACCAGCTCCGCAGAACCCAGCATCTCGGTTTTACACTCGCCACCAAAACGCGCCACCAGCTCTTTAGTATAAGGACGCTTTACCGTACCACGCGTTGCCAGCAGGCCAACAACACCATTGCGAGTCAGACGTGCGGCAGGTTTAATCGCGGGCACAACACCCACTACTGGGAATTCAAAACGTTCACGCAGAGCAGGGAGCGTCACGGTACTCGCCGAGTTACAGGCGATAACCACCAGCGCAAGAGGATAGAGGCGAGTGACCGCTTCCACGATGGCCACCACACGCTCAACGATGAACTCTTCCGACTTTTCGCCATAGGGGAAAGCAACGTTGTCGAAAGCATAGAGATAATGGAGATCCGGCAATAATTTGCGGATCTCATCATAGACAGAAAGCCCACCGACGCCGGAGTCAAAGACCAGCACGGTGGGGCGCGGTTTAGAAGGTGTAGCTGCCGCTGAGGTAGTATTCCCGTCCAGGGGTTTCATAGCCATACGCTGTCTCGTAATCTTTATCGAACAGGTTGGCAATTCTACCACGAACAGTGAGATGGGATGTGACTGGATACGAAACCGCGAGATCCCACAAGCTTACGCCACCCATTTTCACTCTTGGGCTTGGAGAAACACTGTAGTCGGTATCATAGCGCTCACCGAGGTACTGATAGTTCAGCGACCAGTCAAATGATGCCACTGTCCAGTCCAGCTGATACTTCACCTGCTGTTTTGCACGACGCGCCAGCACTTCATTGGTTACTGAATTACGCGGATCGAGATAGTCGTAAGAGAGCGTATGTGCCAGCGGGCCCGTTTCAAATGAGGCTGTCGCTTCAACACCCTTAATACGGGCTTTATTGATATTGCTGTAATGCGACGTGGAATCGAAGTTAATGAGATTATCGATGTCGTTACGATAGCCGGACAGGCGCCAGTTAACCGGCCCCGTTAAGCCTTCGAAACCGCCTTCCCACTGCTTGCTTTCCTCTGGTTTCAGATCACGATTACCATAACTTTCGCTATAAACCTGATTGAGGTTTGGCGCTTTAAACGCAGTACCATAGGAAGCAAACACGCTGTAACCATCAACAAACTCCCAGGCTGCACTGCTCTGCCAGGTGTTATGCCAGCCAAACGCATTGTTGTCGTCGCCACGTACTGCCCCTTCCAGCGTCACGCTACCCAGCTTCTGCTGAGTCGTCGCGTAAATACCGGTATTGCGTTGCTCCTGTCCCGCCGTCACATAGTTAGTGCCGGGTTGGGAAGTTTGTTTCTGCCAGTCAACGCCACCGCTAACCGTGCCATAACCAACGGCCAGGGTGTTACCCCACTGCACATTATACTGTTGCACATCATCCAGCGAAGAAGCCGGGCCATAGCGCCCTTTTGTAGGGTCAAAGTTGAGGTCTTTAGTATGGCTATAGCTGCCAATCAGTTGCGAAGAATAGATGCCGCGGTTAAAACGCAGGCCCGTATCCCAGCTCTGGCTATAGAGCTGACGGGTATCAGGCATCCCCAATAACGCGAATGTTGAATTGTCGTACGTTAGCGAACCGTCATAGTCAGTACGATTATCAAAACCGTAACCACGGAAGAAGCCGCTGAATTCATCGTTGAACTGATGTTCAACTGCGCCATAGAGCGATTTACTCATGTAGCCATCGCGGTCAGGCTGCGCCGGGTCACCAAAAGCATCCGGGTATCCTGCTACCACATCATACCCTTTGGTATAGGTGTAGCTGCCTGCCAGCGTCAGCAACGTATCTTCGCCTAATTGCTGCTGCGTGGAACCATCATAAGACTGATAGCCTTTCGAACCGACACCGGCAGTTAATGTTGTGCCTGGCTTGTCACGCCCGGTAATAATGTTAACCACGCCACCAATGGCATCAGAACCATAAACCGCTGAACGCGCACCACGGACATATTCAATACGCTGAACCAGTGAGATAGGGATCTGGCTGAGATCGGAGGCACCACTGATTCCCGCCTGATTAAGGCGAACGCCATCAATCAAGACCAGAACATGGTTGGAGTTAGTACCGCGAATAAACAGTGAGCTTTGCTGACCCATTCCACCATTTTGGGCAATATCGACACCCGGAAGGCGACGCATCACATCCGTCAGCGTTTTTGACTGCCAGCGGTCGATCTGCTCTTTGGTGACCACGGTGGTAGGGGCTAATACTGAAGATACTGGCTGTTCAAAACGATTCGCAGTCACAACCTGCGTTTCTTCATTGCTGTCCTGTGCGAAGCCGTTTTGCGCCCAGAGTGAAATTGCCGTAGCGCTAAACGCCAACAGCGTATTTTTTGTTGTAATCATGACCAAGCATCCAAAAAATGTGCAGGATGCCGCAGGCATACGATCGATAGCACGCGATGACCGTAAAAAATGCGACGTTAATCCGGCAGGTCTTCGGGCTCAGAATCGTTGGGTGGCAATGACTTCCCATCAAAAGACAGTGTCTGCGTTACGCTATTGTCACGACATTCTATACCGCTGCGCGTCAGCTCCAGATTTACACTGGATTCCCTTTTAACTCGTGGGAGGCCGGGGAACGCATTTTATGAACAAATGTGTTAGAAGTCCAGGCATCTAGACATCCATAATAGGTGGATCGTGGACAATACTGGACATGAGGTAAAGAATCCCTACAATCGCCCGGCTATCACTGCCACATACTCAGGAACGCCCATGACACCCGAACAACTGCCTGTTGAACACTATGATGACCAACTCACAGAGAAAGTGACACGACTGACATCCATGATGTCGGCGTATAATGCTCCCGACGTCGAGGTCTTTCGTTCACCGGTCAGCCATTACCGGATGCGTGCAGAGTTCCGTATCTGGCATGACGGTGATGACCTGTACCATATTATCTTCGATCAAAAGACACATGACCGCATCCGGGTAGACAGTTTCCCGGCCGCCAGTGAGCTGATTAACCGCCTGATGCCCCGGCTGATCGATGCCGTGCGCGACCAGCGCGCTCTGCGTTTTAAACTTTTCCAGATCGACTACCTGTCGACGGTCAGCGGCCAGATCGTCGTCTCTATGCTCTATCACCGTAAGCTGGACGATGAATGGCAGCAGGCTGCCACGCTATTGCGCGATGCGCTGCGCGCTGAAGGTTTCGATCTGCATCTGATTGGCCGCGCCACTAAAACCAAAATCTGTCTGGATCAGGATTTTGTTGATGAACGTCTGATGGTGGATGGCCGTGAGATGATCTATCGCCAGGTGGAAAACAGCTTTACGCAGCCAAACGCGGTAATGAATGTGAAGATGCTGGAATGGGCGCTGGATGCCACGCGCGATTCTCGGGGCGACCTGCTGGAGCTTTACTGCGGCAATGGCAATTTCTCGCTGGCGCTGGCACGTAACTTCCGCCGCGTACTGGCAACGGAAATCGCCAAACCCTCGGTCGCCTCCGCTCAGTACAATATCGCGGTAAACCAGATTGATAACGTACAGATTATCCGTATGGCGGCAGAAGAGTTTACTCAGGCAATGAACGGGGAGAGAAGTTTCAGACGTCTGGAAGGCATCGATCTGACCAGCTATGAGTGCGAAACCATTTTCGTCGATCCTCCGCGCAGCGGCCTGGATGACGAAACGGTGAAGATGGTACAGACGTATCCGCGTATCCTTTATATCTCCTGCAACCCGACAACGCTTTGCGAGAACCTCGCCACCTTGTCGACCACTCATGAGATTACGCGTCTGGCATTGTTCGACCAGTTCCCCTACACGCACCATATGGAGTGCGGTGTGTTGCTGACCCAACGCGTTTAAATCATGATGCCTCTGCCTGCCAGGGGCTGTGAGAAGAAGAGTCATGACGCATCCAATCCACAGCGGAGTGATAACTTACCTTATTGAAAAAGAAGAATATCGCCGGGCTGGCAATCCAGCTCCTGGCAAATCTTATCCAGTGTTTCCAGACGGATGCCTTTCACTTTTCCCGTTTTTAATAAGGACAAGTTTTGTTCGGTAATCCCAATCAATCCGGCAAGTTCTTTTGAGCGCATTTTACGCTTCGCCAGCATCACATCGAGATTAATAATAATCGCCAAGAGAACCTCATACAATTAGTTGAATTTCATCATCTATTTTCTTTGCTTTATCGATCACCACACCAAATACATACACTGAAAATCCAACGATAACGGAGCGTATCGGCCCGGCGCTGAATCCCAGAGATATCTGGAAAATATGTTCTCCATCCAGTGTAAACAACAGTACTTGCAGGAAATCTTTGATTACCGGAAAAATCGCATCAAAGATAATCAACGCACTGATAGCCTTGAGTAGGTTAATGTTCTTTTTCGTCCAGACAAAGCCGCAGAAGAAAGAATAAAACAGAAATGCCGCCGAAAAAAGTGCCGCGTAGTAAGGAATAAAACTAAGAAAATCAAGAATAAGAGTGCCAATATAAACCAGGGGCGTCAGTGGAATAACATATTCCCGTAAACATGGCATAGCTTCCTGATAACCCGCCACAATAGATCGGAAGGCAACGCCCTGAAACCATGGGGAAATCATCATCCACAGTTCAAACAGCGCACTCAGTGCCAGCAAAAGTAGTGTAATAACACAGAGCGCGCGCACGTAAAGCGGCAGAACCGTTGGCTTTCCATCCTTCGCATTGTACTGCATAGTCACTTCCCTGATTATATTGCGATAAAAAATTATCGTATTACATTAATTTTTTACTGTCAATAACATGAAAACACGGTTTTTCAACGGGAAGTTGGCAGCACCAAGCCCCCCTGATGAAGGGAACAGGCGCAGAAAAAGGGGCATAGGGCACAAGAGGGAAAAAAACCGACGCAGGCTTTATCGCTGCACCGGGGAATTTAGTTACTCGCCGGAGGATGAACCTCGTCTGATTCGCAGACCAAGCCAGAATACCATCACAACCATCAGGATTGCCGGCACAAAGTTTGATCCAATCTCCGGGTATTCAGCACGCACCAGCGCGCTGTAGACCAGGATGCCCAGCAGGAAGAATCCCGCAGCCAGCGAGGGCATACCGTCTGGCATGGCACGGTTAAGATAGCGTTGATGCAGGCACCAGGCCGACAGACCCAGAGCAATCAGGGGAAAAATAGAAAAGGGCACTACCGCGCTGAACAGCACCGAAAATGAGCCATTAATCGACAATCCGGTGAGAAACGTTAACAGCAGAGTGCCTTTATCGCGGCCAGTCGCTAAATTCATGCCATCCCCTTGAATTTGTTACGGTCGGCTAAGTTAGTTGCCATTTTGGCCCAGGGCCAGACCGCTTAGTCTTTGGATTCCAGCGTCACCGCCAGCTTCTCCTGCTCACGACGATACCAGTAATATGCCCCTTTGGAGATCATCCGCAGTTGCAGCACCAGCCGTTCTTCCAGTTGACGCCGTTGATCGGCATCAATATCCAGCGCTTCAGCGCCAGCGTTAAACACGATAATAACCATCGCTTCTGCCTGCGCTTCAGTGAAGCTGCGCGGCATACGGTTTTCAATTTCAAGATAATCGGCCAGTTCAGCAATAAAGTGCTGAATTTCACGGGCAACAGCGGCACGAAATGCGGATGACGTGCCGGAGCGTTCACGCAGCAGTAACCGAAAGGCATTTGGGTTGTTACCAATAAACTCCATAAAGGTAGAAACCGATGTACGGATAACACTGCCACCTTTGGCAATACGCTGACGCGCCTGACGCATCAACTGCCGCAGCATCAGACCACTTTCGTCTACCATGGTTAATCCCAATTCATCTACATCACGAAAGTGACGATAGAATGACGTTGGGGCAATCCCCGCCTCCCTGGCAACTTCCCGCAAACTGAGGCTGGCAAAACTACGTTCGGCACTGAGTTGACTAAATGCCGCTTCGATAAGTGAACGTCGTGTACGTTCTTTTTGCTGCGCTCTAACGCCCATTTTTGTGCCTGTTTAGCCTGCAAGTGGGCACTATAGCAAAAATTTCAGCGTACAGTGGGGCAAACTTTGTGAGCGGCTGTTAACTCCGCAATTTGGCATTTAATGGCGAAAAGCACGGTTAGAATTGGGAACTGAGGCGCGAGATGTTAGAATCTCGTTGTAAAATTGTATAAGAAAATAGGACGTATTGGTATGCAACAGTCTTATGATTACGACGCCATTGTAATTGGTTCCGGTCCTGGCGGTGAAGGCGCCGCAATGGGACTGGTGAAGCAAGGGGCACGCATTGCCGTCATCGAGCGCTACCACAATATTGGTGGCGGATGTACACACTGGGGAACCATCCCATCGAAAGCGTTGCGTCACGCCGTTAGCCGCATTATCGAGTTCAACCAGAACCCACTGTATAGCGACCACACACGTCTTCTGCGTTCTTCTTTTGCCGATATTCTGAATCACACAGAAAACGTTATCAGCCAGCAAACCCATATGCGCCAGGGCTTCTATGAGCGCAACCACTGTGAACTGTTCCAGGGGGATGCACGCTTTGTCGATGCCAACACCATTGAAATCGAGAGCCACGATGGCAGCATTGAGCGCCTGACCGCAGGAAAATTTGTCATCGCCTGCGGATCACGCCCTTACCATCCGCCGGATGTCGATTTTACCCACCCACGCATTTATGACAGCGACTCCATCCTGAATCTGCACCATGAACCTGGCCATGTGATTATCTATGGCGCAGGGGTGATTGGTTGTGAATATGCGTCGATTTTCCGTGGTCTGTCCGTCAAAGTTGACCTGATCAATACCCGTGACCGGTTGCTGGCCTTCCTCGATCAGGAAATGTCAGACTCGCTTTCCTATCATTTCTGGAATAACGGTGTGGTTATTCGCCACAACGAAGAGTTTGAGAAAATTGAAGGTGTGGCAGATGGCGTGATCATGCATCTGAAATCCGGTAAAAAACTGAAAGCCGACTGTCTGCTGTACGCTAACGGCCGCACAGGTAACACTGATGCATTGGGGCTGGAAAGCGTCGGGCTGGAAGCCGATGGACGTGGTCTGCTGAAGGTCAACAGCATGTATCAGACGGCGCAGCCGCATATCTATGCGGTGGGCGATGTCATCGGGTATCCAAGCCTGGCATCAGCTGCCTACGATCAAGGCCGTATTGCTGCCCAGGCGATGATCAAGGGTGAGGCTACCGGGCATCTGATCGAAGATATTCCTACGGGTATCTATACCATTCCGGAAATCAGCTCCGTCGGCAAAACCGAGCAGCAGCTGACGGCGATGAAAGTGCCGTATGAGGTGGGCCGTGCACAGTTTAAACACCTGGCACGTGCGCAGATTGTTGGCATGCACGTCGGTAGCCTGAAAATTCTGTTCCACCGCGAAACCAAAGAAATCCTCGGTATTCACTGCTTCGGTGAACGTGCTGCGGAGATTATCCATATCGGTCAGGCGATTATGGAACAGAAGAACGGTGGTAACACGATTGAGTACTTCGTGAATACCACCTTTAACTACCCAACCATGGCGGAAGCCTACCGGGTAGCGGCGCTGAACGGCCTAAACCGATTGTTCTAAACGCGCCATCACATCCCGCATATGCTCACGGATCGCCTCTGCCAGCTGTTCATAACGGCCACGCAGAGGTGAACCCGGGCGATACACCAGAACGATAGTGCGCTGTGGCACTGGCTTGTAGCAGGACAGATAACACACGCCATCGCGCACCCTTTCTTTCGGTACGGCCAGTGAAGGTAACAGTGTGATACCGCTGCCCGCCGCCACCATATTACGCAGTGTTTCCAGACTGGTCGCACGGAAATGCGTATCTTCATCCGCTCCCGCCTGGAAGCAGAAACCCATCGCCTGATCGCGCAGACAGTGACCATCTTCCAGCATCAGCAGTTTCTCCCCGGCCAGATCCGACATCGGTACCAGATCGCGGTCATGCCACGGGTGATCCGCATAGATTGCCAGCTTCATCGGCTCATCAAACAGCGGGACTTCAATAAACGCTTCTGACTCTTTCACCAGCGCGAGGATCGCACAGTCCAGCTTGCCGCTGTCGAGTTGCGCCAGCAGTTGCTGTGTTTGCGCTTCGTGCAGATACATCTCCAGCTTAGGGAAAGTCTGATGGAGCGTAGGGATAATCTGCGGTAGCAGATACGGGCCAACGGTCGGGATCAGACCAATGTGCAACGGGCCGGACATCGCCTCACCCTGCTGGCTGGCCATCTCTTTGAGCACTTTGACTTCACGCAGCACGGTACGAGCCTGATCCACCAGCAACAGACCTGCCTGAGTGAATAGCACCTTACGACTGGTACGTTCCAGCAGCATCACTCCCAGCTCATCTTCCAGCTTACGAATCTGCCCACTTAACGTTGGCTGACTCACATGGCAGGCATCGGCTGCGCGACGAAAATGGCGGTGTTCAGCTAGCGAAACCAGATACTCCAGATCACGAATATTCATCTTATCCTCTTTTTCACGATAGACCGTGACGATAGATAGCATAGCAACCAACGATTATCCCTATCAAGCCTGAATGATAATAATGTGCCGGTGCCAAAAAAGGACACACCACATTCCACAATCTTGAGGTCGTTTATGTTTGCAAGTCAGGAAGGTAAATCCATCCCGCAGGTCACTTTTCACACACGTCAGGGCGACAGTTGGGTCGATGTCACCACTGATGAGCTGTTTAAAGACAAAACCGTGGTTGTTTTCTCACTGCCGGGCGCGTTTACTCCCACCTGCTCATCCAGCCATCTGCCGCGCTACAACGAACTCTCTGATGTGTTCAAAAAACACGGCGTGGACAACATCCTCTGCGTATCGGTTAACGACACGTTTGTGATGAATGCCTGGAAAGCCGATCAGCACGCCGAGCACATCACGTTTATCCCTGATGGTAACGGTGAGTTCACTCGCGGCATGGAGATGCTGGTTGAGAAAGCCGATCTCGGATTCGGTCCGCGTTCATGGCGCTACTCGATGCTGGTGCGTAACGGCGTGGTCGAAAAGATGTTTGTAGAACCCAACAAGCCAGGCGACCCGTTTGAAGTGTCTGATGCCGATACTATGCTGCGCTACGTCGCACCAGAATTTAAGGTACAGGAATCGGTCTCCCTGTTTACCAAGCCAGGTTGCTCGTTCTGCGCCAAAGCCAAACAGATGCTGTTAGATCGTGGGATTCAGTTTGAAGAGATCGTGCTGGGTCAGGATGCCACCACTGTCAGCCTGCGCGCCGTTACCGGCCGTGCCACCGTACCTCAGGTATTTATCGGTGGTCGCCATATTGGCGGTAGCGATGATTTAGAGAAGTTCTTTACGGCATAAACTGTAAAAGGGATGGGCGTACCCATCCCTTACGCCTCATTACGCCAGACGCTGTTTCGCTTCAGTAATCGCTTTGGATACCTGATGCGGGGAAACACCGCCTTTCGCGTTGCGTTTATCCAGGCAGGATTGCAGCGACAGGAACGGGTATACATCCTCCCCGATCACACTGCTGAACTTCTGCAAGTCAGCCAGCGTCAGCGCTTCCAGCGCCACACCCTGTTTAATCGCTTCGACCACCGTTTCACCCACAATGTGGTGAGCTTCACGGAATGGCACGCCTTTCGCGACCAGATAGTCCGCCAGCTCCGTCGAATTCGCATAACCCTGCTCAGCCGCTTCCTGGCAACGTGGGCGTTTCACCTGAATGCCATCCAGCACCAGTGCCGCCATGTGCAGGCAATCAGACCAGGTATCGAGCGCGTCAAACAGCCCTTCTTTGTCTTCCTGCATATCTTTGTTATACGCCAGCGGCAGACCTTTCAGGGTCATGCTCATCGCGGTCAACGCGCCCTGTACGCGGCCGACTTTGCCACGGATCAGTTCCAGCGCATCCGGGTTTTTCTTCTGCGGCATCAGGGATGAACCTGAAGTGACTTTATCTGACAGCTCAACAAAACCGGATTCGCCGGTGTTGAAGAAGATCAGATCTTCGGCAAAGCGCGACAGATGAATCATGCCGATGGAGGCATCGGACAGCAGTTCCAGCACGTGGTCACGGTCAGAGACAGTGTCCAGACTGTTACGGGTCGCCGAGGCGAAACCTAACCAGCCAGCCAGCTGCTCGCGGTCGATTTCATAGGCTGTTCCTGCCAGCGCACCGCAGCCCAGCGGGCTAACGTCAAGGCGTTTCAGGGTATCCTGCAGACGGCTTTCATCGCGCGCCAGCATCTCAACGTAGGCCAGGCACCAATGTGCAAACGTCACCGGCTGGGCGCGTTGCAGGTGGGTATAGCCCGGCATAACGGCGTCCTGATTGGCTTCCGCCGTCGCCACCAGCGCCTGCTGGAACTGGCGTGTGGCGATCATCAGTTCGCTGACCTGCGCTTTACACCACAGTTTCAGGTCGGTTGCGACCTGGTCATTACGGCTACGGCCAGTGTGGAGTTTTTTACCCAGCGCACCGACCTTGTCGATCAGTTTGCCTTCCACCCAGCTGTGAATATCTTCGGCATCGCTTTCCAGAATTTGCTGTGGATTCGCGCGCACGTCTTCCAGCAGAACATTCAGCGCCACTTCCAGCTGCTGCTGTTCTTCTGCGGTTAATACATTGACCGTCACCAGCGCTTTGGACCAGGCAATGGAACCAGTGATGTCCTGCTCTGCCAGACGATAGTCGAAGCGCAGTGAGTCATTGAAAAGCTTGAAACGTTGATCTGCTGCCTGCGTAAACCGTCCACCCCAAAGTGCCATGCTCAGTACTCCATTCAGAAATGTTGAAAGGGCGAGGCACGCCTCGCCCAAAAAAGATTACTTCTTCTCGTTCAGCGCACGGATGCGTGAAGAGAGTGAGAACAGACGGATAAAGCCGCCAGCATGACGGTGATCGTACACTTCATCTTCACCGAAGGTCGCAAACTCTTCAGAGTACAGGCTGTTAGCGGATTTCTTCTGAATCGCTGTGACCTGGCCTTTGTACAGTTGCAGAACCACTTCACCGTTCACTTCTTCTGCCAGGGCAGCGGCGGACGCCTGAATGGATTTACGCAGCGGCGCGAACCAGCGGCCATCGTAAACCACATAGGACATTTCCAGGCCCAGCTGCTCACGCCATTTGAAGCTGTCACGGTCCAGAACCAGCTGCTCAACCGCACGCAGCGCATTCACCATAATGGTGCCGCCCGGGGTTTCGTAACAGCCACGGGACTTGATGCCCACCAGACGGTTTTCCACGATATCGATACGGCCAACACCGTGACGGGCACCGATAGCATTCAGTTTGTCCAGGCAGCCGAACGGGCTTAACGCTTCACCGTTTACGGCAACAACGCGGCCTTTCTCAACAGCAACAGTCACCTGCTCAGGCTGGTCCGGTGCTTCCAACGGGTCAACGGTCCACACCCAGCAATCTTTGTTCGGTGCATTCCACGGGCTTTCCAGCACGCCGCCTTCGGTGGAGATGTGCCATGCGTTTTCATCACGGCTGTAGATTTTTTCCAGCGACGCGGTGGTCGGGATATTACGTTCTTTCAGGTAGTCCAGCAGGGCTTCACGGGAACGCAGGTTCCACTCACGCCACGGCGCAACAACCTTCAGATGCGGTGCCAGTGCGGTGTAGGTGGTTTCGAAACGCACCTGGTCGTTACCTTTACCGGTCGCACCGTGGCACAGCGCATCTGCACCCACTTTCAATGCCAGTTCAACCTGAGCTTTAGCGATAATTGGGCGCGCCATTGACGTCCCCAGCAGGTAGGTGCCTTCGTACAGCGCACCCGTTTGCAGCACCGGATAAACGTACTCGCTGATGAACTCTTCGCGCAGGTCCACCACGTGACACTCTGAAGCACCGGATTGCAGCGCTTTCTGCTCCACGCCTTCCAGATCGCCACGTTCCTGGCCGATATCCGCCACGAATGCCACCACTTCACAGCCGCCGTAGTTCTCTTTCAGCCAGGGAATGATGGCCGAAGTATCCAGACCGCCGGAGTAAGCCAGTACGATTTTTTTGATGCTTTTATCTTGCATTGTCTCTTCCTTCAATTTCCCATCATCTTGCGGGAAAGGTTGATAATTAAGCGAGGATACGGGTGCCAATAGACACGCCGTTAAACAGGGCTGGCAGCTGTTCCGCATGGCGCCAGCTGGCAATATCCACCGGACGGCCCAGGGTACGGGCAGCGTCCAGTGCGGCATTCACCTTAACAATCATGCCGTCAGTGATCACGCCGTCAGCAATCAACTGTTCCGCTTTCTCTGCCGTCATCTCTTCGATGCGTTGTTTATTGGCGTCGAGAATACCGCTCACGTCAGAGAGCAGAATCAGGTCTGCGCCCAGGGTGGCGGCCAGCGCCGTCGCGGCCTGATCGGCGTTGACGTTCATCAGCAGGCCATCCTGGGTAATACCAATCGAACTCACCACCGGCAGATAACCGGCTTCCAGCAGGGTAGCGATCAGACGCGGCGAACCGGGTGTTGCCAGGCCCACGTGTCCGAGTTCATCATCAAACGGCGCAACATTGACGCTACCACCGTCACCGAGGCACAGGCCAACAGCCTCAATGCCATGTTTTTTCGACCAGGCCAGCAGGGTTTTGTTCGCCGTCCCGGCCAGCGCACCGGTAATAATGTCAATCTGATCGGCGGGTGTCACACGCAGGCCGTTTTTCTTCTTCACTGGCAGCGCAAGCTTAGTCATCAGCTCATCCACCAGGCAGCCACCACCGTGAACAATCAGCAGTGGGCGTTGGTGGGCAGCACGGTAAGTCACCAGGGCGTCAAACAGCCGCTCCAGCGCTTCTTCGCTGTCCAGCAACACACCACCCAACTTGATAATTAACGGATTTGTCATGAAAGTCACTCGCTCACTGTGAGTCATTGCGCTTCAGGGCTGCCAAAACGCCTGTTGAACTGCTACCGTGGAAGACAAATTTATCGGTTTCCATCCGGTCGTCATTAATGTATTTTTATTCACTATTAATGCATGAATATTGATACTATCCTAACTCAAGGACTGTCAACAGTGAAGACAAAATTACCCCCTTTTATCGAGATTTACCGCCAGTTGATTGCTACGCCATCAATCAGTGCAACCGACAGTGCGCTCGATCAGAGTAATCAGACTTTAATCAATTTGCTGGCCGGCTGGTTCCGCGATATTGGCTTCAGCGTGGAAGTCCAACCCGTCCCCGGTACGCGCAACAAATTCAATATGCTGGCGAAGAGCGGCAACGGCGCCGGAGGCCTGCTGCTGGCGGGTCATACCGATACCGTTCCCTTCGACGATGGCCGCTGGACGCGCGATCCCTTTACCCTGACCGAGCACGACAACAAACTGTACGGTCTGGGCACAGCGGATATGAAAGGCTTCTTCGCCTTCATTTTAGATACTCTGCGTGATATTGACGTGTCAGCGCTGAAAAAACCGCTGTATATCCTTGCTACCGCCGACGAAGAAACCACGATGGCGGGCGCGAAGTTTTTCTCTGAAACCACCAGCCTGCGGCCGGACTGCGCGATTATCGGTGAACCCACCTCACTGAAACCCGTTCGCGCCCACAAAGGCCATATCTCCAATGTGATCCGCATTCAGGGTCAGTCCGGCCACTCAAGCGATCCGGGGCGCGGCGTCAACGCCATTGAGCTGATGCACGAGTCGATTACCCATCTGATGGAACTGCGTAATACGCTGAAAACGCGCTACCACCATGATGGCTTCGCGATCCCCTACCCGACCATGAATTTTGGTCATATCAACGGTGGCGACGCTGCCAACCGTATCTGCGCCTGTTGTGAACTGCATATGGATATTCGTCCGCTGCCGGGCCTGACGTTAAGCGATCTTGATGGGCTGCTGAATGAATCGCTGGCGCCCGTCAGTGCACGCTGGCCAGGCCGCCTGACCGTGGGCGAACTGCATCCACCGATCCCGGGTTATGAATGCCCGCGCGAGCATCAGCTGGTGCAGGTCGTGGAGAAATTGCTGGGAACAGAAACGGAAGTGGTGAACTACTGTACCGAGGCGCCATTCATCCAGGAAATCTGCCCGACACTGGTTTTAGGCCCGGGATCGATCGATCAGGCGCACCAGCCGGATGAATTTATCGACACGGCATTTATCAAACCTACCCGCGAGTTGATAGCCCAGGTGGTGCATCATTTTTGCCACCATTAAGTGAAAAAGAATGCAAACGGCTGTGAAAACAGCTTGTTGCCCGCAATTTCAATTATTCTGGATGATAAGAATAACTTATCTCACTCCGCTGTAATTAAATTTCATAAATTCCCGCTATTTAGCGTCACGATGCGGCAAATTTAAGTCAATTGACGAATGGTTGCTAACGTGGCTAGATAAAAGGCTAAGTTATGCCCACAAGGGTGAAATAAAGCTACAAATACAAGAAGGGTGTCAGGGGTCATATGAACGAACAATATTCCGCAATGCGAA
This sequence comes from Erwinia sp. AnSW2-5, assembly GCF_045107195.1. Classification (NCBI taxonomy): domain Bacteria; kingdom Pseudomonadati; phylum Pseudomonadota; class Gammaproteobacteria; order Enterobacterales; family Erwiniaceae; genus Erwinia; species Erwinia sp. AnSW2-5. The sequence goes on from NZ_JBJGXA010000016.1 coordinate 14,806, forward strand.
GTAATGTCAGTATGCTCGGCAAACTGCTCGGGGATACGATTAAGGATGCACTGGGAGAGAACATCCTGGACCAGGTAGAAACCATCCGTAAGCTCTCGAAGTCATCACGTGCGGGAAATGATGCCCACCGTCAGGAACTGCTGTCCACGCTGCAAAATCTGTCCAATGACGAACTGTTGCCGGTTGCCCGTGCTTTCAGCCAGTTCCTTAACCTGACCAACGTGGCCGAGCAGTACCACACCATTTCGCCAAAAGGCGAAGGCGCGAATCACCCGGAGCTGCTGGCGAAAACCTTTGAACGCCTGAAACAGCAGCCGGATCTGACAGAAGCCGCCGTACGTGAAGCCATTGAATCCCTGTCGCTTGAACTTGTTCTGACCGCGCACCCGACTGAAATCACCCGCCGTACCCTGATCCATAAGCTGGTAGAAGTGAATACCTGCCTGCAACAGCTGGATCACAACGATCTGTCCGACTATGACCAGGGCAAGATTATGCGCCGCCTGCGTCAGCTGGTGGCACAGGCCTGGCATACCGATGAAATTCGCAAATACCGCCCGACACCGGTCGATGAAGCCAAATGGGGCTTTGCGGTCGTAGAAAACAGCCTGTGGGAAGGTGTTCCTCAGTTCCTGCGCGAGCTAAACGAACAGGTTGAAGCCGCTTTTGGCTACACCCTGCCGGTTGATTTTGTACCGGTGAAATTTACCTCCTGGATGGGCGGTGACCGCGACGGCAACCCGAACGTCACGGCCGACATCACCCGCCATGTTTTACAGCTGAGCCGCTGGAAAGCGACCGACCTGTTCCTGCGTGATATCGCCGTGCTGGTTTCTGAGCTGTCGATGTCCGAATGCACGCCAGAAGTGCGTGAGCTGTGTGGTAACCCGGAAGCGCTGGAACCTTACCGCGAGATCATGAAAAACCTGCGTGGCCAGCTGATGAGCACCCAGGCTTATCTCGAACGCCGCCTGAAAGGTGAGCGCTTACCGCGCCCGGCCAATTTACTGATCTCCAACGATCAGCTGTGGGAACCGCTGTACACCTGCTACCAGTCACTGCAGGCTTGCGGGATGGGTATCATTGCGAACGGCCAGCTTCTCGATACGATGCGCCGCGTGAAGTGCTTCGGCGTACCGCTGGTGCGTATTGACCTGCGCCAGGAGAGCACCCGCCACACTGAAGCCATTGCAGAGATCACCCGTTACCTGGGTCTTGGCGATTATGAAAGCTGGTCAGAAGCTGACAAACAGGCCTTCCTGATCCGCGAACTGAATTCCAAGCGTCCGCTGATGCCACGTCAGTGGGAACCGAGTGCCGACACCAAAGAGGTGCTGGATACCTGCCGCGTCGCCGCAGAAGTGCCGCAGGGTTCAATTGCTGCCTATGTTATCTCGATGGCGAAAACGCCGTCAGACGTGCTGGCGGTTCACCTGCTGCTGAAAGAAGCAGGCATTACTTACGCCATGCCGGTTGCCCCCCTGTTTGAAACCCTCGATGACCTGAATAATGCCAATGATGTGATGAGCCAGTTGCTCAACATTGACTGGTATCGCGGCCTGATTCAGGGCAAACAGATGGTGATGATTGGCTATTCCGACTCCGCGAAAGATGCGGGCGTGATGGCGGCAAGCTGGGCACAGTACCAGGCCCAGGACGCGCTGATCAAAACCTGCGAGAAAGCCGGTATCACCCTGACGCTGTTCCACGGACGTGGCGGTTCAATCGGCCGTGGCGGTGCGCCAGCGCATGCTGCCTTGCTGTCTCAGCCTCCGGGCAGCCTGAAAGGTGGCCTGCGCGTCACCGAGCAGGGCGAGATGATCCGCTTCAAATACGGCCTGCCGGAAGTCACCATCAGCAGCCTGTCGCTGTATACCGGTGCGATCCTCGAAGCCAACCTGCTGCCACCACCGGAGCCGAAGGCAGAGTGGAACAGCATCATGGATCAGCTCTCTGATGTGTCCTGCAAAATGTACCGTGGCTATGTGCGTGAACACGCCGATTTCGTGCCGTACTTCCGCTCTGCCACACCGGAGCTGGAGCTGGCCAAATTGCCGCTGGGTTCACGTCCGGCAAAACGCCGTCCGACGGGTGGCGTTGAGTCACTGCGCGCCATTCCGTGGATCTTCGCCTGGACGCAAAACCGCCTGATGCTGCCAGCCTGGCTGGGTGCCGGTGCTGCATTGCAGAAAGCGATGGAAGATGGCCATCAGGAAACGCTGGAGACCATGTGTCGTGACTGGCCGTTCTTCTCTACGCGCCTGGGAATGCTGGAAATGGTGTTCTCGAAAGCCGACCTGTGGCTGGCGGAATACTACGATCAGCGTCTGGTCGATAAGTCGCTGTGGGCGTTGGGCAAACAGCTACGTGACCAGCTGGACTCGGATATTAAAGCGGTGCTGACCATCGCCAACGATTCCCATCTGATGGCCGACCAGCCATGGATTGCCGAATCGATTGCACTGCGTAACGTCTACACTGACCCGCTGAACGTCTTGCAGGCCGAGCTGTTACACCGTTCACGCCAGCAGGAAGCAGAAGGCGCAGAGCCGGATGCGCGTGTTGAGCAGGCGCTGATGGTGACGATTGCGGGTGTTGCGGCGGGGATGCGTAATACCGGTTAATCTACCCGTACGGGGTTTGTAGGGGCGGACCTTCTTTTTTGGTCCGCCCTTAAACAAGAAAGGACGCTGACGCGTCCTTTTTTATTTCTGCTGCCAGATCAGGCAATGATCTGCGCACCCGGGCGCACGCCCAGCGTATGGCAAATAGCGTAACTCATTTCGGCACGGTTCAGCGTGTAGAAGTGGAAATCTTTCACCCCTTCGCGGCTGAGGATCTTCACCATATCCATCGCGATGTTGGCACCGACCATTTTGCGGGTTTCCGGGTCGTTATCCAGCCCTTCAAACATGCTGGTCATCCAGCCCGGCACGCGCACGTTGGTCATAGTGGCAAAGCGCTGCAACTGCTTGAAGTTCGACACCGGCAGAATCCCCGGGACAATTTCAACATCAATACCGGTAGACACGCAGCGGTCACGGAAGCGCAGGTAGCTTTCCACATCAAAGAAGAACTGGGTGATCGCGCGGTTCGCTCCGGCATCAATTTTTCGTTTCAGGTTGATCAGGTCAGCCTGTGCGCTTTTCGCTTCCGGATGCACTTCCGGGTAGGCCGCAACCGAAATATCGAAGTCCCCCACTTCTTTCAGCAAGGCGACCAGATCGGCGCCGTACATTTCCGGCTTGCCACCGCCCGGCGGCAGGTCACCGCGCAGCGCCACGATATGGCGGATGCCATTGTCCCAGTAATCCTGGGCAATGGCGCGCAGCTCGTCGCGGGTAGCATCAACACAGGTCAGGTGCGGTGCCGCTTCCAGACCGGTACGATCTTTAATCCCCTTGATAATGCTATGGGTACGGTCACGTTCACCCGAGTTGGCACCGTAGGTAACCGAAACAAATTTTGGCTTCAGGCTGCTTAGGCGATCGATTGAGCTCCACAGAGTGTCTTCCATTTCACTGGTACGCGGCGGAAAGAACTCAAAGGAAACGTTAATTTGCCCGCTGATTTCGGCAAGACTTTGGTTCAATGCTTCGCGCTGATTTGCGTGGAAAAAACTCATACCCGTTACCTCATCGATCGCTGCTTAGGATGGCTCGCTGCCTTGTACGTCTATCCGTTTAGACGTCCAGACACTCAAAATGACGGAAATTGGTTATTCAGTCAACAGATAAATGATGGCCTGGCGTGACAAATCCTCAACGAAGATGAGGGAATTTCATGATGGGAAGATAAGCATACGAAAATGAGGGCGTAGGGGTCGATCATCTTTTCCGATCGACCCGTTTCGAAGGATGGGCCGCAACCGGCCCATCCTGGGTGATCAGAGCAGTTGTGCCAGGCGGTTGAGATCCGACTGAATGGCTCCGGCGGTAACATCACGCCCTGCGCCAGGCCCACGGATCACCAGTGGGTTATCGCGATACCAGCGGCTTTCGATAGCAAACACGTTATCGCACGGCAGCAGCGCCGCCAGCGGATGATCGTCACGCACCGCTTCCACACCCACACGCGCTTTACCGTTCGCATCGAAACGCGCGACGTAGCGTAGCACCAGCCCCAGTTCCTGAGCGGCTTCAAAGCGCTGAACCATCTGGTCATTCAACTCATCGGCATTCTCAAAGAAATCATCCACCGACCCCGACTGGTAGCTGGCGGGAACCAGCGACTCGACGCGTACCTGGTCAGGCTCAATATCGTAGCCCGCCTCACGCGCCAGAATCACCAGCTTGCGCATCACATCCTGACCGCAGAGATCGACACGCGGATCGGGTTCAGTCAGCCCCTGCTGCCACGCCTGATCCACCAGCTCGGTAAAGGGCACCGTGCCGTCAAATTGCAGGAACAGCCATGAGAGCGTGCCGGAGAAGATACCGCTGATCGACAAAATGCTGTCTCCGCTTTCACGCAGATCGCGCACCGTGTGGTTCACCGGCAATCCGGCACCCACCGTGGCGTTATACAACCAGTGACGTCCGGTTTTCGCGAAGGCATCGCGGATCTGGCGATAGCTATTGCTGCTGGCCGCGCCCGCCACTTTATTGGCACCAATCACGTGAAAACCGTAGCTGGCGAAATCCAGATACTGTGCGGCCAGCGTTTCACTGGCGGTCACATCCAGCACCACCAGATCGTCAAACGGGTGGGCACGCATCCACAGGAACAGCGACTCCTGATCCTGCTCTACGGCTTCCTCTTCGAAGAAGGCCAGCGCACGGCTGGCATCCAGACCGTCGTAACTCAACAGACTGCGACGGCTGTCCACCACGCCAGCGAGAATAAATTCAAACCCGGTGCGCGCAGAAATGGTTTCCTGCTCACGGGCAAACAGCTCCAGCCAGCGGGAACCGATATTGCCTTTGCCAAACAGCACCAGGCCCACCTGCTTCTCCGCACGGAACAGCGTCTGATGCAGACCCCGGATCAGATGTTCCGTCGGCCCAACGCGCAGCACCGCTACCAGGCTGATACCTTCCTGCGACTGGCAGATAAACTCCACCGGCTGATCTTTCATCTGCTGCCAGAAACGGTGGCTGTGCAGCGGGTTACGGCAAACACCTGCTCCCACCATCGCCACCATTGCCATCCCTTCACGCAGCTGCAAACGACCCGGTAATCCCGCATCTTCCAGCAGAGCCAGCGCGCTGTTCACCACTTCCGAGGTGTAGCACAACTGCAACAGATTACGGTCAGGATGAACACCGATTGCCAGCGGGCGTACCTGCGCACGCTTCAGTAGCTGGTCGATCTCTTTATGCCGCGTGGCAAAATCATGCTGTGCGGGCACATGGAATTCGATCAGACAAACATCATCATGGCTGGTGACGATACGTGCCCCGGTGCCGGAAGCCAGCACGCGTTCAATACGCGTTGATCCCTGTTCCGGCTGATAGCTGCAACGCAGCTGCAGATCGATGTCGCTGCCGGAAACCGGCTGAAGCGTACGCGTATGCAGCACGGGAGCCGCCAGACGTGCCAGCTCACTGGCCTCATCCAGACGCAGCAGCGGCAGCAGACAGGCATCTTTCACTTTACGCGGGTCAGCACTGTACACACCGGCCACATCACTCCAGATGGTCACGCGTGACACCCCGGCCAGCGCACCGATCTGCGTTGCCGAATAGTCACTGCCGTTACGCCCTAACAGCACCGTTTCACCCGCATCATTTGCACAGATAAACCCGGTAACCACCAGACGCTGTGCAGGACGCTGCGCCATCAACTGCTGTAACAGCGGCTGTGACTTCGCTTCATCCACCTGCGGCTGTGCTGCACGCTCGGCGCGTAAGAAGTCGCGGGCATCCAGCCAGTCAGCATGAATATCCCGCAGGTTCAGCACCGCAGACATCAGACGCGCCGACCAGATTTCACCGTGCCCGACGACCTGTGCATAAACCGCATCCGTGATTTTGCTATCCAGCAGGGCGGCCAGTTTTTCGAGATCATGAATAAATTCAGCAATCAGCGGGTCAGCGACATCCGGCGGTAACAGGCTGCTAATCAGCTCACTCTGGTAACGCCGTAATGCCTGCTGCACCTGGTGCGCAGACAACCGGTCACTCTGGCTCAACTTAAGCCAGCTAATCAGCTGGTTAGTGGTACTACCGGCCGCCGAGACCACCATCAGGTCACCCGGCTGGCTGTACTCTGCCATGATCCCGGCAACACGCAGATAGCATTTGGCATCGGCCAGACTACTGCCACCAAATTTATGTAACTGCCGTGAACTGTCTGCCACTGCCACTGCTGAATAACTCATGCTTACCTCTTGGCCGCGATCCGGAATGCATTATCCAGATCGGCGATTAAGTCTTCGTGATCTTCAATTCCCACCGAAATACGCAGCAGCGTCTCCGAAATCCCCGCTGCCGCACGCGCTTCAGCAGACATGCCCGCATGTGTCATGGTTGCAGTGTGAGAAATCAGGCTTTCAACGCCGCCCAGCGATTCCGCCAGAGTGAATAATTCCAGCGCTTTCAGGAAACGACGCAACGTCGCCTCATCACCGTTCAGCTCAAAACTTAACATGGCGCCAAAGCCTTTTTGCTGACGTACCGCAAACTGATGACCGGCATTTTCCGGCAGGGAAGGATGATACAGCTTTTTCACCAGCGGTTGTTGTTTCAGATAATCGACAATCGCCAGTGCATTACGCTGTGCCGCCGCCATACGCGGGGCCAGTGTACGCATGCCGCGCAGCAGCAAATAGCTGTCAAACGCGCCACCGGTCACACCAATATTGTTCGCCCACCAGGCCAGCTCGGTCACGTGCTGCGGGTCTTTGGCGACAACGGCACCGGCCACGACATCGGAGTGACCGTTAAGGTATTTGGTACAAGAGTGAATCACCAGGTCAGCGCCCAACGCCAGCGGGTTCTGTAAAGCCGGGCTGAGGAAAGTATTGTCCACCACGCTAATTGCCCCCACTTCTGCCGCGGCCTGGGTGATTGACGTAATATCCACCACGCGCAGCAGCGGGTTGCTTGGGCTTTCAATCAACACCAGCTTGGGTTTTTCAGCCAGTGCCGCCTTTAACGCGGCTTCGTCGCCCTGGTCGACAAATTTCACGCGATATGCGCCGCGTTTGCTCAGGCTGTCGAACAGACGGTAACTGCCACCGTAACAGTCATGCGGTGCCACCAGCAGGTCACCTGGCTTCAGGAAGACAGTACACACCAGATGGATGGCAGACATGCCCGTATTGGTCATCACTGCACCCGCGCCCCCCTCCAGCTCAGCCAGCGCACGCTGCACCACATCACGCGTCGGGTTGCCGCGACGTGAATAGTCATGAGCACGCGGCTCATTGAAGTCGGTAAAGTTATAGGTGCTGGAGAGATGAATCGGTGGGACGACGCAGCCATATTGCTCGTCATCATTCAAACCGCTACGTACTGCGATGGTTGCCTGTTTACGCGTCATGGTGCATAACTTCCTGCTGGTTAATCAGATAAGACTGATAGAGTAAACAGCAGGGAGATAGACGTCAATACATCTGGACATCTAAATGTCTTTGCGTATAGATTGAGCAATGCGTGAATAACCGTTAGAATTATGTCGATATACCCCAGAGAAAGTTGTGCCATCCCGGTGTGATGACCATCGACTTCGGGCATAATTAGCCAAATTTCGGCAATTCTACATTTAATATGATTAAGGTAACTCATGGCTGAATGGAACGGCGAATATATCAGCCCTTACGCTGAACACGGTAAAAAAAGCGAGCAGGTTAAAAAAATCACGGTATCCATTCCGTTGAAAGTATTAAAGATTTTGACCGATGAGCGCACTCGCCGCCAGGTTAATAACTTGCGTCATGCCACCAACAGCGAGCTGCTGTGCGAAGCATTTCTGCATGCATTTACCGGCCAGCCTCTGCCGGATGATGTTGACCTGCGTAAAGAGCGCAGTGACGAAATTCCCGAGGAAGCAAAAGCGATCATGCGCGCAATGGGTGTAGATCCTGAGACCTGGGAATATTAAACAGTTCGGTAATCCGGTCGGGCACCTGATATCACATCGGGGCCAGGCCGGATTACCCGATAGCCCCCCATGTCACACACCGCCGCTTCCCGAATAGCAGACATAAAAAAACCCAGCCAGAGGCTGGGTTTTTTTTACATCCGAAACGGTAACCGTTTCTTTCAGGGTGCTTATTTAGCGCCTGGGATGCTGAAACGCTTGTTGAAGCGATCCACACGGCCGCCGCTAGCAACATCACGCTGCTTACCGGTGTAGAACGGGTGGCAGTTGCCACACACGTCCAGGTTCAGGTCGTGACCCACGGTAGAGCGGGTTTTGATTTCATTACCGCAAGAACATTTAGCAGTAACTTCAGCGTAATTAGGGTGAATGCCTTTTTTCATGGGAAAACCTCAGTTAAGGCCGTGTCGCTCTCCCGCGCCAGGATTACTCCTGCACCGGCACCACACGAAGATTAAAAGTAATACTTCAGGATATTGGTACAAAAATGTCGTACCAACGGCGGCGAACTATACAGAAACTCATCAGCCGCCGCAATCGGATCCGCACATTCAGGACGACACAGTGTACACTAACTGGCCCTGTTTTTCACCCGGATGAACCCATGCCCGTTGTTCAGGTCGCGCTACCCGTTCCGCTTGCCCGCAACTTTGATTATCTGTTGCCACCTCACCTCAGCCATGCCGTGCCGGGTGTGCGCGTGAGCGTGCCTTTTGGTAAGCGTAAAGCGATCGGCGTGGTAGTTGGGATTGTTGAACACAGCGACTTCCCCCTCGACCAGCTAAAAAGCGTTCACGAGGTGTTAGATAGCGACTCGCTTTATCCCGCTTCCTTGTGGCGCATCCTGCTCTGGGCTGCCGACTATTACCATTATCCGTTGGGTGAAGTGCTGTTCCACGCTATGCCGGTGCTACTGCGCCAGGGGAAAGCCGCAGAAGAAGCCCCACTTTGGCAATGGCTGATGACCGAAGAAGGTAAAGCCACCGCCCCGGAAAGCCTCAAGCGCGCACCGAAACAACAGCAGGCACTGGCCGCGCTGCGCCACAGCGGGCTGTATCGCCATGAAGTCAGCCAGCACGACATCACCGAGGCCACGCTGCAAGCACTGCGCGCCAAAGGCCTGTGTGAGCTGCGTGCGCAACCACGTGCCCACCAGGACTGGCGGGAGAACTATGCGGTGAATGGCGAACGTCTGCGGCTCAACACTGAACAGGCAACGGCCGTTGGTGCCATCCGCAGCGCCGACGATCAGTTTTCTGCCTGGTTACTGGCGGGGATCACCGGGTCGGGCAAAACCGAGGTTTACCTCAGCGTTCTGGAAAACATTCTGGCCAACGGCCGCCAGGTCTTAGTGCTGGTGCCGGAAATTGGCCTGACACCGCAAACCATCGCCCGCTTTCGTGAGCGCTTTAGCGCCCCGGTTGATGTGCTGCACTCCGGGCTGAACGACAGCGAGCGCCTTGCCGTGTGGCTGCGTGCGCGCAGTGGCGAAACCGCGATTGTGATTGGCACCCGCTCTTCCCTCTTCACGCCGTTTGCCCGCCTGGGCGCCATCATTATCGATGAAGAGCATGACAGCTCTTATAAACAGCAGGAGGGCTGGCGCTATCACGCACGCGACCTGGCGGTATTTCGCGCCCGTCAGGAAGATATTCCGATCGTGATGGGGTCGGCGACCCCGGCGCTGGAAACCCTGCAAAATGTGCAGTCCGGCAAATATCGCCAGCTGAATCTCAGCAAACGTGCCGGAAATGCGACCAAAGCCACACAGCTACTGGTTGACCTGAAAGGCGTCAAGCTCCAGGGCGGCTTGTCTCCGATGCTGATTAAGAAAATTGGCCAGCATCTCAAGGCCGATAACCAGGTCCTGTTATTCCTCAACCGTCGTGGTTTCTCGCCAACGCTGCTGTGCCACGAGTGCGGCTGGATTGCCGAATGCCAGCGCTGTGACCGCTACTACACCCTGCACCAGCATCAGCGCCAGCTGCGCTGCCACCACTGTGACAGCCAGCGTCCGGTCCCTCATCAGTGCCCGCAGTGTGGTTCTACGCATCTGGTGCCGGTCGGGCTGGGGACAGAACAGCTCGAACACAATATTGGCGAACTGTTTCCGGGCGTCCCGCTGACGCGTATCGACCGCGATACCACCAGCCGCAAGGGGGCGCTGGAGCAGCAACTGGCTGAAGTTCATCGCGGCGGGGCACGCATTCTGGTGGGAACGCAAATGCTGGCAAAAGGCCACCACTTCCCCGACGTTACGCTGGTATCACTGCTGGACGTCGATGGCGCGCTGTTCTCTGCGGACTTCCGTTCGGCGGAGCGCTTTGCCCAGCTGTATACCCAGGTCGCCGGACGTGCCGGACGAGCCGGTAAACAAGGAGAAGTGCTGTTACAAACCCATCACCCGGAACATCCGCTGCTGCAAACTCTGATGCATCAGGGTTACGATGCCTTCGCACGCCAGGCGCTCAGCGAGCGCAATAGCGTATTCCTGCCGCCATTCACCAGCCACGCGCTGTTTCGTGCAGAAGACCATGACAATCAGCAGGCCAGTCTCTTCCTGCAGCAGCTGCGCAATTTGCTGGAAGCCAGCCCCCTTAACAGTGAATCATTCTGGGTCATGGGCCCGGTTCCGGCCTTACAGGCAAAACGCAGTGGCCGTTATCGCTGGCAGCTCCTGCTGCAACACCCTTCGCGCGCCGTCCTGCAGCGCCTGATTAAATCCAGCCTCCCCCTGATCTCCACCCTGCCTCAGTCCCGTAAAGTGAAATGGACGTTAGATATCGACCCGACAGAAAGCTGACAACGTAATCGATTGCCTGCAAAGTTGCGCACTGGATCGAAAAAAGTCGCACAAGTCACAATTTTTATGCAAATTAAGTAACAGCCACCTCGCAGATCTGTTAAGAATGCGGGGTCGTTCACCGCAAGCGATATTTTTAGTCGCCGGACAATAACATCGTCATCAGTTGGTCAGGTCGGCTCAGGGGCTGGCGTGAGGAGAAAAGCGTTGGAGCAGAATCAAGACACATCCGTGGTGACCATGAAAAACGTGGCTGACAAAGCAGGCGTATCAACGGCAACGGTTTCCCGCGCCCTGATGAATCCGGAAAAGGTCTCTGCTGCAACACGCTATAAGGTTGAACAGGCGGTGATCGCCGTCGGCTACTCCCCGCATTCGATGACGCGCAGCGCCCGACGCAGCGAATCCCGGACCGTACTGGTCATTGTGCCCGATATTTGCGACCCGTTTTTCAGTGAAATTATTCGCGGCATTGAAGTCGTGGCGGCGGCCGAAGGGTATCTGGTCTTGATTGGTGACTGCGCTCACCAGAACCAACAGGAAAAATCCTTTCTTAATCTGATGCTGACCCGTCAGATCGACGGCATGGTACTGCTTGGTTCCAACGTGCCCTTTGACACCGGGGTAGAAGAGCAACGTAATCTGCCTCCGATGGTCATGGCGAATGAGTTCGCACCGGAACTGGGGCTGCCGACGGTGCATATTGATAACCTGACGGCTGCCTTTGAAGCCGTTAACCATCTGCAAAAGCTCGGACATCGCCGTATTGCCTGCATCTCCGGCCCGGAAGAGATGCCGCTGTGCCAGTATCGCCTGCAGGGCTATATACAGGCTCTGCGCCGTCACGGCATGACGGTCGACCCGACCTATATCGTGCGGGGTGACTTCACCTTCGATGCCGGTTCACAGGCGATGAAACATCTGATGACACTGCCGAAACCACCCGATGCCTTGTTCTGCCACAGCGATATCATCGCACTGGGTGCCATGTCGCAGGCGAAGAATATGGGCCTGCGTGTACCGAAAGATCTGTCGATCATCGGCTTCGATGATATCGAGCTGTCACGCTACAGCGATCCACAATTAACCACCGTTGCTCAACCGCGTTTCAACATAGGTCGCGAAGCAATGCTACTCTTGCTAGAGCAGTTACAGGGCAGAATGGTCAGTAACGGTTCACGCCTGTTGGACTTTGAGCTGAAAATTCGCGGTAGCACCGCCCCCTCACTTCGCGACGAAGACTGACTTTCCCCAGATAGCCGGTAGCACGCCATGCCTGCTTGTGGGCAAATTCAGCGGATTCTTAGTAAGATCGCTGCTGGTCAAACTTCCGGCCCTTCAGTAACATGGCGGGCTATCATCGGGTACACATTTTCACTCTATTTAGCCCGGACTTACCTTCATAGATTATTAGCGGAACGATAGTGGCACAAAAAGATTATGTAGGCCGCGGGCGTTCGACAGGGACGCGTCGCAAAAGTACCAACAGTCGCAGCAAGAAGCGCAGCAGTGGATCGGGTGTATCAAAAATCATGATAGTGCTGGCAGTTGCCGTTCTGGTCACCTTTATCGGTGGCTTGTGGTTTATCGCACATCATAAGAAAGAAGATACGCCGGTGATCCCCGACCACAAAGCGACCGGTAATGGTCTGCCACCCAAACCGGAAGAACGCTGGCGTTATATCAAAGAGCTGGAAAACCGTCAGCTTGGGGTTCCTACGCCAACAGAACCGACGTCGGGGGGCGAAGCGCATTCCCAGACCCAGTTAACCGATGAACAGCGTCAGCTACTGGATCAGATGCAGGCCGATATGCGCCAGCAGCCTACCCAGCTCAACGAAGTGCCGTGGAATGAACAAACGCCCGCACAGCGTCAGCAGACTATTCAACGTCAGCAGCAGCAGAGCCAACTCCAGCAGCAGTCGCGTATGCCGCAGCAGCAAACGCAACCGCCGCGCACGCAGCAGACTCAAACTCAAACTCAGACCCAAACTCAGACACCGCGTCCGGCAGCAATAACCCCGGTCACCCGCGAACCTGTTCGCCAGCCGAAACCGGAAATTACCGCGCAGCCGAAAGTGGAAACCAAACCAAAAGAAGCTGAAAAAGAGAGCGCGCAGCGCTGGATGGTGCAGTGTGGTTCCTTCAAAGGCACCGACCAGGCCGAGTCCATTCGTGCTCAGTTAGCCTTTGAAGGGTTTGAAAGCAGAATCACTACCGGCGGGGGCTGGAATCGTGTCGTGATCGGCCCATATAACAACCGTGGTGCGGCCGACAGCACGCTGAAACGCCTGCGTGGTTCCGGCCACTCAAATTGTATTCCTCTCTCTGTCGGGGGTTGAAACCCCTCAAACCCGCCCCATATCTGATTGCATCAGTACCCCGTACAAAACGTACGGGGTCATCTTCCGACTGCAATAAGGGGTCTGCCCGTGACAACAATAGTAAGTGTACGACGCAACGGCCAGGTAGTGATTGGCGGTGATGGCCAGGCTACCCTCGGCAACACGGTGATGAAAGGCAACGTCAAAAAAGTGCGTCGTCTCTACAATGACAAAGTCATTGCGGGCTTTGCAGGCGGTACCGCCGATGCCTTCACTCTGTTTGAACTTTTTGAACGCAAACTGGAAATGCACCAGGGTCATCTGGTGAAAGCGGCCGTTGAACTGGCGAAAGACTGGCGCACCGACCGCATGCTGCGCAAGCTTGAAGCGCTGCTGGCCGTGGCCGATGAAAATGCCTCGCTGATCATTACCGGTAACGGGGATGTCATCCAGCCAGAAAACGACCTCATTGCTATCGGTTCAGGCGGTCCATACGCTCAGGCAGCGGCACGCGCTCTGCTGGAAAACACCGACATCGGCGCACGCGACATCGTGGAAAAAGCGCTAGGTATTGCAGGTGATATCTGCATCTATACCAACCATAACCTCACCATCGAAGCATTACCGTCTAAAGCGTAAGGATCCTAATTTATGTCTGCTATGACTCCGCGCGAGATTGTCAGCGAACTGAACAGATTTATCATCGGCCAGGATGGCGCCAAACGTGCCGTCGCCATCGCGCTGCGTAACCGCTGGCGCCGCATGCAGCTGGACGAAGAGTTGCGTCATGAAGTGACGCCAAAAAACATTCTGATGATCGGCCCAACCGGGGTCGGTAAAACGGAAATTGCCCGCCGCCTGGCAAAACTGGCTAACGCCCCGTTTATCAAAGTGGAAGCGACCAAGTTCACCGAAGTGGGCTATGTGGGTAAAGAAGTGGATTCGATTATCCGCGATCTGACCGATTCTGCGATTAAAATGGTGCGCTCGCAGGCGATTGAGAAATATCGCTACCGTGCTGAAGAATTGGCCGAAGAACGCATTCTCGATGTGCTGATCCCACCGGCAAAAAATAACTGGGGCCAGAATGAAGTGGCACCCGAGCCTTCGACTGCGCGCCAGTCATTCCGCAAGAAACTGCGTGAAGGCCAGCTGGATGACAAAGAGATTGAAATCGATCTGGCTGCGGTGTCCGGTGGCGTAGAAATCATGGCGCCTCCGGGCATGGAGGAGATGACCAGCCAGCTCCAGTCGATGTTCCAGAACCTCGGCGGGCAGAAGCAGAAACCGCGCAAGCTGAAGATCAAAGAGGCGATGAAACTGCTGGTGGAAGAAGAAGCCGCCAAGCTGGTGAATCCAGAAGAACTGAAGCAGGAAGCGATCGACGCGGTTGAACAGCACGGTATCGTGTTTATCGATGAGATCGATAAAGTCTGTAAACGTGGTGAATCATCCGGTCCTGACGTGTCTCGCGAAGGTGTACAGCGTGACCTGCTGCCACTGGTCGAAGGTTGTACGGTATCGACAAAACACGGCATGGTAAAAACTGACCACATCCTGTTTATCGCTTCCGGTGCTTTCCAGGTGGCCAGCCCGTCAGACCTGATCCCTGAGTTGCAGGGTCGTCTGCCTATCCGCGTTGAACTGCAGGCGCTCACCACTCACGACTTCGAGCGCATCCTCACCGAGCCAAGTGCTTCCATCACCGTGCAGTATAAGGCGCTGATGAACACCGAAGGTGTGGAGATTAACTTTACCCCTGACGGTATCAGTAAGATTGCCTCTGCCGCATGGCAGGTGAATGAGACCGCTGAGAACATCGGCGCACGTCGTCTGCATACCGTGATGGAGCGTCTGATAGAAGATATCTCCTTTGATGCCAGCGACCTGAATGGCCAGTCGATTACCATTGATGCCGAGTATGTGGGCAAACATCTGGATGAGCTGGTGGCTGACGAAGATCTCAGCCGCTTTATCCTGTAATCAAACGGCTCGACACATCAGGAGGCTTCGGCCTCCTTTTTTTATATCCTCTGCCAACTTGACCAGGATTAATTCCTGCTAAGCAAATCCCCCTTACCATGATACCGATATCGTGTTGGCACTCGCCACACTGGACCTGAAGCGGATCGGAGGCGCAACCTGTCATGGATAATAGTCAACTGGCTCCCCCACTCTCAATGCCCCAGGCCTGGCTGGAAAGCCTGCGTCTGCGCACACTGCCACTGGCCTGTGCCTCGATCATTACCGGTAGCGCACTGGCGTGGCACCAGGGGCATTTTGACCCCTCCATCGCCCTGCTGGCGCTGCTGACCACCACCCTCTTGCAGATCCTCTCTAACCTGGCGAATGACTATGGCGATGCGCTGAAAGGCAGTGATACACCACAGCGTATCGGGCCGTTGCGTGGTATGCAGAAAGGGGCGATCACCAAAGAACAGATGCGCATCGCACTGATGCTGACCGTGGCGATCACCACCGGTTGCGGCCTGCTGCTGATCCTGCGGGCCTGCCAGTCGCCCGCCGATATTCTCGGATTTGTGGCAATGGGTGCGCTGGCGATGGTCGCGGCCATCGCCTATACGGTCGGGAAAAAACCCTATGGCTATCTTGGTCTTGGGGATCTGTCCGTGATGATCTTTTTTGGCTGGCTGGGAGTCATCGGCAGTAGCTATCTGCAAACACACCAGATTGATCCGCTGCTGCTGCTTCCCGCCAGTGGCTGCGGCCTGCTGGCCACCGCCGTGCTGAACGTCAACAACCTGCGCGATATCGACAGTGACCGGCAGAATGGCAAATTTACGCTGGCGGTACGCCTGGGTGCTCATGGCGCGCGCCGCTATCATGCCGTGCTGTTAACCACAGCACTGGCCTGCTTTGCCCTCTACAGTATGCTGGTCGGCCTGCGTCCGGCAGGCTGGTTATTCCTGCTCGCGGCGCCCCTGTTATGGCAGCACGGGCGTTTCATCCTGAAAGAAACCAGCGCACTGGCGATGCGGCCCATGCTGGAAAAAACCGTTAAAACGGCCCTGCTGATTAATGTCCTGTTTGCCGTCGGCTTGATGTTCAGCTAAACGCGATGTGCTTGACCCATCGCAATTTTTAACAATTGATGATTTTGCCAACAGCGGCCTTTAAGCGATATACTTAGCCCTCCTGCGGCAAACAGACGAAACCCCTATGAAATACGATACTTCAGAACTGTGCGACATCTACCATGAAGATGTGAATGTCGTTGAACCGCTTTTCTCAAACTTTGGTGGTCGCACCTCGTTTGGCGGGCAAATCACCACGGTAAAATGTTTCGAAGATAACGGGCTGCTCTATGATTTGCTGGAGGAAAACGGCCGTGGCCGCGTTCTGCTGGTTGATGGTGGCGGTTCAGTACGCCGAGCGCTGGTGGATGCCGCGCTTGCAACGCTGGCTCAGCAAAATGAGTGGGAAGGCATTGTGGTGTATGGCTCCGTGCGCCAGGTCGATGATCTGGAAGAACTGGATATCGGTATTCAGGCCATCGCGGCTATTCCTGCCGGGGCCGCCGGTGAAGGCATAGGTGAAAGCGACGTGCGTGTGAATTTTGGCGGGGTAACATTCTTCTCCGGCGATCATCTGTACGCAGACAACACCGGTATGATCCTGTCCGAAGACGCGCTCGACATCGAATAAATACGAACATATAAAATGGGTGCCCCCAGGGCACCCGTTTTCTGCTTGCTTCCTGCTTTTACGCCAGGTGCAGCATTACACCTCTTCCATTTTTCCCAGCAAAGCCCGCAGACGATCCTGCCAGACATGCTGCTCTTCTTTTAACTGCTGATTTTCACGCACCAGTGCATCACTGCTGCCTGCTGCCTGCTGAACCTGCTGGTTCAAATTACCGTTTTGTTCTTTAAGCTCTTCGATTTCCATCTGCAACAGCGTGATGGTATCAATCGCCTGCTGCACTTTCGCTTCCAGTTTCTCGAATACTTCAAATGACATGTCTATAACCTCTCCTAATCGCAGGGCGTTGATGATGCTAGCCGCAGGGGTGAGGAATGAACCGGCATTCCGCGGATAACAACGATTCCCCGATTGTAAGTAGAGCGACAGCTCAAGTCCAGTAGCGAACCCTTACAGGGCGTAGTCTGTAACAATTTTCAGTCTATACCTGGTCTCATTAACATCTTCCCCGCCCGGATGTAAGTTCAGGGTTAAATAATTGCACATTTCACGCGCGATCAAACGCTCACAGGGTGGTTTTTGGAAGGCAAAAATACGCGAAAACGCTCATTTATATGACGCAGAACACAGTTTTTGACTTCGCTATTTCTCGTTTATGCTCGTTAACGATAAATTCACAACAGCCCTACATAAGATTTGGGTGATTCACGGATGAAGCAAAACTAAGAAGCTAAACCATTAACCTCGCCTTCAGGAATTCATCATGAGTCAGACAACAAGTACACTTAAGGGGCAGTGCATCGCCGAATTTCTCGGCACTGCCACGATCATCTTTTTCGGTGCTGGCTGCGTTGCCGCAATGAAACTTGCCGGAGCCAGCTTCGGCCTCTGGGAAATCAGTATTGTCTGGGGCCTGGCCGTTGCGATGGCCGTTTATCTGACCGCCGGCATTTCAGGCGCTCACCTGAACCCCGCCGTCAGCGTCGCGCTGTGGCTGTTCGCCAATTTTGAAGGGCGTAAAGTGCTGCCTTATGCCGTGGCACAGGTAGCGGGTGCATTTTGCTCTGCAGCGCTGGTGTACGGCCTGTATCACAATCTGTTCCTCGATTACGAACAGACACATCACATGGTACGTGGCAGCGTCGAGAGCCTCGACCTCGCGGGCATCTTCTCCACCTACCCTAACCCGCACATCAGCGTAGGTCAGGCATTCCTGGTTGAAATGGTCATTACCGCTATCATGATGGCACTGATTATGGCGCTGACTGATGACGGTAACGGCCTGCCGCGTGGCGCAATGGCACCGCTGCTGATTGGTTTCCTGATCGCCATTATCGGCGCAGCGATGGGTCCACTGACCGGCTTTGCACTGAACCCGGCACGTGATTTCGGACCTAAGCTGTTCGCCTGGGTCGCTGGCTGGGGTAATGTTGCCTTCACCGGCGCCCGTGATATTCCGTATTTCCTTGTTCCGATCTTTGGCCCACTGATCGGTGCAAGCCTCGGTGCCTTTGGCTACCGCGCCCTGATTGCCAACAACCTTCCAGGTAAGGTTGTGGAGAAACAGGAAAAATCAGCACCGCGCGCTGCACAGCGTAAAGCCTAATCCTGCTCATTGCTTACATCATCAGGAATCTATTATGACCGTAGAAAAAAAATACATCGTCGCACTCGACCAGGGAACCACCAGTTCCCGCGCCGTGATTCTGGATCATGACTCCAATATCGTCGCGGTGTCACAGCGCGAATTCCAGCAAATCTACCCGAAAGCGGGTTGGGTTGAGCATGACCCGATGGATATCTGGGCGTCGCAAAGCTCCACCCTGGTCGAAGTGCTGGCACATGCGGACATTAACTCTGACGAGATTGCCGCCATTGGTATCACCAATCAGCGTGAAACCACCATTATCTGGGACAAAGAAACGGGCAAGCCGATCTACAACGCCATCGTCTGGCAGGATCCGCGTACTGCCGACTACTGCTCGAAGCTGAAAAAAGAAGGTCTGGAAGAGTACATCCGTCATACCACCGGCCTGGTGATTAACCCGTACTTCTCCGGCACCAAAGTGAAGTGGATCCTCGACCACGTTGAAGGTTCCCGTGAACGCGCGCGCCGTGGCGAGCTGCTGTTCGGCACCGTCGACTCCTGGCTGGTGTGGAAAATGACGCAGGGACGGGTTCATATCACCGACTACACCAACGCCTCCCGTACCATGATGTTCAACATTCACAAGCTGGAGTGGGATCAGCGCATGCTGGAAATCCTCGATATCCCGCGTGAAATGTTGCCGGAAGTGAAATCCTCGTCAGAGGTTTACGGCCAGACCAACATCGGTGGTAAAGGCGGAACGCGTATTCCGATCGCCGGTATTGCGGGTGACCAGCAGGCGGCGCTGTATGGCCAGCTGTGCGTCCAACCGGGCATGGCGAAAAACACCTACGGCACCGGCTGCTTTATGTTGATGAACACCGGTACCGAAGCGGTGACCTCCACTCACGGCCTGCTGACCACCATCGCCTGTGGCCCGCGTGGCGAAGTGAACTATGCACTGGAAGGTGCGGTGTTTATTGGCGGTGCATCCATTCAGTGGCTGCGTGACGAAATGAAACTGATCAGTGACTCGACTGACTCCGAATATTTCGCCACCAAAGTCAAAGACACCAACGGCGTGTATATGGTGCCAGCGTTCACCGGTTTGGGTGCCCCCTACTGGGACCCGTATGCCCGAGGCGCGATCTTCGGCCTGACGCGTGGTGCCAATGCTAACCACATCATTCGCGCTACGCTGGAATCCATTGCTTATCAGACGCGTGACGTGCTGGAAGCGATGCAGAACGATGCCAACACCCGCCTGCAATCGCTGCGCGTTGACGGTGGTGCTGTGGCGAACAACTTCCTGATGCAGTTCCAGGCCGATATTCTCGGTGCGCGCGTTGAACGCCCTGAAGTGCGTGAAGTCACTGCGCTGGGTTCTGCTTACCTTGCGGGTCTGGCGGTAGGCTTCTGGAAAGATCTGGATGAAGTGCGCGCCAAGTCCGTTATTGAGCGTGAATTCCGCCCAAGCATCGAAACCACCCAGCGTAACGTGCTTTACGCCGGATGGAAGAAAGCCGTCGCCCGTGCGCAGGCATGGGAAGACGCTGACGACAAGTAATCACCTCCTGCCCGTGGTCGCCTGACCACGGGTATCTTCCTTCCCCGCTCCGCTCCCTGTGATAAACTTCCTGCCTCATTAGTTTCCTTAAGGCATGTCATGAAACGAGAACTGGCGATTGAATTTTCCCGCGTAACAGAAGCCGCGGCACTGGCTGGCTATAAATGGCTGGGGCGTGGCGATAAAAACGCGGCGGACGGCGCGGCCGTACACGCGATGCGCATTATGCTCAACAAAGTGGATATCGACGGTCAGATCGTGATTGGCGAAGGGGAAATTGATGAAGCGCCGATGCTGTATATCGGCGAGAAAGTCGGAACAGGCAACGGTGATGCAGTGGATATTGCTGTCGACCCCATCGAAGGCACGCGCATGACCGCACTGGGCCAGGCCAACGCGCTGGCCGTGATGGCCGTCGGGGACAAAGGCACCTTCCTGCATGCACCCGATATGTATATGGAAAAGCTGGTCGTCGGCCCTGGGGCGAAAGGCGCTATTGACCTCAACCTGCCGCTGGAAGAGAACCTGCAACGCGTTGCCCGCGCCCTGAATAAACCTCTGACAGAGCTGACCGTGACCCTGCTGGCGAAACCCCGCCACGATGCGATGATTGCCAGCCTGCAACAGCTTGGTGTGCGCGTGTTTACCTTCCCGGACGGTGATGTCGCCGCGTCGATCCTCACCTGTATGCCGGACAGCGAAGTCGACGTGATGTACGGCATCGGCGGGGCACCGGAAGGCGTGGTATCAGCTGCGGTTATCCGTGCGCTGGATGGCGATATGCAGGCACGCCTGCTGGCACGTCATGACGTGAAAGGCGATACCCCGGACAACCGTCAGTTAGGTGAACAGGAGCTGTCACGCTGTGCGGAAATGGGGATTGCTGCCGGACAGGTGCTGAAGCTGGAAGAGATGGCGCGCAACGACAACGTGATTTTCTCCGCAACCGGCATCACCAGCGGCGACCTGTTAAAAGGTATCACCCGTCAGGGCAATATGGCGACCACTGAAACGCTGCTGATCCGCGGCAAGTCCCGCACCATCCGCCGTATTCAGTCGATCCATTATCTCGACCTCAAAGACGAAAGCCTGCACCAGTATATTTTGTGATCTCCCTGCAAGGGCGGGCCTTTTGTTTCGGTCCTCCCTTGCCAGACGAATGCACCCTTTACACTGCATGCGCCTGCGGTCGCTTCGACAGCGGCAGCCAGCACAGCAGGATCAGCAGCGCAGTGGCAAACATCAGCATTCCAAGGCTGAACTGTCCGGTTTGCGGCAACAGCGCAGACAGCCAGGCGACCAGCCCGGAACCGAGATTTTGTAATCCCCCCACCAGCGCCCCGGCGGTGCCTGCCATATACGGCCAGGGTTCCATTGCACCCGTCGTTGCCAGCGGGAACAGCATCCCGGCGCCAAAAAAGAACAGCGACGCAGGCACAGTCAGCGTCCACAGATTCATCACGCCCAGCCAGCCGGGGATCCACATCATTACACCCGCCAGCAGGCAACTGTTCACCGCGTACCACATCACCGTGGTAAAGGGCTTTTCACTGCGTCCGGCAAACCACGCACCAAAGAAGGCCGCAGGCAGGGGCAAAATAAACAGTATGCTGACCGCCAGGCTGCTGTAACCCAGTACACCGCCCATCAGCACGCCACAGCTGGCTTCAAACACCGCAATCCCGGCCAGCGCACCGATCAGAATCACCAGATAACGTACAAAACTACCGTCGGCCAGCAGCGGACGGTAACGGGAGAACAGCGGACGCGTCTGCTGCCCTTCGGGGCGCGTTTCCGGCAGCCAGCGCAGCATCGCCGCAGTAACAGCCATGCACAACAACAGTAAAAATGCGAAACAAGCTCGCCAGCCAAACAGGTGTGTCAGCCCGGCGCCAATCACTGGCGCAATCAGTGGGCTGACCAGAATCCCCATATTCAGCAGGCTGTTGGCCTGACGCAGCGCACTACCAGCGTAGAGATCGCGCGGCATCGTCCGTGCCATCACTCCGGCAACACCCGTGCCCATTCCCTGAATAGCCGCACCCAGTACCAGGCCATTCAGACTGTCTGCCAGCAGCGCAGTGAGCGATCCGGCAATAAACACCGCCATTCCCATCAGGATCACCGGGCGACGCCCGATGCTGTCAGACAGCGGGCCATAAAACAGTTGCGAGGCGCCGTAAGCCATCAGATAGGCAGCCATCACTCGTTGTACCGCGCCATCGCGTACATGGAAAACATCAGCAATAGTCGACATTGCCGGAACATAGATGGTTTGCGCCATCTGCCCCACCGCCAGCAAAGCCATCAGCATCACCAGCAGATGACCATTTTCAATTTTATTCATCAACTTACGACTCTTCTAAAAAGCGGAAAACTCGCCCGATCAGCAGGGGCGGCCAGTCATACCGGCATAATGGCGCTGAAAATATCAGGAATATGTGGCAAAGCGAGGGGGACGCGGTAAATAGCGCTGCCGTCGCTGTCAGTAAAAGCAGGCGTGTCTGTAAAACATTTTTTACGCTACGTTTAAATAGTGCTCATACTTTGTTCATATGAGCTTTCACCCAGCCATCGGCTGGAAAAAAAACCGATGGCTGGCGAAGATAGCCGCAGAGTCGTCACTTATGTCGCAAGCGAATGAAGGAGTTTGTTATGGCCGTATGGGTTAATGCCCGCGTTAAACATGTCACCGACTGGACCGACAGCCTGTTCAGCCTGACGGTGACCGCCCCCATCGACCCGTTTACCGCCGGGCAATATGCCAAGCTGGCACTGGAAATTGACGGCGAACGCGTGGTGCGCGCCTATTCCTTTGTGAATGCGCCCAGCAATGACAATCTGGAGTTCTACCTGATCACCGTGCCAAAAGGGAAGATCAGCCCACGACTGCATGCGCTGAAACCCGGTGATGAGGTGATGATGACTCAGGATGCTCAGGGCTTCTTTGTGCTTGATGAGGTCCCTGAGTGTGAAACGCTGTGGATGCTGGCAACCGGCACCGCTATCGGGCCATATCTGTCGATTTTACAGGAAGGAAAAGGGCTGGATCGCTTCCAAAATATCGTGCTGGTCCATGCCGCGCGCTATGCGCAGGATCTGAGTTATCTGCCACGGATGCAGGAACTCCAGCAGCGTTACAGTGGAAAGCTCCAGATTCAAACCGTGGTCAGTCGCGAAGAGATCCCCGGCTCACTGACGGGCAGAGTACCCGCACTGATTGAGAGTGGCCAGCTGGAAGCCGCCACCGGACTGATTATTGATGCCGAACACAGTCACGTCATGCTGTGCGGCAACCCGCAAATGGTGCGCGACACCCAGCAGCTGTTAAAGGAGACCCGCGGCATGCGTAAACATCTCAAACGCAAACCCGGGCATATGACCAGCGAGCATTACTGGTAATCCGCTGCACGGCGGCGCAGATACACCACTGACTGCGTCGCTTTACCAAACCGGTTATCACCCGCCTTGCCCGCAAATCCCCCCAGTTCAACCAACATACCGACCATGATCAGTGTGGGAATAAAACGCCCCACCAGCCACTGTGCATCCCCTGGCAATATCGCCCAGTGGCCCGCCATCAGCATCCAGGCAACAATAAACAACAGCGCCCACTGGCCACCTTTGTTGCGGTCATGCAGTCGTTTCACCATGACCGCACTGGTAGGCCACAGCAGGGCCACGACGCAGAATGCCGCCGTCTGCGTATCTAACAGACCATTGCCCGCCAGCGTAAATAACAGCACCAGCATCAACAGCCAGGCCACCTGCCAGATCCAGAAGTCGCGCCGTCCAAGACGACCACGAAAAGAGAAACACCATTGCTGTAACGTCATTATTTTTATCTCAGAGTCCGGGTGCCCTTTGACTTTGCCGGTCATTGTCCGTTTTAATCTTGGGCTAAGTTTACTGGTTAGGGTCATTGAAATGAAGAACGCGATTTTGGCAGCAGTTGCACTGCTATCCGCAATGACGATCGCTGCGGCCCACGCCGATCCTGATCCACAGGATCGGAATGAGCATCTGCCTGGCGCGCCCTACTTACAGGCCGGCGCCCCCACCTTTGATATGACTATCGGCCAGTTTCGCGAAAAGTATAATGCTGCCAATAACACATTACCGTTAGGTGAATATCGCGCCATTGACAGCCGGAATGATAAAAGCAATCTGACGCGTGCTGCCAGCAAGATCAACGAAAATCTTTATTCGTCGACCGCGCTGGAGCAGGGCACAGGAAAAATCAAAACGTTGCAGATCACCTGGCTACCCATTCCCGGCCCGGAACAGAAAGCCTCACGCGATAAAGCACTGGCGTACATCGCGGCGCTGATTCATTACTTCGAACCGATGCTGAGTGAAGCCCAAAGCCAGAAACGTGCCGAGGCGCTGATGACCAAAGGAAAAGGCTCTCGTTTTTACCAACAGAGCGAAGGGGCACTGCGCTTTATCGTGGCCGATAACGGCGATAAAGGATTAACCTTTGCGGTGGAACCGTTGAAACTGGCCTTGAGTACCCCCTGAGACGACAGGAGCAAAGGATGACGAAAAGCAAAGCCTTTCCAATGTTTGATCTCTATACTGTCTGGCAGACAATGCTGCCTGCTGGCAGCTTTAATACTCTCTAAGCGTGGAGGATACAATGCGACATCCATTAGTTATGGGTAACTGGAAACTGAACGGCAACAAACACATGGTCAACGAACTGATCGCCGGTCTGCGTACCGAGTTGAGCGGTGTTGATGGTTGTGGTGTGGCGATTGCTCCGCCTGTGATGTATCTGGATCAGGCGAAACATGCCATTTCCGGTAGCCATATCGCACTGGGTGCGCAGAACGTTGACGTTAACCTGTCTGGTGCATTCACCGGTGAAGTCTCTGCCGATATGCTGAAAGATCTGGGCGCACAATACATCATCATCGGTCACTCTGAGCGTCGTACTTACCACGCTGAGAGCGATGAACTGATCGCGAAGAAATTCGCTGTGCTGAAAGCAGCGGGTCTGATCCCAGTGCTGTGCATCGGTGAAACCGATGCAGAAAACGAAGCAGGCAAAACCGAAGAAGTGTGCGCACGTCAGATCGATGCCGTGCTGAACACCCTGGGCGCTGACGCGTTCAACGGCGTTGTTGTCGCTTACGAACCTGTATGGGCTATCGGTACCGGCAAATCTGCCACCCCAGCTCAGGCTCAGGCCGTTCACAAATTCATTCGTGACCATATCGCGAAGAAAGATGCTGCGGTAGCCGCTCAGGTCATCATTCAGTACGGCGGTTCTGTTAACGATAAGAATGCGGCAGAGCTGTTTGCTCAGCCAGACATCGACGGTGCCCTCGTGGGCGGCGCATCACTGAAAGCAGACGCTTTCGCAGTGATCGTTAAAGCTGCTGCTGCAGCGAAAAAAGCCTGATGATGCCTCCTGCCCCTCCCCGGGGCAGGATTTAACCGAACGTTTCGACCAGCGCTTTCAGCCGCTGTGCACACGCATCAAACCCTTCACGTGGCATATTGGTCACACTCAGCACCAGCCCATAACGACGACGACCATCATCCTGATACCACACCGACAGCGGTGTTGGCGCCATGCCAAACGCCAGTGCTTCATGGGCGATACGCGCATCCTTGCATCCCTCAGGCAACGCAATGATCACCGCCAGTGCCGCACGCGCTGCCTGCGGGAACAACGGTTGCAGTGCCGCCAGCAGAGCCACCAGCCGTTCGTTGTACAGCCGCTTCATCCGGCGTAAGTGACGCATAAAGTGGCCTTCGTGCAAAAATTCCGCCACGGCGTTGTGCAGAACAAAAGATGAGGCGGGTGCCAGCAGCGCGGCCGTCTCAGCAAAATGCGCCGCCTGTGAGGCCGGGACCACCAGATAGCCCAGGCGCAGCGACGGGCTGAGGTTTTTACTGAAGGTGCCAATATGCAGTACGCGCCCACCATCCAGCGCCGGGGCCGCCCGCCCCTCCAGCTGCAACTCACCGAGA
Organism: Erwinia sp. AnSW2-5; assembly: GCF_045107195.1. Lineage (NCBI taxonomy): Bacteria > Pseudomonadati > Pseudomonadota > Gammaproteobacteria > Enterobacterales > Erwiniaceae > Erwinia > Erwinia sp. AnSW2-5. The sequence goes on from NZ_JBJGXA010000016.1 coordinate 40,779, forward strand.
TAGTCATCCTCTATAATCCAGCTTGCCTGGCGTTCCGCCCACGCCAGCAGCGCCGCGCGCCGTTCCAGCGACAGAGTCATACCTAACGGAGCCTGCTGACCGGGAGTGACCAGCACCGCAGCGGCCTCTGCCGCCAGCCGAACGCCCTCCGCCACGCACAACCCTTGCTCATCCACCGCAACGGGAATGGCGTCGACGCCTGCCAGCGTTAGCGCCTTACGGGCCAGCAGGTAACCGGGATCTTCTGTCCATACCGACTTGCCACGCAACCCCAGCGCCAGGCAGATCAGCCCCAGCGCCCCGGCATAACCATGAGTGATGATCACCTGGGAAGCCTGGCAACGAATGCCACGTGCCATTGACAGGTAGCTGACCAGCTGTTCCCGCAGTGCCTGGCTGCCACGCGGATCGGAATAGCCGATGGGTTTACTGACCATTTCCCTGGCGTGACGCGTGAGAATGCGCGACCAGACCTTGGCCGGAAAGGCATCGTTGGCAGGCACACCTAACTGAAACGTCAGCGGTGGTCGGTCAAAAGCATGGATAACGGTCGCCAGTGGTGCCATCACCGCCGTATCCGGCGGTAGGTTGTCAGCGGGGGAGCGCTGAACCTCGCTCACCCAGGTGCCTGCCGACCCTTTTGCCACCAGCCGCTGACTGTCGACCAGCATGTCATACGCGGAGCGGACCGTCCCTCTTGCCACGCCAAGCTGTGCGGCCAGATCGCGACAGGAAGGCACGCGCGATCCGGGCTTCAGACGCCCTTCATCAATCGCCTGCGTCATCCCCTCGCGGATCTGCTCACTCAGCGAGTGGCCCGTGTCACGCCGCAGCAGAATATCGGGAACGGATGGACCATTGTTTTTGTGAATTCCTGGCACTTTTAGACGCCCATAAAACAGATGAGAATAGCGCCCTACCCCTGATAAAAGGACAAGGCAATGAGCGAACGTATCGACTTCTACACGGCTTCACCCGCAGGTATGAAAGCGCTGGCAGGTGTCTCTGCCTATGTCGCAAAGAGTGGTTTGCCACACGATATTATTGAGCTGGCCTTCCTGCGCGTCTCTGAGATCAACGGCTGTGCTTACTGTATCGACATGCACACCAAAGCGTTACATAAAGCAGGCCTGCCGTGGGACAAAATTGTGCTCACCAAAGTCTGGCGTGAAGCAGGTAGCTGGTTCTCCAGCCGGGAGCAGGCGGCACTGGCCTGGGCAGAATCACTGACGCTGATTGCACAGACTCATGCGCCGGACGAGGTTTTTGCTCAGGTGCAAGCAGAATTTAGTGACAAAGAGATCGCTGACCTCACGATCACCATTGGTTTAATGAATGCCTACAACCGACTGGCTATCGCCCTGCGCAAATTACCGGACAGCGCTCCCCGACTCTAACTCTATTCTGTTCAATTAGTTACCCATTATTATCCTGTAGGATCTCCTTCATCATCGCGGGCCGTTCAACGGCCCGTATCAATATTGCTTATTTTTTAACGTTCATCATTCTCATTTTTAATCTTTAAACACTTTTTTAATTACCCCGTAACAATGCTATATTTTTGACGCTTTTGAACAGTGATTAAACACATTCAGTTCGTGTGGGCTTTCGCTGTCAGAAATCCAAAAGGGCGAAGCAGTCAGACGGGCTCCAGAAGACCTGCCACTGCTTCTCTACTTAACATGTTGATTTCCCTCAACACGGAGATGTCGTCTCATGCGCAAAATGGCAGTAGAGAAGCACGTCGATGTATTACTGATCGGGGGTGGCGTAATGAGCGCCACACTCGGTACCTACCTGCAAGAGCTGGAGCCAGAATGGCGCATCGGCATGGTAGAGCGTCTGGATGGTGTAGCGGAAGAGAGCTCAAACGGCTGGAATAATGCCGGGACCGGCCATTCCGCCCTGATGGAGCTGAACTACACCCCAGAGAACGCAGACGGTTCTGTCGATATCAAAAAAGCGGTGGAAATTAACGAAGCCTTCCAGGTTTCCCGCCGCTTCTGGGCACATCAGGTGCAGCGTAATGTTCTGCGCGATCCGCGCAGCTTTGTCACCAGCGTCTCGCATATGAGTTTCGTTTGGGGCAAAGAAAACGTCGATTTTCTGAAGAAGCGTTTTACCGCCCTGCAACAGAGCACCCTGTTCCGCGGAATGGAGTTCTCTGAAGACCCGGAACAGATCAAAGAGTGGGTGCCACTGGTGATGGAAGGTCGTGACAGCGCGCAGAAAGTCGCGGCGACCCGTATTCCTACCGGAACCGATGTGAATTTCGGTGAAATAACCCGCCAGCTGGTGGCATCGTTACAGCAGAGCAAAAACTTTGAACGCCAGACCAGCCACGAAGTGCGTGCGATTAAACGCAATGACGATGGCACCTGGAGCATCACCGTATCCGACCTGAAAAACAACGATGAGAAAACAATCATCAGGGCGAAATACGTGTTTATCGGTGCCGGTGGCGCAGCGCTGACGCTGCTGCAGGAATCCGGTATTCCGGAAGCGAAAAACTATGCCGGCTTCCCGGTCGGTGGTGAGTTCCTCGTGACCGATAACCCGGACGTGGTGAAGCGTCATCAGTCTAAGGTGTATGGCAAAGCCTCGGTGGGCGCACCGCCGATGTCCGTACCGCATCTTGACTCGCGCACGCTGGATGGCAAGCAGGTCCTGTTGTTCGGGCCGTTCGCCACCTTCTCCACCAAGTTCCTGAAGCAGGGTTCACTGTGGGATATGTTCGGTTCCATTACGCCATCTAACCTGATGCCGATGGTACGCGTTGGCCTGGATAATTTTGACCTGGTGAAGTATCTGGTGGGCCAGGTGATGCTGAACGAAGATGACCGCATCAACGCCGTGCGCGAATACTTCCCGGACGCCCAAAAAGCCGACTGGCGCCTGGTGAAAGCGGGTCAGCGCGTGCAGATTATTCAGAAGGATGCCGCGAAAGGCGGTGTACTGAAGCTGGGCACCGAAGTGGTGACCTCGCAGGATGGCACCATTTCGGCACTGCTTGGTGCGTCTCCGGGCGCGTCTACGGCAGCACCGATCATGCTGGATCTGATGAGCAAAGTGTTCAGAGAGCAGATGGTGACGCCGGACTGGCAGAATAAGCTGAAAGCCATTATTCCGTTCTACGGCCAGAAACTGAACGGCAACGTGGCGGCCACTGAACGCGAACTGGCCGAAACCAGCCGTATTCTGCAACTGGATTACGCACCAATGAACCCGGCAGCGAATGACGAACCCGTCGTTGTGGTGGATTCAGTGGTGGGCAAGTAGCCGGTGTAACGGGCGCGGCATGCCACGCCCCTACATCGTTTTACGGTTCGTTGTAGGGGTAGACCCAGCGCCCCTGCACGTTCTTTTGTAGGGGTCAGGCATGCCTGACCCAACGCCCCTGCGCTTACGCCAGTTGAAAAGCCTCCACCAGCATCCACACCGTGGTCACCAGCAATGACAGCGCCATCAGGCTGTTAAACAGCTGGAGTTTCCACGCCACCTGCAAATGTTTTCCCAGTCGATCGCCCATCATCGCCCAGACCAGAATGCACGGCAGGTTCAGCGCCATAAAGCTCAGCATCACCGTCAGAATCGTACTGTTCACGGTGTACATCAGCGCCACGTTAATCGCCATCAGCCAGGCTTTAGGATTCACGGCCTGGAACAACGCCCCGCCGACAAACGTCATGGGTCGCGCTTTCTCACGCAGCTCTGGCGCACCAGAACGGAAAATCTTCCACGACAGCCACAGAAGATAGGTGCAACCGAGCAGGGTCAACGGCAGACGTATCGCGCCCATCCATTGCAGTAACACCTCAAGCATCGCCCCCGCCAGCGCCGTCTGTAATCCACAGCCGATCAGAATGCCGCTGACCATCGGCAGTGTACGGCGTATGCCAAAGTTCACGCCAGATGTGGCCAGCATCAGATTGTTCGGGCCTGGGGTGATCGACATCACGGTCACGTAGCTGATAAAAGAGGGATCAAGCATGATTTCTGTCCTGCATTCCAAGTGAGAGCATCAGTGTAATCAGCCGCCAGCAATGGTAACAGATGCAGAAACCCGCTATTGTTATGCGTACAATATCCCAAAAGTTATCACTGTACCCACAGGTTGAGGAGCACATTGTGTCCATCGTTGAACCGCCGATCACGTTGTACCATCAGCTGGCTGAAACGCTGGCGGAGGCAATCCATCAGGGCACTTTTATGCCCGGTAGCCGCCTGCCCGCCATTCGCCGCTGTGCCAGCAACCATCAGGTCAGCGTCAACACCGTGCTCACCGCTTATGGCATCCTGGAAGATCGCGGGCTGATCGAAGCCCGACCCCAATCGGGGTACTACGTACGCGATACGCTGCCTTCGCTGACCCGTCCGTCTTTTCAGCGCACCAGCGTGCGTTCCCCCAGCAGCGAAAAGCTCGATCTGATTGATGCCGTGTTCGCCGCCCAGAACCACAGCGACTACACCAACATCTCGCTGGCCTGCCCCCAGAGCGGGGATTTTTTCCCAACCGGGAAAATCAGCCGCATTATTGCCTCGCTCCTGCGCAGGGAACCCGAGCTGATTGGCCGCTATGCGTTGCCCCCCGGTAGCCTGCGCCTGCGCCGTGAAATCGCCCGCCGCTCAATGGAGTTAGGCATCACCCTGAGCGCCGAAGACATCACCCTGACGCATGGCTGTATGGAAGCGTTACAGCTCGGGCTGCGCGCCGTCACCCAGCCTGGCGACTGCGTGGGCGTGGAAACCCCCACCTATTTCTATCTGTTCCCGCTGCTGGCCAGCCTCGGTCTGAAAGTGGTGGAGATCCCAACGGACCCACAGTACGGATTGTCGCTGGATGCGCTGGAGCTGCTGCTACAGGAGAAACGTATCCAGGCACTGATCGCCATGCCGAATGCGCAGAACCCGCTGGGGAGCAGCATGACGCTGGAAGGTAAAAAGCGGCTGGCGCGGCTGGTCAATCACTATCAGGTGCCGCTGATGGAAGACGGGCTGTACGCTGAACTGCAATTCTGCTGGCCGCTGACGCCCGCGGTAAAAGCCTTCGATGACGGCGGCTGGGTGATGTACTGTGCCAGTTTTACCAAAACGGTCGCCCCCGACTTCCATCTTGGCTGGATAGCCGCCGGGCGTTTCAGCCAGCAGCTGGCCAGGTTGAAAGCCGTCTCTTCGCTGGCAGAGTCTCGCCTGCTGTCGGAAGCGCTGGGGCATTTTCTCGAGTCAGGCGGCTACGACCATCATCTGCGCTCACTGCGCCGTCGTTACGCCGCACAGCTGGAAGAAGCCCGCGGTATTATTGCCCGCCATTTCCCGCAGGGAACGCGTGCCACGCGCCCCAGCGGCGGCTTTGTCTTCTGGGTGGAGCTGCCGGGTAACGTTGACAGTGTGGAACTGTTCCATCGTTTGTTGCAGGAGAAGATTTGCCTGACACCCGGTGCGCTCTATACGCTTTCCGAACGCTGCAACAATGCCCTGCGCCTCTCCTGCTGTTATCCCTTTGACGAGCGCTATACCTGGGCGCTGAAACGCACAGGCGCGCTGGCCTGTGAAATGAGTGGGATTGCGGCGGGGATGTGACGGCAGGTTATGGCGCAACGGCGGGTCGATCGGAAAAGATGATCGACCCCTACGCGGCTTTAACACGCTCAGCGAGCACATACGGGTTATGGCGTGCCGTTGCGGCCCCAGGTGGCGTAACCCTTACGCGCAGTCAGGCGCTCATAATAGGCACGCACAGCAGGCAGTTCGATGTGGTCCAGCGGTGTTTCATACCAACGGTTCACCGACAGGCCAATCGGAATATCCGCCAGCGAAAATGACTGCCCGGCAACATACGCCCCCGTGCGCTCCAGCTGCTGGTTGAGAATACCCATCGTGTAAGCCCAGCCCTTTGATGCGGCGGCCAGCAGACGCGGGTCCTGATGTGCCGGAGAGTGACGTACCAGTGACATAAACGCATAGCGCCAGGAGGTATTCAGTTCCGTCGCCTGCCAGTCAATCCATTGATCGACGCGGGCACGATCCTGTGGTGCGGTGGGATACAGCGCTTCGCCACTGTAAGCGTTAGCCAGATAGCGAATGATGGTGTTCGACTCCCACAGAATAAACTCACCGTCCTGAATCACCGGGATCAGTCCATTCGGATTCATCGCCTTAAATTCCGCCTCCTGCGGTGATTTAAAGCCATCGCCCCACTCTTCACGGTGAAAATCGATCTCCAGCTCATCGCACAGCCAAAGCACTTTTCTGACATTGATTGATGAGGCACGTCCCAGAATTTTCAGCATAAAATCATCACTTTTTTAACCACTGTGGCTTATTAATACCCATAATAGCCGGTACTGACAACCGCCAGGCGGATCATCACCCGATGGAACCTTCACACTAACAGGAAGAGCTATGACGCAATTACGTCCTTTTAAACAGGTCGATGTATTTACTTCCACTCCGTACAACGGTAATCCGCTCGCGGTGATTATGGATGCCAGCGGGCTGAGCGATGAGCAAATGCAGTCAATCGCCCGCTGGACCAACCTGTCAGAAACCACGTTCGTCCTCCCGCCTGTTGATCCCGCTGCCGATTATCGGGTGCGTATTTTTACCCCGGATACCGAGTTCCCGTTTGCAGGCCATCCGACGCTTGGCACCGCACACGCACTGCTGGAGGCGGGTATAACACTGCAACATCCAGGTCAGATTGTGCAGGAGTGTGGGCTGGGTCTGGTGCGGGTAAACATCAGCAGCGACGGCGCGCTGGCCTTTGCGGCCCCCGAAGCGATCCTCACCCCTTTCAACGATGCGTCGATCAGCAGGGCGCTCAACAGCGACCAGCTGGAAACACAGCTGCCCGTGATGGTTGCCGATATGGGGATCCGCTGGCTGCTGGTGCCAATGACATCAGCCGAAGCGGTGCTGGCGCTAAAACCGGATGTCGTGGAGTTTTCCCGTCTGCAGCAGAAAGCCGAGGTCGATGGCGTGATGCCATTTGGTCCCTTGCCCGGCGGACAAGAGCAATACGAAGTGCGCGGCCTGCTGATTGAGCAGGGCTTGCTAACTGAAGACCCGGTCACCGGCAGCGCGAACGCCTGCCTGGCACGTTACTTCCAGGCTCGCGGTGTGGAGCTGGACTATCGTGTACGCCAGGGAACCGCGATGCAGCGGGCCGGACGCCTCAGCGTGCGCTATGCGGCTGACGGCATCTGGATTGGCGGCCAGGCCGTTACGGTGATTGATGGCACCATCGCGGTAGAGTAGATATCGCGTAGAGGCGGACCCTCTTTTTCGGTCCGCCTGCCCCGGCATTACAGGAACATTCCGCCCGATGCCTCGATGCGCTGGCCGTTCACCCAGCGGCACTCTTCGCTGAACAACGCGGCAACCGCATGACCGATATCATCAGGCAGCCCAACACGTCCCAGCGCGGTCTGTGATGCCACAAACGCATTCATTGCCGCATCATCACGGACCTTTCCGCCACCGAAGTCAGTTTCAATCGCTCCGGGTGCCAGAATATTCACCGCAATACCGCGCGCACCCAGCTCCCTGGCCTGATAACGCGTCAGCACCTCCATCGCTCCTTTCACCGCCGCATAAGCGCTGGAACCCGGCAGGCTGAAACGCGCCAGACCGCTGGAGACATTCAGAATGCGTCCACCGTCAGCCATTAGCGGCAGCAGAATCTGCGTCAGGAAGAACGGCCCCTTAAAATGGACATTCACCAGATGATCAAATTGCGCTTCCGTGGTGTCGGTAAAAGGGACATATAAACCCGTTCCCGCATTGTTTAATAAATAATCAAAGGTTTCACGCTGCCAAACCGTTTTGAGCTGTTGAGCCACTTCTGCGGCAAAGGCGCTAAAGCTCTGGCTGTCCGCCACATCCAGCGGAAGTGCCACCGCACGGGCCCCGAGCGCCTGAATGCGCGCCACAACGGCTTCCGCTTCCTGCTGCTGGCTGCGGTACGTCAAAATCACATCAACGCCCTTTGCGGCGAGTTTCAGGGCTGCATTCTGGCCTAAACCACGGCTTCCGCCGGTAATCAGTGCTATTTTCTGACTCATTTTTTCTCCAGGGAGTGGGCTGTGGACAAAAAAGATGATATTACCTGCCAGCTGATCTATAAATGTCGTCATATACGCTTCACTGTTCCATTAAAAACAACAATGAGTTCAGCAATGGATAAAATTCACGCAATGCAGGTGTTTGTCAGAGTGGCGGAAATGCAGAGTTTTACCAAAGCAGCGGAGAGCCTGGGCCTGCCAAAGGGCAGCCTGTCGCGTCAGATCCTGGCGCTGGAAAACAGTCTCGGCTCCCGTTTGCTACATCGCACCACACGCCGGGTACAACTGACTCAGGACGGGCAGGTTTACTTCGAGCGCTGCCGTGATGTGCTGGCCACGCTGGATGAGATGGATTCGCTGTTTCAGCACGACCCGGCGACCCTGAGCGGACGGCTGCGCGTCGATATGCCGGTGAGCCTTGCCAGTAACTACCTGATCCCGCTGCTGCCGGACTTTTTACAACATTATCCGGGGATTGAGCTGGAACTGAGCAGCAGCGACCGGCGAGTGGATGTGATCCGCGAGGGTTTCGACTGCGTGGTACGCGTTGGCGTGCTGGAGGATTCCGGGCTGATTGCGCGTCAGCTCGGCCATCTGCCGTTGATCAACTGTGCCAGCCCGGGCTATCTGGCGCGCTTTGGCACGCCGAATACGCTGGAAGCCCTCTCCCAGCATGCGATGGTACATTACAGCCAGCATCTGGGGAGCCAGCCCGATGGGTTTGAATATCACGACGGGAAAACGACCCGACTGATTAAGACCGGCGGCGTGATGACCGTGAACAGTACCGAGACTTACCGCGCCGCATGTATTGCCGGGCTGGGGATTATCCAGGTCCCACGGGCGGGGGTATTACAGGCATTGAAAGAGAAAAAACTGGTCGAAATCCTGCCACAGTTCCCGGCACGCGCCATGCCCGTTTCCCTGCTCTATCCCCACCGCCGTAATCTGGCGCGCAGAGTACGGGTGTTTATTGAATGGCTTAGTCAGGCCCTCACCCACTACGTCACCTGACCAGCAGGCTATAATGAGCAGCAGTCTTACCGTTAAATCAGGATAAAGAAGGATTCATGGCAGAAAACCCACAACGTACGACCCAACCTGAAGAGCAGCCCGCAGAGAAACCGCTTATCAGCCTGAAAACCGGCAATCACAGGATAGATAAATCCCTGACGCGGGTATCGCGACTGATTGAATGGTTCCGTGCTATCCCGGCGGTGGCGCATTTTATCCGCGCCGGTGAGCGCTTTAACGATCGTCTCGGCAGCCAGTTTGGCGCAGCCATCACCTACTTCTCGTTTCTCTCTCTGATCCCGATCCTGATGGTCTCTTTCGCTGGCGTCGGTTTTGTGCTGGCCTCCAATCCTGATCTGCTCGCCAGGTTGATCAATACGATTGTCAGCAATATCAGCGATCCCTCGCTGGCAGCCACGTTAAAAAGTACAGTGAATACCGCCATTCAACAACGTACCACCGTCGGCCTGACGGGCCTGCTGGTGGCACTTTATTCCGGGATTAGCTGGATGGGAAATCTGCGCGAAGCGATACGCGCCCAGTCACGCGATGTCTGGGAACGCACACCGCATGATCAAGAAAAAATATGGTTTAAATATTCGCGCGACTTTGTCTCACTGACCGGTCTGGTGCTGGCACTGATTATCACCCTGTCACTGACATCCATTGCCGGTGCGGCACAGGCGGCGATCGTACGTGCCCTGGGACTGGAGGGAATTGAATGGCTGCGACCGGCAATGACGTTGATCGCCCTGTCGATTTCAATTTTCGCTAACTATTTGCTGTTTCTGTGGATTTTTTGGATCCTGCCGCGCCATAAGCCGCGCAAGAAAGCCCTGTTTCGTGGCACATTGCTGGCAGCGATGGGGTTTGAAGTGATTAAATTTATTATGACCCTGACGCTACCAAAGCTGGCATCTTCGCCATCCGGTGCAGCCTTCGGATCGGTGTTGGGGCTGATGGCATTCTTCTACTTCTTTGCCCGCCTGACGCTGTTCTGCGCCGCATGGATTGCCACTGCCCGTTATAAAAATGACCCGGAACCGATACAAAAAAACGAAACCGCATAATACCAAAAGGGGCCGGTTTCCCGGCCCCCTTCAAAATGCACTTCCCGCGGTTGAATTCAATAATGCGCAGCGATGGTCCTGTAATTCTTCAGCAGAGGCGCGATTGAGCAGCAATAGATTGCGCTTCACCACCATTAACACCCGCCTGCCGTCGCTCAATGCGGCAATGGCAATACCGTAACTGCCCATACTGTCACGTGCACCTGGCAACTCATTTGCTATCCGAATAAACGGGCTGGTGCGTTTAAACTCATCACGACTGATCACTCTGACCTGATACTCATGGCTGCCCAGGCGCTGGCTTTGCCATTTATCATTCAGCCGGGTACTGAGCGCATCCAACTGCTGACGAATATCCGGGCGCAGGCAAGAAATATGAACGTGTAACTGATTTTGGGTACGCCCCCAGCGCGAATTAACCGCCAGCGAAAAGATCCGGTCATCAATAACCGCACCGCGTTTCTCTTCCATAAAATGACGTGCACGCCAGGCTTCCGCCAGATAATTAGGCGTGGAAGGATTAAGCAAGTTCTGGCTCTCCACTCCCGTTATTTTCGCAACCGGCATCAGCAAAAATTGCAGCGCACCGTTTCTGTCTTTTAATACCACATACCCGTCCTGAATATTGACCAGACGGCAGGGGGACGGATCGTTTTTTTGCTCCTGACCTGGTACACATTGCTGACTAACTATTTTCCATAACTGGTCAGAATTATTTAGATAATTCAATACAATATAAGCAAAACCGACGGTTACCAACACCACCATAGTGACCAGTGTGATAACAACCCGCCTTCGTTCCAGCATCTTTTCCAAACCTCTACCAAATAGTTGTTCACAATGTAGTCTAAGCCGCGTGAAATATCATGCGAAATTATCACTTTGTGGTACTTTTTTGGAAACCAGGTTACCTGATAAATACTTAAATCAAATAACAAAAAAAGGGCCGAAAAATGTCGGCCCTTCGAAACAATTGAGGATAAAACGAATTATCGCTTCATGACCTGATCGTAAGTCCCCCCTTCAGCGAAGTGGGTTTTCTGCGCCTGTGCCCAGCCACCGAACTTATTGTCGATAGTAAACAGTTTCACTGGCTGGAAGGTGCTGGCATATTTCTTCGCTACCGCAGCATCACGCGGGCGGTAGAAATTCTGCGCGGCAATTTCCTGCCCTTCGGTCGAATACAGGTACTTCAGATATTCATCGGCGACTTTGCGGGTATCACGCTCGTCCACCACTTTGTCGACGACAGAAACGGTCGGTTCTGCAAGGATAGATTCGCTTGGGGTGATGATATCGAACTGGTCTTTGCCCAGCTTGTTCACCGCCAGATAGGCTTCGTTTTCCCATGCAATCAGCACATCGCCAATGCCACGCTCAACGAAAGTATTGGTGGCACCGCGTGCGCCGGAATCCTGCACTTCAACGTTTTTGAACAGGGCTTTCACGTATTCCTGTGCTTTAGCCTGGTCGCCTTTATTCTGATCCAGTGCCCAGCCCCAGGCCGCCAGATAGTTCCAGCGCGCACCGCCAGAGGTTTTCGGGTTCGGGGTGATAACCGACACGCCAGGTTTGGTTAAATCCTGCCAGTCATGAATTTGTTTCGGGTTGCCTTTGCGTACGAGGAACACGATGGTGGACGTATAAGGAGCGGAATTATCTGGCAGGCGTTTGATCCAGTTTTTATCAATACGGCCGCGCTCGGCAATCGCATCAACGTCAGAGGCCAGCGCCAGCGTCACCACATCGGCTTTAATGCCGTTGATAACCGACGTCGCCTGCTTGCCTGAACCACCGTGTGACTGGCGGATCACGACATTATCACCGGTTTCCTGTTTGTAATGCGCGCTGAACGCTTTGTTGTACTGTTCGTACAGCTCACGCGTTGGGTCATAAGACACGTTCAACAGCTGGATATCCTTCGCCAGCACGCTGGTTGAGGCCAGTAACAGGGTAATTCCTACACTCCACTTCTTCATTCTACGCACTCCCAAAGGTTTATCTGATAATGAGCGTGACACAAAGTGTTGAGTGAATTAAAGAATTAAAAATTAGCTGTAATAACCATATGGAATAACACTTTGCATAATAAAGGCGCTGACCAGCAGCGCCTTGTTTTTTATCAGTAAAGTTTTTTGGCCGTATCCAGCCAGTCGCCTTTAAACGGACGCTTCATGTTCTCAATCGCGTCGATGATGTCATGATGCACCATCTTCTCGTTTTGAATACCCACGCAGCGACCGCCGTAGCCCTGTAACAGCAGCTCTATGGAATAGGCGCCCATACGTGAGGCCAGAATACGGTCATAGGCTACCGGCGCACCACCGCGCTGAATGTGGCCCAGCACCGTAGCACGGGTTTCGCGTTTGGTTTCTTCTTCGATGTATTTTGCCAGATCGTCGATATCGCAGATGTGCTCAGTGATAGCCACGATGGCGTGTTTTTTACCTTTGGCGATGCCTGCTTTGATTTCGCTCACCAACTCTTCGCGAGTGTAAGGAATTTCTGGCAGTACGATGAACTCACAGCCACCAGCAATTGCTGCCGCCAGCGTCAGGTCACCGCAGTAACGGCCCATCACTTCCACGATAGAGATACGTTGATGTGACGATGAGGTGTCACGCAGGCGGTCAATCGCTTCAACGACGGTTTCCAGCGCAGTGAAATAGCCAATCGTGTAGTCCGTTCCCGCCACGTCGTTATCAATGGTGCCCGGCAGGCCAATACACGGGAAGCCCATCTCAGTCAGACGCTTGGCCCCCATGTAAGAACCGTCACCGCCGATCACGACCAGCGCATCAATACCGCGCTTTTTCATGTTTTCGATGGCAACAGTGCGCACATCGTCATTACGGAATTCAGGGAAACGCGCAGACCCGAGGAAGGTACCGCCGCGATTAATCATATCTGACACGCTGTAGCGGTCGAGATTGACCATGCGATCTTCATACAGGCCGAGGTAGCCGTCATAAATGCCACAAACTTCCAATCCTTCACTGAGTGCGGCGCGAACAACACCCCGGATCGCAGCATTCATACCTGGGGCGTCGCCGCCGCTTGTCAGTACACCGATTTTTTTGATCATGACAACCTCTGAACTTGATGATGCAAATGATGAATTCTGGACGCCGGAGCGGGATTAAAAACAGACTTACGTGATAACCGGCTCAATTATTGGCAATAGTATATCAAACCCTGCGAGCTGAATTGATTCAGGTCAGGCAACTTTCGGCTATTTTTTTTGCGGTGTATCACGTTTCAAGTAGTGTAAACGCTAACCATTTCATTTAAAAACGCTTTACAGCTCAAATTTGCCCTGCGGCCTGTCGGGCATCACAGAACAGGGGTCCTGATGAATAATCACATCGGAGCCAGGAAACTGATGCAGCAGCGCCTGTTCAACCTGCTCAGCTATCTGATGTGCCTGGTACAACGGAAGATGATCGTCCATTTCCAGATGCAGTTGAATGAAGCGCGTCGGCCCGGACTGGCGCGTACGGATATCATGCGCCCCCTGAACGCCGGGCCAGGCCGCAATGATATTGATAATCGCCTGATGCTCCTCAGCAGGAAGGGCACGGTCGAGCAGCGCCTGAACAGCCTCATAACCCATACGCAGGGCGCTGTACAAAATCCATACGCCAATCCCTAACGCAAACAGCGCATCGGCACGATGAAAACCGTACCAGCTCAGCGCCAGGGCCAGCAAGATAGCACCGTTCATCACAACATCAGATTCATAGTGCAGCATATCAGCACGGATGGCCTGACTGCGTGTACGGCGAACCACCCAACGCTGGAATGTCACCAGCACCAGCGTTGATGCCAGGGCAATCAAGGTGACGACAATGCCCACCAGCGGGGCTTTCATCGGTGCAGGGGACGCCAGGTGTTGTAAACCCGTGAGGAATAAAAATAGGGCAGAACCGGAAATAAACATACTCTGCGCCAGTGCCGCGAGGGACTCCGCTTTGCCGTGACCGAAGGTATGTTCAGCATCAGCCGGTTGCAGAGAGTAGCGCACCACCAGCAGGTTGGTCAGCGAAGCGGCAATATCCACCAGCGAATCCACCAACGCCGCCAGTATGCTCACTGACCCCGTATACCACCATGCAAAAATTTTGATCACTAGCAGCATCGAGGCCAGCGCCGTCGCTGCGAGGGCAGCGGCATTCACCAGCCGGGCGTAGTTTGCATTCATGGAGTGCCCCGTGACATCAGAGTGCTAAGTATACTGAGTTTTGGGCAAAAAAAACCCCGCCATCATGGCGGGGGAAGACAGGGATACGTCTATGGCAAGGAAAAACAGGGATACTATGTTACTGGGTACTGCCGGTACTGCTTGCTGCCTGCAGCGGTGAAGCCTGCTGCATATTCGTTAGCCTGCGCATTTCATCAAAGCGCTGCTGGTGTTTCTGTTCTAAAACGTCCTGCTGCTGAGGCGTTAACAGGTGATACATCTGGTTGCGAACCCGAGCCATCTCGATTTGGCGCGCGACCTCTGCCTGTGAAATTTTCTCCGCCTGAGCCTTGTAGGCCGCTTCATCAAATTTATCTGCAATAATCAGTTCGTGCAGTCGCTCTAAATCGTTAATACTTATAGGAGAACGATCGTGCCGTGCCTGCTGCATTAGATCCCGTAGCTGCTGACGCTGCTGTTCCGTGAGGTTGATGCCATCAAACATATGACTCTGCGGAAACTGCCTCAGTGTACGGTTTGCTCCGTCATCCTGATGCATCTCGTCAATCGTCGCGACGTTGTCGGCCCATGCGGCGGAGAGAGTGAGCATCAGCGCCGGAACCACAACGACGGCGGTCACTTTGCGCATCGTTTACTCCCAGGTTTGTTTCCGTATTTCGAATCAACGAGAATGAGTCTACGGTGCCTGCTGCAAACATGCGTCAGGGGGTGTAAAACTACGTAAAGTCATGGATTGAGCGCATTCGTTCACGGTATTTTGCCTGCGGAGGGCAATAAAAAATGAATAAGATCCTGTTGGTTGACGATGACCGCGAATTGACTTCGCTACTGAAAGAATTGCTTGAAATGGAAGGATTCAATGTCCTGGTTGCCGGTGACGGCGAACAGGCACTGGCGCTATTGGACAGCACTGTCGATCTCTTATTACTCGATGTGATGATGCCGAAGAAAAACGGTATCGATACCCTGAAAGAACTGCGTCAGCAGCACCAGACGCCGGTCATTATGTTAACCGCACGTGGTAGTGAACTGGACCGTGTACTGGGTCTGGAACTGGGTGCAGATGACTATCTGCCGAAACCGTTTAACGACCGCGAACTGGTAGCACGTATTCGTGCCATTCTGCGCCGTTCTAACTGGAGTGAACAGCAGCAGCAGCACGACAACAGCTCACCCACGCTGGAAGTGGATTTACTGCGCCTTAACCCAGGTCGTCAGGAAGCCAGTTTCGATGAGGTTACGCTGGATTTAACGGGAACCGAATTCACGTTGCTCTACCTGCTGGCGCAGCATTTGGGCCAGGTCGTATCACGTGAGCACCTCAGCCAGGAAGTACTCGGCAAGCGACTGACACCGTTTGACCGGGCGATTGATATGCATATCTCTAACCTGCGGCGCAAGCTGCCGGAGCGCAGAGATGGTCATCCGTGGTTTAAAACGCTGCGCGGCCGGGGATATCTGATGGTGTCTGCTACATGATATCCAGCCTGACCACCCGCATCTTTGCCATTTTTTGGCTGACTCTGGCACTGGTATTGATGCTGGTGTTAATGCTGCCCAAGCTCGATTCCCGTCAGATGACGCCGCTGCTGGATAATGAGCAGCGGCAGGGGATCATGATTGAGCAGCACGTTGAAGCGGAGCTGAGTCAGGATCCGCCCAATGACTTAATGTGGTGGCGCAGACTGTTCCGCGCCATCGATAAATGGGCGCCGCCCGGTCAACGCCTGCTGCTGGTCACCAGCGAAGGGCGTGTGATTGGTGCACAGCATAACGAAATGCAGGTGATCCGTAACTTTATCGGCCAGTCCGATAACTCCGATCATCCGCAGAAGAAAAAATATGGCCGACTGGAGATGGTTGGGCCATTTTCCATACGCGACGGGGAAGATAACTATCAGCTGTATCTGATCCGTCCGGCAGGCAGTTCGCAGCTCGATTTTATTAACCTGTTGTTTGACCGCCCGCTATTACTGCTGATTGTCACTATGCTGATCAGTTCACCACTGCTGTTGTGGCTGGCATGGAGCCTGGCAAAACCCGCGCGTAAGCTTAAACATGCTGCTGATGATGTTGCAGCAGGTAATCTGCGGCAGCGACCTGAACTGGAATCCGGGCCGCAGGAGTTTCTGGCCGCTGGTGCCAGTTTTAATCAGATGGTCAGTGCGCTGGAACGCATGATGAACTCTCAGCAGCGGCTACTTTCCGATATCTCTCACGAATTACGCACCCCGCTGACACGTCTGCAGCTGGCGACCGCATTGATGCGCCGTCGTCACGGTGAAGGCAAAGAGCTGGGACGTATTGAGATGGAGGCGCAGCGCCTGGATGGCATGATCAACGATCTACTGGTGTTATCACGTACTCAGCACACCAATGCGCTGGTCAGTGAAGCCATCAAGGCTAACCACTTGTGGTCAGATGTTCTGGAAGATGCACGCTTCGAAGCGGAACAGATGGGGAAAACACTGGAAGTGCCGTATCCACCGGGTCCGTGGCCGCTGTACGGGAATCCCAGCGCGCTCGAAAGTGCGTTAGAAAATATCGTTCGCAATGCGCTTCGCTATTCACACAGCAAAATTTCCGTCAGTTTTTCGGTGGATAAACAGGGCATCACCGTGCATGTGGATGATGATGGTCCGGGTGTCAGCCAGGAAGATCGCGAACAGATTTTCCGTCCGTTCTATCGTACTGATGAAGCACGCGATCGTGAATCCGGCGGCACAGGTTTGGGCCTGGCCATTGTCGATAATGCCATTCAGCAGCATCGCGGCTGGGTCAAGGCTGACGACAGCCCGCTGGGTGGATTACGTCTGACACTCTGGCTGCCGCTGTATACCACTCAGAGTGAATAATTTGCTATCCTTCGGCCCTCGTTCCTGAGGGCCGTAACATGCTAAATATCGTTTTATTTGAACCCGAAATTCCGCCGAACACCGGCAATATCATTCGTCTGTGCGCCAATACTGGCTTTAAACTGCACTTAATCGGTCCGCTCGGTTTCGCCTGGGATGATAAACGGCTGCGCCGCGCCGGGCTGGATTATCATGAATTCACCGCCGTTACCCATCACGAGAGCTATGCGGCATTTGCGGCCTCAGAAGCGCCACAGCGCATCTTTGCCCTGACGACTAAGGGAACACCTGCCCACAGCGCTGTCAGCTATCAGGCGGGGGATTATCTGCTGTTTGGCCCAGAAACACGTGGCTTGCCCGCGACCATTCTCGATGCTCTGCCAGCACAGCAAAAAATCCGCATCCCGATGATGCCGGACAGTCGCAGCATGAATCTCTCAAACGCAGTATCAGTGGTGGTGTACGAAGCGTGGCGACAAATGGATTACGCCGGGGCGCTGCTGAAGGAATAAGCCAGGCGAGGCGTGCCTCGCCCCTACGTTAATGCAGAATGTGATGATTGTACGTAGGGGTCGGGCATGCCCGACCCGCTATCAAATCCCGTCGCCGAATTCGAAGCCTGGCACCATGCCATTAAAATGCTGATCCATATCCATCGAGGGTTTATCACTGTTCGGTTTACCGACAATGCGTGCCGGCACGCCGGCGGCAGTGGTATGCGGTGGTACGGGCTGTAATACCACAGAACCCGCCCCAATTTTTGCACCACGCCCGACTTCAATATTGCCGAGGATCTTGGCTCCGGCACCGATCATCACCCCTTCGCGGATCTTAGGATGGCGATCACCACTGGTTTTGCCCGTACCGCCCAGGGTGACTGACTGCAGGATCGAGACATCATCTTCAATGACCGCCGTCTCACCGACGACGATCCCGGTGGCGTGGTCGAGCATGATGCCACGACCAATTTTCGCTGCCGGATGAATATCCACAGCAAAAGAAACTGAAACTTCGTTTTGCAGATAAACCGCCAGTGCACGACGACCCTGGTTCCATAACCAGTGACCAATACGATAAGCCTGCAGCGCATGGAACCCTTTCAGGTACAACAGTGGCGTCGAATACTTATCGATCGCCGGGTCGCGCTGACGTACCGCCTGAATGTCACAGGCAGCAGAGATGATCATCGAGGGATCCTGACGATAGGCATCCTGAATAACTTCACGGATGGCGATCGCCGGCATAATCGGATTTGCCAGCTTATTGGCCAGCATGTAACTCAGAGCACTGCCCAGATCGTCATGTTTGAGCAGAGTGGCGTGGTAAAAACTGGCCAGCATTGGTTCACAGTCAGCTAGCGCGCGCGCTTCCGTTTTAATGTTATCCCAGATCAGTTCAGGCTCTACACACGGCATGGCTCTCTCCCCATTAAAAATGGCGTCCGGTCAGACGCCACAGGCTACAACACGCTCAGTTCAGCTCCCGCTGTTTTCGTCCTTCCTTGTGCGTCCGAGCAGATTTAATGCGGCTTCGCGCGCATCTTTGCCGCAATAGAGCACCTGATAAATCTGCTCGGTAATCGGCATCTCCACGCCATAGCGCGCGGCCAGTGCCTTCACTTCTTTGGTATTGCGGAAACCTTCCACGACCTGGCCGATGGTTTGCTGGGCACCTTCAACATCAGCACCCTGCCCCAGCATCATGCCAAAACGACGGTTACGCGACTGGTTATCGGTACAGGTCAGCACCAGATCACCCAACCCGGCCATGCCCATAAAGGTGGTGGGATCGGCACCCAGCGCAGCACCCAGGCGGCTCATTTCAGCAAGGCCTCGGGTGATCAACGCGGTACGCGCATTGGCACCAAAGCCAATGCCATCCGACATGCCAGCACCGATAGCGATGACGTTTTTCACGGCTCCGCCCAGCTGCACGCCGATAAAATCAGGATTATTGTATACGCGGAAGCTTTTGCCACAGTGTAATAACTGCTGCAGGTCATCAGCAAACACAACGTCCGTTGCCGCCAGAGCAATCGCCGTCGGCAAACCCGCTGCCAGCTCTTTCGCGAAAGTCGGGCCGGAAATCACGGCTAGCGGGATGGTATCGCCCAGAATCTCACGGGCCACATCCTGCAGTAACCGCCCGGTTTCTTTCTCCAGACCTTTCGTCGCCCAGACCAGACGAGAATCCGCGCGCAGGTGTGGTTTGATCTGTTTGAGCACATCGCCAAACACATGGCTCGGCACCACCACCAAAAGATCGCGGCTGGCAGCTATCGCGGCTGCAAGATCAGTTTCGAGGCGAAGGGTATCCGGGAAGGGAACATCGGGAAGGAAAGCGGTATTACAACGGTCAGCCTGCAGCTGCGCCTGATGTTGGGGATTATGGCCCCACAACACCACGTCATGGCCGTTACGGGCCATCGTAATCGCCAAAGCGGTGCCGTACGAGCCGGCACCGATGACGCTCATGGATGCATGAGGGCTATCCATTAAGCATCCTGCTGAGGCGCTGCACCTTCTGACTGCTGCAGGTAGTTCATAAACAGCGCGTCAAAGTTAACCGGAGCCAGATTCAGCTGCGGGAAGGTGCCACGTGATACCAGGCTGGTGATGCACTCACGCGCATACGGGAACAGAATGTTCGGGCAGTAGGCACCCAGGCAATGAGCCATCTGGTTCCCTTCGATACCACCGATAGAGAAGATACCGGCCTGCTGTACTTCGCACAGGAACGCAGAGTCTTCACCAACGGTTGCAGTGACAGTCACGCGCAGCACGACTTCATACACATCGTCAGCCAGTTGGCTGGATGCAGTGTCCAGATCCAGTTTAACTTCCGGTTCCCATTCTTTCTGGAAAACCTGTGGTGCGTTTGGCGCTTCGAAAGAGATATCTTTGGTGTAGATACGTTGGATCTGGAAAGACATCTCGGTGTTGTTCTGTTCTGACATGGTACGTAATCCTATAGGTTAATAATCCGTTACTGTGCTGCAGCAATAGTCAGGCAATATGCGCCATAATGCGCAGCCTTTCCTTATTTTAACAACGGGCTAAGGCCGTCACGACTCTCAAGTGCAAAGAGGTCGTCGCAGCCGCCGATGTGCTGTGCACCAATAAAAATCTGTGGAACAGTGGTCCGGCCGCTACGTTTTATCATTTCTTCACGCAGGGAAGCATCCCCATCAATTGGGATTTCCTTAAAAGTCACCCCTTTCTGGTTCAGCAGTGCTTTCGCACGATGGCAGAAAGGACAGGTCGCTTTGGTGTAGATCTCAACGTTTGCCATGCCAGAACTCCTGTGTTTTATTTGCCGCGAACCAGCGGCAGGTTATCGCCACTCCAGCCGGACACGCCCTCTTTCAGCACGTAGACCCGCTCGAAGCCTGCTGCATTCAGCTTGTTTGCTGATTCAGATGCAGAAGTCCCTGTTGCACACACGACGATCACTGGCTGTGCTTTATGTTTTTCAAGCTCGCCGAAGCTGCCTTTTTTAATATCTGCAGCCAGCACATTCATCGCGTTAGAAATATGGCCCTTGCGGTAATCATCGCGTCCACGCACGTCCACTACCACAGCATCTTCTTTGTTCATTAAGCGGGTTGCTTCACCACGACTAATCACTTTTACTTTGGAGAACATGCCCTTAACGGTGGTCACGATCACCAGAACCAGCAAAACAACCCACGCCAGACCTAAAATTGTGTGATTGCCTGCAAACTGCATAATATCTTGCATGAGGGGTAACAACTCCCGAAAGGGTTAATAAGCTAAAAATAAGGCTTCTGAGTATACCTGCCAGGAGTGTCATGTACAGTCGAGAAGGCCTTCAGAGTTATGATTTCTGCGCCAGTTTACAAAAAAAGTTGCCTTAAGTGAAAACGGCTATCCTGTGATGACATTGCGGCGAAGTTAAGCGGTGAAATGTTGCGCAATGGCGATTTCCGGTGCGCTGCGTTCTCCGGTCGGTTCTGCCACTTTTGGGCAATTGCTGCCCTCGGGGAAAGGCCGGGATTGTTACTGACAGAAATAGAAAACCACTCAGAGATGGCTGGTAAGCTGCTGTTCATCGTGGAATAATCTACGGATATGAGGGAAAAAGCGACAGTGTTACATCCAAGGACCCCGCGTCATTCATCGGCCGTTGTTGCGCCGTTACGCGCAAGCTTGTCCGCCCTGACAGTCAGTGCGCTTTGCACCGGCGCATTATTGTTCTCTTTTTCCGCGCTGGCCGCCGAGGATAACAAATCACAACTGCAAACGATTCAACAGGATATTGCCGCTAAAGAGAAAAGCGTGCAGTTGCAGAAACAGCAGCGCAGCCAGTTGCTTGACCAGCTACAGAGCCAGGAAAAAATCATTGCGCAAGCCAGCCGTCAGCTGCGAGAAACGCAGGGCAGCCTGACCACGCTCAATAAAGATATCACCCGCCTCACCGCCTCCATTAGTCAACTTCAGCAACAGCAGAAGCAGCAGGAATCAATACTTGCGCAACAGCTTGATGCAGCATTTCGTCAGGGACAGCATAACGGACTCCAGCTTGTTCTGAGCGGTGAAGAGAGCCAACGCAGTGAACGTATGCTGGCCTATTTTGGTTATCTTAACGACGCCCGGCAAAAATCGATTGAAGCACTGAAACTGACTCGCAACGACTTGTCAGCGCAAAAAAGCAGTCTGGTCGATAAACAAGCTCAGCAAAAATCACTGTTAGGTCAGCAGCAAGGCCAGCAGCAAAAGCTGGAAGGTGCTCGCCAGGCGCGCAAGAAAACCCTGACAACGCTGGAATCTTCGTTGGAGAAAGATCAGGCACAGCTCGTTGAGTTACGTCAGAACGAAAGCCGCCTGCGCGACAAAATCGCCAAAGCCGAGCAGGAAGCCAAAGCCCGGGCAGAGCGTGAAGCCCGCGAGGCAGAGAAAGTCCGTCAGCGCGAAGCACAGGCGAAAAGTAAAGGCAGCACCTACAAACCGACCGACAGTGAACGCTCACTGATGTCGCGCACTGGCGGTCTTGGTCAGCCTGCAGGGCGGGCCGTTTGGCCGGTACGGGGCAATATTGAACACCGGTTTGGCGAACAGCTACAGGGTGAGCTGCGTTGGAAAGGACTGGTGATTAATGCGCCTGAAGGCACCGAAGTCAAAGCGATTGCCGATGGCCGTGTATTAATGGCTGACTGGCTTCAGGGCTACGGCCTTGTGGTCGTGGTTGAACACGGTAAAGGCGACATGAGTTTATATGGCTACAATCAGAGTGCGCTGGTCACCGTCGGGACTCAGGTGCGTGCAGGCCAGCCTATTGCGCTGGTCGGCACCAGTGGTGGCCGCGGTACACCTTCGCTCTATTTTGAAATCCGCCGTCAGGGACGAGCAGTCAATCCACAACCGTGGTTAGGAAAATAGTTTTGTTTCAACCTCGAAAACTCAGCGGCCTGCTGGTCGCACTGCTGTTATCCAGTCCGGTCTACGCCGGTAAGCTTTCGATTGTCATTGATGACTTTGGCTATCGGCCCGCTCAGGAAAACCAGGTATTGCAGATGCCTGCGGCTATTTCGGTAGCCGTGTTGCCCAATGCCCCACATGCACGCGAAATGGCCACTAAAGCCCACCAGCGTGGCCACGAGGTACTGATCCACCTGCCGATGGCACCGCTCAGTAAACAGCCGCTGGAAAAAGATACTCTCCGCCCGGATATGTCGGCTGAAGAGATCGCACGCATTATTCGTGACGCTGCTGCGGATGTCCCGTTTGCCGTCGGGCTTAACAACCATATGGGCAGTGCGATGACCTCAAGCCTGCCGGGTATGCAAAAAGTGATGCAGGTGCTCGATCACTATAATTTCTACTTCCTCGACAGCATGACCATCGGCAACAGTCAGTCAACCCGTGCTGCCGCCGGCACCAGCGTTAAAGTGATCAAACGCCGGGTGTTCCTGGACGATACCCAGAATGAAGCCGATATCCGTAAACAGTTTACCCGCGCGGTACGTCTGGCACAGCGCGATGGCTCAGCGATTGCTATTGGCCATCCTCATCCGGCAACCGTCAGGGTATTACAGCAGATGCTGCCCACTCTGCCCGCCGATATCACCCTGGTGCGCCCGAGCCAGCTACTCAACGAACCGCAGCGTGTAAACAATACGCCGCTGCCATCCGAGAATAAGCCTCAGCCGGTCAAGCCGCTTAATCCATTCCACCCTGAGGGTATTTGTCGTGTGAAAGTGGCGCCAGTGCCAGCAACGCGTGCCCTGGATGTCGTGAGCGAAAGCATCAGTAACAGCCCGCTATGGCAGGATTTGAAGAAAAAACTGTCGGTGAAGTTCAGCGAGTAAGCCTGGAATCTCATGCAGGGGCAGACCTTTTGTTAAGGTCTGCCCGCACTAAAAGAGTCACGACCAGCTCAGGATCACCTTCCCGGAGTGCCCGCTACGCATCTCATCAAATCCCTGCTGAAAGTCATCCACCGAATAGTGGTGGGTGATCACAGGCGTCAGATCCAGGCCAGACTGTAGCAAGGCGACCATTTTGTACCAGGTTTCAAACATCTCGCGACCATAGATCCCTTTGATAAACAGCCCCTTGAAAATGACCTGATTCCAGTCAATGGACATGGACGACGGCGGAATACCCAGCATGGCAATACGCCCACCGTGATTCATTACCTCCAGCATGGAACTGAACGCCAAAGGCACGCCGGACATTTCCAGACCGACATCAAATCCTTCCGTCATCCCCAGATCATTCATCACCTGCGGCAGGTTTTCCTCACTGACATTCACCGCCCGCGTCACGCCCATCTTACGCGCCAGTGCCAGACGGTACTCATTCACATCGGTGATCACCACATAGCGTGCTCCGACGTGACGACAGATAGCCGCAGCCATGATACCAATCGGACCAGCGCCGGTAATCAGCACATCCTCCCCGACCAGATCAAAAGAAAGTGCGGTATGCACCGCATTGCCGAAGGGGTCAAAAATAGCGGCCATATCGTCTGAGATATTATCAGGGATTTTGAACGCATTAACCGCCGGGATCACCAGATACTCGGCAAAACATCCCTGGCGATTCACCCCAACGCCAACGGCATTGCGACACAGATGCGTACGCCCGCCCCGGCAGTTACGGCAATGTCCGCAGGTAATGTGCCCCTCGCCTGAAACGCGATCGCCGATACTGAAACCCACCACTTCCTGGCCGATGGCCACCACTTCACCGACATACTCATGGCCGGTGATCATCGGTACCGGGATGGTTTTTTGCGACCACGCATCCCAGTTGTAAATATGCACATCGGTGCCACAGATTGCCGTTTTGCGGATCTTGATCAGCACATCGTTATGTCCAGGCTCCGGGACTGGCGCATCCTCGAGCATCCAGATGCCGGGCCGGGGATGGAGTTTTGCTAAGGCTTTCATCGTGTTTCCCTCTGAGGGATCACACCCAGTTCCCGGCCCACCCGGCAGAAAGCGGTGGCCGCCCGATCTAACTGATCCGGTGTATGAGCCGCCGAGATTTGCGTGCGAATGCGCGCCTGATCTTTAGGCACCACCGGATAACAAAAGCCCGTGACATAAATGCCTTCCTGCTGTAGCCGGGCGGCAAACGTCTGTGCCAGCCGTGCATCGCCCAGCATCACAGGAATAATCGCGTGGTCAGCCCCGGCCAGCGTGAAGCCTGCGGCACTCATTGCCGTACGAAAATAGCTGACGTTTTCCCACAACCGCTGACGCAACCCGTGCCCATCCGCCAGCATCGTCAGTACCTGTCGGGAAGCCGCCACAATGGCGGGCGCCAGTGAGTTGGAAAACAGATAAGGTCGTGAACGCTGTCGCAGCCACTCAACCACGCCTTTTTTCGCTGCGGTATACCCACCGGAAGCCCCGCCCAGCGCTTTGCCCAGCGTGCCGGTGATAATATCAACCCGCCCCATCACGCCACAGTGTTCATGGCTTCCTCGCCCCAGATGTCCAACAAACCCGACGGCATGAGAATCATCCACCATCACCAGCGCCTGATAACGGTCTGCCAGATCGCAAATACCTGCCAAGTTGGCGATCACCCCATCCATAGAAAACACACCATCGGTGGCGATCAGGATATGACGAGCACCGTCGGCCTGAGCCTGCTGTAAACAGGTTTCCAGTTCAGTCATATTGTTATTGGCATAGCGATAACGCCGGGCTTTACACAGACGAATGCCATCAATGATCGAAGCATGATTCAACGCATCGGAAATCACCGCATCTTCTGGTCCCAGCAGCGTCTCAAACAGGCCGCCGTTGGCATCAAAACAGGAAGAGTAGAGAATGGCATCTTCCATCCCGAGAAACTCTGCCAGCGCCCGCTCCAGCTGTCGATGGCTGTCCTGGGTGCCACAAATGAAGCGTACGGAGGCCATACCAAACCCGTGACTGTCCATACCTGCTTTTGCGGCAGCAATCAGAGCTGGGTGATTCGCCAACCCAAGATAATTATTGGAGCAAAAATTCAGCACTTCGCTGCCATCAGCCAGCACAATAGCAGACTGCTGCGCACTGACGATTTGCCGCTCCCGCTTAAACAACCCCTCACTTTCAGCGCTGATAAGTTGCTCATTAATCTGCTGATAGAATTTCTGATTCACCTTTATCCTCCCAGTTAGATTTCTTGCGCTACAGATAACTAAAAGTGAAGCATATGGCTGCACGTATACGCGGAATAATCTGCTTTTTGACGCATAACTCACGGAAAACACCCTCAATACGGCCTCTCGACTCCCGCCTCTGGCTGTCGACTTCGCAATGAGATGTTATGATATGCACCATTAGCGAGTGGAACCTCCTGTTCCACCCCACTGTTTAGGGTTAAAGCTCATGATTATCGTCACTGGCGGCGCTGGAATGATTGGCAGCAACATCATCAAGGCACTGAATGATAAGGGTCACACCGACATTCTGGTGGTAGACAATCTGAAAGACGGCACCAAATTCGCCAACCTGGCCGATCTGAATATTGCCGACTACATGGATAAAGAAGACTTTCTGATCTCCATCCTGGCGGATGAAGATTTCGGCGATGTCGAAGCGGTATTCCATGAAGGCGCGTGCTCTTCCACCACCGAGTGGGATGGCAAGTACATGATGGATAATAACTATCAGTACTCCAAAGAGCTGCTGCACTGGTGCCTGGAACATCAGGTGCCGTTCCTCTATGCCTCTTCTGCTGCCACCTACGGCGGTCGTAATAGCGATTTTATTGAAGAACGTCAGTTTGAAGAGCCTCTGAACGTTTACGGTTACTCCAAAATGCTGTTCGACCACTACGTGCGCGAGATCCTGCCGGAAGCGCAGTCTCAGGTTTGTGGATTCCGCTATTTCAACGTCTATGGCCCGCGCGAAGGGCACAAAGGCAGCATGGCGAGCGTGGCTTTCCACCTGAACACGCAGTTGAACAACGGTGAAAACCCGAAACTGTTCGAAGGTAGCGACAGCTTTAAACGTGACTTCATTTATGTGGAAGACGTTGCTTCGGTTAACCTGTGGTTCTGGGAAAATGCCGTTTCCGGCATCTTTAACTGTGGCACTGGCCGTGCCGAATCATTCCAGGAAGTCGCCGATGCGGCGCTGAAATATCATAAAGACGGTGAAGTTGAGTACATTCCGTTCCCGGAAAAACTGAAAGGCCGCTACCAGGCATTTACCCTGGCAGACCAGACCAAATTGCGTGCCGCAGGCTATGACAAGCCTTTCAAAACGGTGGCTGAAGGTGTGGCGGAGTACATGGCCTGGCTAAACCGTAAAGCTTAAGAGGCACTGTTCGGGAATGAAAATTCTGGTTATCGGCCCGTCATGGGTCGGCGATATGATGATGTCACAAAGTCTCTATCGCACCCTTAAAGCCGAACATCCCGATGCGGTCATTGATGTGATGGCACCAGCATGGTGCCGTCCGTTATTGTCACGGATGCCGGAAGTAAATGAGGCCCTGGCGATGCCGCTGGGTCACGGTGCGCTGGAAATAGCTGAACGCCGTCGTCTGGGAAAAATGCTGAAGGCAAACGGCTATGACCGCGCCTTTGTGCTACCTAATTCGTTTAAATCCGCCCTCGTTCCCTTTTTTGCCGCCATCCCACGCCGTACCGGCTGGCGCGGTGAAATGCGCTACGGACTGCTGAACGACCTGCGTCGACTGGATAAAACCGCATTCCCTCTGATGGTGCAGCGCTATGTGGCGCTGGGGTACGATAAAACACGTATCCATCGCGCCGACGATCTGCCACAGCCGCTGTTATGGCCGCGCTTAGCAGTACAGGAAACGGAAAAACAGGCTACCGCCAGCGCTTTTGGCCTGGCTTCCGGGCGCCCGATGGTGGGGTTCTGCCCCGGGGCTGAATTCGGTCCAGCCAAACGCTGGCCACATTACCATTACGCCACCCTTGCACAGCGCCTGATCGACCAGGGCTACCAGGTGGTGCTGTTTGGTTCAGCCAAAGACAATGAAACCGGCCAGCAGATTCTGGCTGCCCTGGCAGAGGACGCTCGCCAGCACTGCCGCAACCTGGCCGGGGAAACCCAGCTGGAACAGGCGGTTATTCTGCTGGCAGCCTGTGATGCCGTGGTCAGTAACGATTCCGGGCTGATGCACATTGCCGCTGCTCTGGATCGCCCGCTGGTCGCACTTTACGGGCCAAGCAGTCCCGATTTTACCCCACCGTTGTCCAGTAAGGCCCGCGTGATCCGTTTAATTACGGGGTACCATAAAATTCGCAAAGGTGATGCCGACGAAGGCTATCACCAAAGCCTGATTGATATTACGCCAGAACGGGTCATGACCGAGCTGGCAACGCTTTGCCCACGGCCGGGAGTCTGAATGCGGGTTTTGATTATTAAAACATCATCAATGGGGGACGTGCTGCACGCATTGCCTGCTCTGACTGATGCCATGCTCGCGATCCCTGAGATTCGCTTTGACTGGGTAGTGGAAGAGGGTTTTGCCCAGATCCCCTCCTGGCACCCGGCTGTTGACCGCGTATTACCGGTGGCGATTCGCCGCTGGCGCAAACACTGGTTTGGTAGCCAGACACGTGAAGAGCGCGTGGTGTTTAAACGCGCACTCCAGTCGCGCGAATATGATGCGATCATTGATGCACAAGGGCTGATTAAGAGCGCCGCGCTGGTGACACGTCTGGCGAAAGGCGTTAAACATGGACAGGACAGTCGCAGCGCGCGTGAGCCCTTTGCCAGCTGGTGGTATGACAAACGCCATGAAATCAGCAAACAGCAGCACGCCGTGCAGCGCACCCGCGAGCTGTTTGCAAAAAGCCTGGGGTATGTGCTCCCGACAACGACCGGCGATTATGCTATCGCCCAGCACTTTACCCAGGCGCTACCCGCCGATGCGAATCAGTATCTGGTGTTTTTGCACGCTACCACGCGTGACAATAAGCACTGGCCGGAAGCGCACTGGCGCGAACTGATCGGGTTAATGCAGCCCTCAGGTTTAACCATTAAATTACCCTGGGGCGCAGAGCATGAGCATCAGCGCGCATTGCGGCTGGCAGAGGGCTTCGATTTTGTGGAGGTGCTGCCAAAGCTGACGCTGGAGCAGGTTGCACGCACGCTTGCCGGTGCTCGTGCCGTGGTATCGGTGGATACCGGGTTAAGCCACTTAACCGCCGCGCTCGACCGTCCAAACATTACTCTTTACGGCCCGACCGATCCGGGGCTGATTGGCGGATATGGGAAAAATCAGTATCCCATAATTTCTACTGAAAAAAACATGTCTACACTGAGCGCTGACCTCATATGGCGTACGATACAGCAGGTTATTTGATGAAAAAGCTGCACATTATTAACTTAGGAAAAATGGGAGGGGTTGAAACCCTTTTCCTTCAATATATTAAAGAAAATCCAAACGAAAAAATAATATGTATTGGTAACAAAGTCGGCGAGGAAATCCAGCGTCAGATGCCGCAGCAAAAAATAACCTTTGCAAATAGGATTTTCAATAAAATCTCATTGCGTTGCCCACAATTTTTACGAAAAAATCTATTGCAGTGGAAAATAAAATGCGCCGATGCTGATGTTATTATCATCTGGGATTTTATTCCGGGCATATCGATTAAACCTAAACGTTCTAAGCTATTGTATTATGATCATGGTTGCTCATGGAGATATACAAAAAACAAAAAAACGTTGAATTTTTTTTCCATGTTAGATGGTGTTATATGCGTATCTCATGCCTCAAAAAGAGTAATGGAACTTCGATTCAACCTCAAATGCCCCAGTAATGTGGTGATAAATCGCATAAAAAGGCCAGAAGGAATTTCCTCTGCCCAAAAAGCACCTTCGGTTCCATTACGGATAGGTACAGCATCAAGACTTGTCACATTGAAAGGGATAAGTGTGATGCTGTTAACAATTCAGGAGCTTACTCGTCGTGGACACAATGTTATTTTAGAAATCGCTGGTAAAGGTCCCGACCAAAATCTATTTGAAAACCTAACGAAATATCTCAACCTAGAAAACAAGGTTGTTTTCAGTGGTTTTCAACATAGCATGACGGATTTTTATAACAGAACTGATATATATTTAAGCACACCAATAACAGAGCCATTTGGTCTCTCATCTATGGAAGCATTATATTTTGGCATCCCGGTCATATTTCCTCTTATTGATGGACAGCCAGAAGCAGTAAAGGATGGTTACTGTGGCATTGGGATAATTCCAAATATGAGCGTGAAAGACCATCAAAAACTTACAAATATTAACATTAACTTCCCTCACGACATTTATGATCCAGTAAGCGATATGTTGACAACACCAAAAGTTATTTCACACATCACATGTGCAGATGCTGTAGAAAGAATGATGTTGCCGGAAGTTTACTCTGAGATGAGTAAAAATGCACAGAGGTACACAGTTGAAAATCTAGACTATCAGTTTTTCAAAGTAGAGTTTGAAAATGTTCTCAATTCTTATTGTAAATAGTAAAATAAAACCAGGGCTTTCTTCTCTAAGATGAAAACAGAAAAAAGTAATAGTGAAAAAAAACAAACCATGATACCGAAAAATCATTACATGAAATCATCCGTAACAACAACTTTAGTTTTATGGCTTAGTTGTATATCATTATCATCATCATTAGCGGCATCGACTATTTGCCGAAATTCTCTATATCTTGCAGCTTTGATTTCCTTGGTAGATCTCTTCGTAAAAAAAACAAAAATAAAATTAAACCCAGCGATAATAATCATTATAACTGCACTATTGCTCAGCATCTCAATGTACTTGCCTACAATAATTTATAGCTCAGTAAAATTTCATGATATAGATTTGAACTACAGAGAAACCTCCAAAAGAATTTTCCTTGGCGTTATCATCGGCTTCTATTTAATTTCTCATCGAGATCGTATTTCCAGTCGTGGTTGGATAAGCTCATATTTTTGGATACTTCTGGGCTTCGTTTACACGGTAATTCTCGCGCTTAAATTAGCCACTCCCCACCAACGTCTCGAAATAAATACTGTTGCCACAATGACGGCATATATTTTTGCTGTGCTATCTCTAAGTGCAATATATATTTCACTAAAACTTAGAGGTTGGATTAGGCATCTCTCTGTTATCATTATAGTTTTTTCCAGCTGCTATGTATTGCTATTAACTCAGACACGTTCTGTATTTCTGACTTATCCAATACTATTACTGGCAATTCTAATAAAAGAAAAGTTCTTTAACAAACACACCTCAATTATATTTTTAATGATACTGTCATTTAGCGCTTTAGTTTTCCCGCTAAAATTCCATGCAATTTTTGATAGAGTTAGCCAGTCAATCGTCGAATATAAAGAATATCAAAATAATAATGACAGCACCTCACTCGGCTCACGACTCAGTATGTGGAAGGCTGGATTTTTTACTAACAACATTAGTATTTTAGGGGAAAGCGCGGATCATCGTGATGTTTTAGTTCGTGAATATATCCACCAATACGAAAATGGCAACAATGAAGCTTTACGTGTAATAAAATATCATTATCATAATGATTTGCTCGAAGCAGGCACATTAAGGGGGGTTTTTGGATTTATCATTCTTCTGACATTTTATATTGTCACTATAATAGCATCACGAAAGTTCACCGGAAACTACAATATGGCAATCCTTCTTGTAGCACCAACGTGGATATACGGCAGCACTGACTCAGTGTTGATTGATCACCGTTTTGTGACTATTTTGATACTGTTATTGCCATTTTACCTTTGTTCGGAAAAATTGAAAAACCAGGAAAAAACCGAACACTCTAATAATCAAAACTAACATGCGAGGTTGTTTATATGGCAATACTAGTCACTGGTGGAGCAGGCTATATCGGCTCCCATACAATATTGGCTCTACTGGAACAGCATCATGATGTCGTAGTGCTGGATAATCTTGTCAACGCTTCAGATATCGCGTTGCAGCGTGTTGAAAAAATCACAGGACGTAATATCAATTTTTATCACGGTGATATTAATGAACGTAGTGATCTGCAAAAGTTGTTTTCTCAGAATAATATTTCAGCAGTAATACATTTTGCCGGCCTAAAATCAGTCGGAGAATCAGTAAAAAAACCGATCGAATATTATAAAAATAACGTTTCCGGGACTCTTGTTTTACTGGATGAAATGCGCAGAGCACAGGTCAAAAAATTTATTTTTAGTTCTTCGGCAACGGTATACGGTACACCTGAGTCTGTTCCTTTACGAGAAACATCACGCATTGGTGGTACCACTAACCCTTACGGAACATCGAAGTTGATGGTCGAGCAGATATTACAGGATTTCGCCCATGCCCAACCGGAGTTCGCAATTACTATTCTGCGTTACTTCAATCCCGTTGGCGCTCATGAATCAGGGTTGGTTGGTGAAGATCCTGGGGGAATACCCAATAACCTGATGCCATATATATCACAAGTTGCTAGTGGAAAATTACAACAACTGGCTATTTTTGGGGATGACTACCCTACTATTGATGGAACCGGCGTACGCGACTATATCCATGTGATGGATTTAGCCGAAGGCCATTTAAAAGCACTCGAACAGATCCACAAGCAGCAAGGGATCAAAACGTATAATTTAGGGTCAGGTGTCGGTTACTCAGTGCTACAAATGCTTAAAGCATTCGAGAAAGCATCAGGCCGGAGTGTGCCCTATAAAATCATGCCTCGCCGTGACGGGGACATTGCTGAATGCTGGGCAGATGCCCAACTGGCGAAAGAAGAGCTTGGCTGGACTGCCCAGCGTGACCTTGACGATATGATGCGCGATACCTGGAACTGGCAGAAAAAAAACCCAGCAGGATTTCAGCCATAACTTAATCAGCGCTAGCCGAGCATATCAGCGGCTAGCGCTGATTAATTATGCCTTAAGCATCTTGTTCACCATCTGATAAACATAATCCGTTGAAATAGCTCGCAGAGGTTCATTTTTATCGGTTACCTTTGCATCGGTCAGCGGAAGATAGATTTGTTGATGGATATGTTTATCTTGATAAGGACCGCTACGACGAGGATCCTCTGTTACGAACAGGCTTAACGTGGGAATTTTTAATGCGATGGCCAGATGGAAAGGTCCTGTATCTCCTGTAACCAGCAAATCCATTGAACCGATGACGCCCAAAAGCTGTGGTAACGTTGTTCTCCCGACATAGCTGGTAATGTTTCCAGTCGCAGAAGCGTCGATATTAACCATAAAGCTTTCCGCTAAATGAACCTCCTCTGCTGAGCCAATCAAAATAATTTCAACATTCGGATTATTAGCAATCAGACACTCTGCCAGCTGCGCATAATATTCTGGCGGCCAACAGCGAATCCGTGACGATGCTCCAAGCTGAAAACCGACACGTTGCCGCCCCTCAATTTTCTCAACTGGCTGAGGCTCGCAAGGGAGCACCATATCAACGTGATCAATTGCACATCCTAAAGCAGAGACTAGCTTCATTTTTCTGGCAATAACGTGCTCATCGAAATAATCCAGCCCATATGTCACCCAACGTTCCATGCTCCCCAATGGTTTTGCATAGTTATCACGAACAATATATTGGCATCCCATTAGTGCCGCACTCACAATATCGTAGGGCATATGAGAATGAAGCAATACGGCCAACTGAGGTTTTTTTCGTTTCGCCAGCCTCACCAAGTGTGCCATATCACTGACTTTGTTGGTCCAAAAAATCACATCGTCATAATCATCACGCCGTGTAAGCAATTTTTGATATTTTGGGTGTGCGACCAAGGTGATTTCTGCATGCGGGTAACGAAGGCGAATTGCACGTATAGCAGGCGAGTTAAACATATAGTCGCCAAGCGCCGTTGTGGAGTAAACAAAAATACTGGAAAACTCGATATCCCGGAGTTTTTTTTGCTTTTCAACATTCTTTTTTGCCTGGGGACATACCAGCCCAAGCAGGAAGTTGCTTAGGCCAATCTTAAATTTTTTAGATTCTCTCATTTTTTCCTGCTTTGACTTGATAATACTCTGCCAGCGTTTTTCCAACGGTGCGCTCAGCAAGCCAGCTAAATAGCTGCTCCAGATCCTCATACAGACGTTCAATATGCTGCTCAGTGACAAACGTTGGACTTCCTCCAGGCATGAATTCAGACGAATGGAGCATGAATTCAACATAGTCGTGCCCTTCATCCAGTGACTGCTGAGCAACCCGTTTCATCATCTCAACATTACCGCCAGAGGGACGCAACCAGTGTACTGAAGGCGAGCGTTGTTTACCGCGCAGGCGGTCATAGGCACTTTTCAGCGAGTTCATTAAACCTGAGTGCTTATACTGAATGGTCATCGGTACTTCGAGCAGTGATGACGTCCCCACTTGGGCGATATTGGCTTCATCAATAAAGTAAGCCTGGGAAGGGAAATCCCGGTAGTTGGTGCCGCCTTTTCCCGCAGGGTTACCGCGTGAAAACTGCCAGTTAACCTTCGGCGTTACGGAGCAATCAACGACGTAGCCAAACTCAATCAGCAATGCCGCGTAATATTCATTAAAAGCCCAGCGCCCGGCGCGATGACTCAGCATTTTCGTCTGAAATGTCTCTTCCAACAGTCGGGTCATAAATTCAATCTTGCTGCGGATCTGAGCAGCAGAGTACTCTATCAAATACGGCTTATGTCGCCAGTCGTCGTCCGTCAGAGGTTCAATCGGCGGACTGTTCCATGCGTGAAGATGCATTCCAACTTCACCGACTCCACGAGCAATGACATCGCGGGCAAAGGCTACATAGTCATCATCGACCGCCATTTCATAGTTAGTCAGATAAACTGGCTTAAATGCATACTTCTCACACAGCGCCTGAAAGCGTGGTAGATAACGGGTATTTTGAGTAGAAATGCGATCGTGGTTTTCCCACAGATTATCTCCCTCGGTATCAATGGTGATGATAAACGCTGGTTTAGCCATGGATATTTGACCTGAATTTTGCTTTACGGCCTATGTTACGCAGCCCTTTTCAACAGCGCAAATGACTTTGCAATCAATATGGCTTCAGCACGGATATGCCCAGCAAACAGAGCAATACTAGCCACACTGACATTGCTCCTTTAGAATTCATCTCCCGTTTCCCGGAAAGCAAAGCATCATGAACTCAGCCCTTGTTCCCCTGCCAAAGCGCATTTTGGTCATTAAACTACGCCATCATGGCGATATGCTGCTCACAACCCCGGTTATTAATACGCTGAAGCAAAACTGGCCACAGGCAGAAATTGATGTGCTGTTGTA
Organism: Erwinia sp. AnSW2-5; assembly: GCF_045107195.1. Taxonomy (NCBI): domain Bacteria; kingdom Pseudomonadati; phylum Pseudomonadota; class Gammaproteobacteria; order Enterobacterales; family Erwiniaceae; genus Erwinia; species Erwinia sp. AnSW2-5. The sequence continues at coordinate 75,722 of NZ_JBJGXA010000016.1, forward strand.
CCAGGAAACCGTCGAGATGCTATCAGCTAACCCGTGCATCGCTCAGTTGATGAGTATTGATCGGCAGTGGAAAAAACAGGGTGCCACTCAGCATATGAAGCATGAGTGGCAACTTCTCCAGCAGCTTCGTGAGCGCCAGTATGATGTCGTTATCAATCTGGCCGACCAGTGGCGCAGCGCTATTGCTGCACGCTGGACCGGTGCAAAAATCAGGCTCGGTTTTGACTTTCCCAAGCGCCGTGGGGCGTTATGGCGCTTTTGCCATACACAGCTTGTCTCTGTAGACGGTCATGGAACGTTACATACTGTTGAACAAAACCTTTCGATACTGGATCCCCTGAGCGATCTGCACACCTCGGATCAGGTCACCATGAGTTATGACGCGCATGACTGGCAGTATGTTGAGAAATTACTACAACAACAGAATGTTCTGGGTGATTTGATTGTGGTTCAGCCGACTTCTCGATGGTTTTTCAAATGCTGGACGGAGGCTAAAATGGCCGCCACAATTACCGCATTGCAGGCCGATGGCCATACGCTGATTCTCACATCAGGCCCAGACAAACGGGAACTTGAGATGGTTGCGACCATTCTGGCTAGCAGCCCTCAAGAGCGAGTGATTTCCCTGGCCGGGCAACTCACACTGCGTCAGCTAGCAGCACTGATTGATCATGCGCGTCTCTTTATAGGCGTAGACTCAGTTCCGATGCACATGGCTGCCGCACTCAATACCCCCTGCCTCGCACTCTTCGGTCCCAGTAAACTGGCACTCTGGCACCCCTGGCAGGCGCAAGGAAAAACCATCTGGGCAGGTGACTATGGCTCGTTGCCAGATCCTGATGACATCAATACAAAAACCGATGAACGTTACCTTGATTTAATTCCCGTCGAGATCGTGATAAATGCAGCAAAGGAGTTGTTGATATGAAACCGTTCCGTCTGGCCCTGGTACGCCAAAAATATCGTCCGGATGGCGGTGCTGAACGCTTTATCTCGCGTGCGCTACTCGCACTTGAAAAACAGAATCTCGAACTGAATGTGATCACCCGTGAATGGCAGGGTGAAGATAATCCAGACTGGCATATCCATTTATGCAATCCCCTGAAACTGGGGAGAATTAGTCGTGAACGAGGCTTTGCGAAAGCGGCCAGAGCAGTATGGTTAAGTGAAAAGTTCGATCTGGTGCAAAGTCACGAACGTATTGCCGGGTGTGATATCTATCGCGCCGGGGATGGCGTACATCGCAACTGGCTATATCAACGTGCCCGGCTACTTCCCTCATGGCGCCATCCTCTGCTGTTCCTCAGCCCTTATCACCGCTATGTGATGCAGGCAGAGTCAGACATGTACTCAGCACCCGAATTGAAGGCCGTTATCTGCAATGCAGAGATGATAAAACAAGAAATAATTGAGCAATTTCATGTTGCCCCCGAAAAAATTACCGTCATCTATAACGCCATCGACCACCATACATTCTGTCCGACTGATATCGCACTAAAACGCCAGTTACGTGAGAAATATCAACTCCCCGCTCAGGCACACTGTCTGATTTTTGTCGGTTCGGGTTTTGAAAGGAAGGGACTGGAAGCCGCGATACGAGCGATTGCTCCCACTGAAAGCTATTTGATTGTGATTGGTCGGGATAAAAATGAGAAAGCATACCGGGCGCTGGCAAGTTCATTAGGCTGCCTGTCACGTATTCGCTTTATGGGTGTACAAAAAAACACCCTACCTTTCTATCAGGCAGCAGATGCTTTGCTATTACCTACCCTGTATGACCCTTTCCCTAACGTTATTCTTGAGGCCATGTCTTGCGCACTGCCTGTTATTACCAGTGACACCTGCGGCGGTGCGGAGTTTATTACCAATGGTGTGAATGGCTTTGTTACCGATGCACTTGACGTACCCGCATTGACGTCTGCTGTGCAACAACTGCCGCGCGAAGCACTGGATTCAGCAATGGGCCACGCTGCACGAGAAAAAATCATGCCCTATAACCCGTCGGTGCTTTCGTCACAATTGATCGACCTGTATCAACGAGTGTTAGCCAAATGAAAAATCACATTTTATTCATCATCGATGGTCTTCCTGGTGGCGGAGCGGAAAATGTAACCCTCACACTGGCAAAAGGCATTGTGCAACGTGGCCATACCGTGACGTTACTGTCCTTGAGCGATCGCCTTGATTATGAGATACCTGACGGAATTAATTACGTTGTCGATCACGACAAGGTTGTGAAAGGGGTCTTCCATAAGCTTTGCGAGCTGAAAAGACGCGCGGCATCCTTAGATCGCTTATTGCCTGATATTTTCCGCCAATATGGCAAACCCACACTGGTGATCAGCAGTCTGCATAAAACCGATCGTATTGTGGTTCGTTCCAGATTACTCAACAACTGTAATCTGTGGTTCTGTATTCATGGCATGTTCTCACGCTCTTATTTAGGTAATAAAACCGGATTCAAGCACTGGTTAAAAAAGAGAAAAATAAAAAAAGTTTATAAAAATCGTAACATTATCTCTGTCTCTGATGCTGTTGGTGAGGATTTGATCAGCAATGTGGGCCTGAAACCCCACACGATGATGACCATCTATAATCCATTCCACCTCGACGATATCAATGCACGTGCGTCGCAAAGCAATCCTTATAGCCAGGAAACATATATGGCTCATGTGGGACGCTTTCATCATGTGAAAAGGCATGACCGTTTATTAGAAGCATTTGCACTCGCCAATTTACCTTGCAAGCTGGTCATTGTCGGGCAAGGTGAAGATACCGTTACCCGGATGATTCAGGATAAAGTCTCGCAACTAAAATTGCAGGATAGAGTGATTTTTGCTGGTTTTACTAAAAATCCACTCCCTATCATCAAAGGGGCAAAAATGGTCGCACTCAGTTCAGACAGTGAAGGGTTACCGTCTGTACTGATTGAAGCACTGATCTGTCATACGCCAGTTGTCAGCACTGCCTGTCCGGGCGGGGCATCTGAAATCATGACGGGTGAACTTCAGCCGTTTCTCGCTGAATTAAACAGTGCGTCTTTGGCAGAAAAAATGCGTAACGCCTGGGATGAACCACCGAAAATCAATGAAGATATGTACCATAAATTCAGTTATGACATCATTATTGAACGGTACTTATCATTGCAAAAACAATAAATACCGCCTTCACAATAATTTAAATCAGGTGCGATTTTTTTAATGTTGCACCTGAATTTTCTTCCACACTTCGTCAACCGAAATGTCAATGCAATCACCCGATTCGGTTTGCAAAATATCATATTCGCCCGTCCAGGGATGCCATTCCTCCGCGCAGGTATCACCAAAAAACACCACCTGTTTTTTATTCATCGCGGCAGCAAGATGCATTTGCCCGCCATCGCTGCATAATACCTGCCCACACTGCTCGTAAGCGGCAACCAGTTCGCGCACAGAGGCAGTGGGGTAAAGGGAAGCCCGGGGGCTCTGACACGCTGTAATCACCTGTTCGGCACGGTGCTGATCGCCAATGTCATCCGGTGCCAGCGTGCCCTGTGGGGACCAGAAGATCAGTACGCTTTCGTTGTACTCCTGAAGATAAAGCTGAATCGTCTCCACATAGCGCTCCAGCGGCCAGCGGCGTTTTTCACTGCGGCTACTGATATGTACGGCCAGCCCAATCTTTTGCCCCGGCTGTAACTGTTCGATACGATGCCTGGCCTGCTGGCGTTCCTGCTCAGTCAACCAGATACGTACGGGCGGAATAGACAACTTTTGGTGCGTAATGGCGGACAAATAGCTGAAGGTCCGTTCAACCTGGTGGTCACCCGAGAAATCAGAACGTTCAAACGGTATGCTGATCCTTTTGTCGCCCGTATTGGCACCGATAATATGCTTCGCCCCAGCCATTTTCGCCAGACGCAGACTGTATTTACAGGGCGCAGGGTTAGCAAGGATCGTCGCGTCAAAATGAATGCGGCGTAGCTGCATGAACATCTTAAAACGATCAAAATAAACACCTAACTTGGCGAGCTTACCGGCGGCATGCTTCGCCTTACGATAAATAAAAGTATGTGCAATCTGAGGGTTGTTTTTGACCACATCCTGGCTGACAGTATTGATCAACAGATAAATGCTGGCCTCAGGGTGGGCTATTTTTAGCCCTTCAATCAAAGGTGTTGTGCAAACCAAATCGCCAATATTATCACGACGAATTATTAAAATGTTTTTCATTACCAACCTGTTAGCGAAATCATCCGCGCGATTGCTTCACCCTGTTATGAAGGATCATTTGCAAGATACCCTCTGCCTACGTCGATGATACTGGTTTAAACCTCGCAGAGAAATGAGAGATTCTGACGAAGGAAAGCAAAGGCCGAACGCTTTCCCCTGCCATCACTTTCCCCTACAATCGCCACATTGATTGGCGTTCCCTAATGTGATCCTGGAAGCGATGTCCTGCGGATTACCGGTGATCACCAGCCACACATGTGGCGGCGCTGAGTTTATCACTGAGGGACAGGAAGGATTTGTTTGTGATGCTCTGGATATCCCGGCTTTGGCAGCAGCAATCCATCAGATCCCAAAGAAAGATACGGATGAAAAAATGGGCATAATGGCGCGTGAGCGTATTATGACATGCACTCCCCAGCACTTAGCCGGACAACTGGATGCGCTCTATCAACAAGTGTTGGAGCACCGCAGATGAAGTAGTGTGAGCAGGCATCACTTATCTGCTAACATGCCGCACTATTTCTGTTTTTTCGGCTATCCCTGGGCATAAGTCTCTGTTCAACTGAAAACAATGTGATGATTACCATTTATACCGCCTTGCTATATCTCATTCAGCCCCTTATCTGGCTGCGCCTTTGGCTACGTGGTCGAAAAGCCCCTGCCTACCGCAAACGCTGGGCTGAACGTTATGGATTTTGCACTGGGAAAGTGAAGCCAGACGGTATTTTGCTGCACTCTGTATCGGTTGGTGAGACGCTGGCGGCGATCCCTCTGGTGCGCGCGTTGCGCCATCGCTATCCCGATCTGCCGATTGTCGTCACCACCATGACCCCAACGGGGTCGGAGCGCGCCAGCTCGGCATTTGGCAAAGATGTTCATCACGTTTATCTGCCCTACGACCTGCCCGGTGCAATGAATCGCTTCTTCGATACCGTTCGTCCGCGACTGGTGATCATTATGGAAACCGAACTTTGGCCCAATATGATCACTCAGCTCCATGCGCGTAAAATCCCTCTGGTGATCGCCAACGCACGTCTGTCTGAACGTTCAGCAAAGGGCTATGCGAAGATCGGAAAATTCATGAAACGCCTGCTGCAACGCATCACACTGATTGCCGCGCAGAACCAGGAAGATGGTGAGCGCTTTATCGGTCTGGGCGTCAAACGCTCACAGCTGGCAGTCACCGGCAGTTTAAAATTTGATATTTCTGTTACGCCAGAACTGGCTGCGCGCGCCATCACTCTGCGTCGTCAGTGGGCGCCGCGTCGTCCGGTTTGGATCGCAACCAGTACCCACGAAGGGGAAGAAAGCATCATTCTGGAAGCGCACCGTAAGCTACTGGAACGTTTCCCTAACCTGCTGCTGATTCTGGTACCACGCCACCCGGAGCGTTTCGATACCGCGCGCGTACTGACGCAGAAAGCCGGGTTCAGCTATACCTTACGCAGCAGCGGTGAGATCCCTTCTGGCAGCACTCAGGTCGTCATTGGCGATACGATGGGCGAACTGATGCTACTGTACGGTATTGCCGACCTCGCCTTTGTTGGCGGCAGTCTGGTCGAGCGTGGCGGCCATAACCCACTGGAACCGGCAGCACATGCCATTCCGGTACTGATGGGTCCACATATCTTTAACTTTAAAGATATTTGTGCGCGCCTGCAGCAGGCCGATGGTCTGATCACCGTGACCGATGCCGACTCGCTGGATAAAGAGATTGGTACTCTGCTGACGGATGAAGATTACCGCCTTTATTATGGCCGTCATGCCGTTGACGTGCTCCACCAGAATCAGGGTGCGCTTCAACGTCTGCTCCATTTACTTGAACCTCATCTGCCACTGCGGAATCATTAAATGCGTTCACGCCAGACACTGTCGGTAGTGATAATTGCCAAAGATGCGGCAGACCTGCTGCCAGAATGTCTTGAGTCAGTCAGTTGGGCAGATGAGATCATCCTGCTCGACTCAGGCAGTAGCGATGGCACCCCGGACATTGCCAGCCGCCATGGCGCGAAGGTCTTCCACTCTGAGGAGTGGCATGGATACGGTAAACAGCGCCAGCTGGCGCAGAGCTACGCCAGCCATCCGATGATTTTGATGATCGATAGCGATGAGCGTGTCACTCCTGAGCTGAAGCAGGCAATTGAAAAGGTGCTGGAACAGCCGCCATCGCCAACGGTGTATAGCATTGCACGGCGTAATCTGTTTCTGGGGCGTTTTATGCGCCACAGTGGCTGGTATCCCGACCGGGTCACCCGCCTGTATCCCCGTCACTATCAATACAACGATAATCAGGTCCATGAATCGCTGGAAACGGCGCAAGCGAAAGCCACACCGTTGCGCGGCGACTTACTGCATCTGACCTGTCGGGACTTCTCTGCATTCCAGTGGAAGCAATTCGCCTATGCGGAAGCGTGGGCAAAACAACGCCATAAGCAGGGTAAGCGTTGCGGCATCGCAGCTATTTTTGGCCATACCATCGGCGCATTTCTGAAAACGCTGGTGCTGCGTGCAGGTTTTCTCGATGGTAAACAGGGCTGGCTGCTGGCCGTCGTCAACGCGCAGTATACTTTCAATAAATACACGGCCCTTTGGGCTCTTAATCACGCATCCAGGAACGGCAGACTATGAGCACCAAAGCCATCTACCCCGGTACCTTTGATCCGATGACCAACGGGCACCTCGATATCGTCACCCGCGCCGCACTGATGTTTGACCACATCGTACTGGCAGTGGCGGCAAGCCCGAGTAAGAAGCCCCTGTTCTCCCTTGATGAGCGCGTTGCGCTGGCAAGCGAAGTGGTGGCACATCTGCCGAATGTTGAAGTGGTGGGGTTCAGTGACTTGATGGCCAACTTTGCCAGAGCGCAGCAGGCCAATGTGCTGGTGCGCGGCTTACGGGCGGTGTCTGACTTTGAGTATGAACTGCAACTGGCGCATATGAACCGTCACCTGATGCCCACGCTGGAAAGCGTATTTTTGATGCCCTCCGAAGCGTATTCCTTTATCTCATCATCCCTGATGAAAGAGGTGGCGCGCCACGGAGGGGAAGTCCAGGCGTTCCTGCCCACTCCGGTGTACGAGGCACTGAAAGCGAAGCTCTGAACAGGGCCGCTTACTTCTGGCAGTGACGGCAGAAAAAGGTGCTGCGTTGCCCGTGTTTACTGCTCTCAATCGGCATGCCGCACTGTCGGCAAGGCTCACCTGCACGGCCATAGACCTGCAGTTCCTGCGCAAAATACCCTGGTTTACCGTCACTTTGTAAAAAGTCGCGCAGGGTGGTGCCGCCTTGCTCAATAGAACGCAGCAGCACTGTTTTGATGGTGGCGACCAGCAGCCCGATATCGGCTTCACTTAAGGCCATCGCCGGACGATCGGGTAAGATCCCGGCCACAAACAGTGATTCGCTGGCATAGATATTCCCCACGCCCACTACCACTTTGTTATCCATCAGCCAGGGTTTGACCGCCGTACGCTTTCCACGGGATTTTTCAAACAGATATGCGGCTGAGAAATCCTCGCTAAGCGGCTCCGGACCCAGATGTGACAACACAGAGCTGGCAGCCAGATCAGGACACCACAACCAGGCCCCAAAGCGGCGTGGATCGGTATAACGCAGCACCTTACCGTTGCTCATGACCAGATCAACATGATCGTGCTTCGCCGCAGGCAAATCTTCCGGTAAGACGCGCAGGCTGCCCGACATCCCCAGATGCACTATGATCCAGCCCGTTGGCAGTTCCAGCAGCAGATATTTAGCACGCCGCTGGACGCTCAGAACGGGCTGGTCACTCAGCGCATGGATTTCCTGCGAAACAGGCCAGCGAAGGCGGGAATTACGCACCACCGCATGCAGAATCGTTGCGCCAACAAGATGTGGCTCGATCCCGCGTCGGCTGGTTTCGACCTCTGGTAACTCTGGCATTTCCTCGCCTCCATAGCAGGCTTCACGCATCAGCCACATACTATATATAAAAATGCAGATACAAAAAAACCCGGCCGGGGCCGGGTTTTTCATCCACTGAGATTAATTACTTAATCTTAGCTTCTTTATAGATCACGTGCTGGCGGACAACTGGATCGAATTTCTTCAGTTCCAATTTTTCCGGCTTAGTACGTTTGTTCTTCGTGGTGGTATAGAAGTGACCTGTACCAGCAGAAGAAACCAGCTTGATCTTCTCACGAATACCTTTAGCCATGTTTCAGTTCCTTACCTTAGTACTTCTCACCGCGGGCACGGAGATCGGCCAAGACCGTATCAATACCCTTTTTATCAATTACGCGCATGCCATTGGCAGATACGCGCAGTGTAACGAAGCGCTTTTCGCTCTCAATCCAAAAACGATGAGAGTGCAGGTTCGGCAGGAAACGGCGTTTCGTCGCGTTCATTGCGTGGGAACGGTTGTTACCCGTTACCGGACGCTTGCCAGTTACTTGGCAGACTCGTGACATGTCTATTCTCCAAAAATCAAATCAGCTCGAGCTTTAAAAATAAGGTTCTGGCCGCCTCGTCAGGCTTATAGCCCATCCAGGCGAGTTCAATGTGAACCCGCTGAGTAGGCTCAAACGCCAAACCCGAGATTCTCAAAGGTGGCGTAGTATACGCCCTGAAGCGCGACCGCTCAAGTCCCGAACAGATAAAGATCCCTAAGGATCGCGTACATTTGTCTTTTTTGCTCAGGAAACATCCGGTTTAGCGACTGTAATTACACAACTAAATCGAAAAACGGTCAAATAACAGCCCACTAATTATAACCATCCTCGTTCAGCAAAAGAGACGTACTCACCCCTTCCGATCACCATATGGTCAAGCACCCGGATATTCATCAGGGTACAGGCACGCACGATTTGCTGCGTAATATCGCGGTCAGCGCGGCTGGGTTCTGCCAGCCCTGATGGATGATTATGCGCCAGAATCACCGCCGCTGCATTGCGTTTTAGCGCTTCACGTACAATCTCACGAGGGTGAACTTCAACGCTGTTGATCGTGCCACTGAACATTTCACTGGTATGAATGACCCGATGCTGGTTATCAAAAAAAATCACCTGGAAAATTTCCCTTTCCCGGTGCGCCAGCGAGCTGTTAAGAAAATCCAACATCTGTTCAGCGCTGCTGACGACCCGGTTTTCCAATGCCTGCTGGCAGGTAAAGCACCGCCGTGCGAGTTCAGCCACCGCGTTTAGTTGCGCATATTTTGCCACGCCGATACCGTGAATGGCCTGAAAATCTTCGGCGGGGGCCGTCATCAATTGGTGTAGCGAGCCAAATGCGTCGAGCAGCCGTTGCGCCAGCGTCATTACGTGAACACCACGTGACCCGATACGCAGGAAAATAGCCAGCAGTTCAACATCACTCAGCTTTTGTGAGCCAAATTCTAACAATTTTTCACGTGGGGGTAGCCCCACCCAGTTCTCTTTCATCTGCCATTTCTCCTTCCTGAAGAGATAAAAGCATGGCATTATATACAGTAGTTTTCTATTGTAATGCGCTGACTTTACGCGCTGGCTCGCAAAAATTGTGTGGTGCTAACCCGCCCGCCGGAGTGTGATAAAATAATCGGATTGCGGCGCGACGGCACCGGGCAGGCTTAACAGAAGGCGAACAGCAACATGATGGGATTAAGCGGAAAACGTATTGTTCTTGGCGTCAGTGGTGGCATCGCCGCCTATAAAACCCCTGAGCTGGTGCGCCGATTACGCGACCGTGGCGCAGACGTACGTGTCGTCATGACTCACGCCGCGAAAGCTTTTATCACCCCGCTCAGTTTGCAGGCTGTATCAGGATATCCGGTTTCCGACGATTTACTCGACCCGGCTGCTGAGGCCGCTATGGGTCATATTGAATTGGGCAAATGGGCCGACCTGGTGATCCTTGCACCCGCGACGGCGGACCTGATCGCCCGTGTCGCCGCGGGTATGGCGAATGACCTGGTGACCACCCTTTGCCTCGCAACGGCGGCACCAGTGGCGATTGTTCCGGCAATGAACCAGCAGATGTACCGCGCACTCCCCACCCAGCATAATTTACACCTGCTGGCACAACGCGGAGTACATATCTGGGGCCCTGACAGCGGCAGCCAGGCCTGTGGCGATATCGGTCCGGGACGTATGCTCGACCCGCTGGCGATTGTTGATCTGGCGGTAAACTGGGCGGCTCCCGTCAACGATCTGCAACATCTCAATATTATGATCACCGCCGGCCCAACCCGGGAAGCACTCGACCCGGTGCGTTATATCAGCAATCACAGCTCAGGAAAGATGGGGTTTGCCATTGCGGCGGCGGCGGCACAACGCGGAGCCAGCGTCACGCTGGTGGCGGGACCGGTCACCTTGCAGACACCCGCAGGCGTTAACCGTATTGATGTCACCTCGGCACTGGACATGCAGCAGACGGTGATGGCGCAGGCCGCCGATCAACAGATCTTTATTGGGTGCGCGGCAGTAGCCGACTACCGGGCGGCGGCAGTGGCGGAAGAAAAAATCAAGAAACAGGGCGAAGAAATCACCCTGCGAATGATAAAAAATCCAGATATTGTGGCGGGCGTTGCAGCGATGCAGCTAAACAGGCCGTATGTTGTAGGATTTGCCGCTGAAACCCAGAATGTGGAAGAATACGCACAACAAAAACGGGCGAGCAAGAATCTGGACTTGATCTGCGCCAATGATGTAGCCAAAACCGGGCAGGGTTTCAACAGCGATACCAATGCTCTTCACCTTTTCTGGCAGGAGGGAGATAAAGCCTTACCGCTCTGCGATAAGTCACTCCTTGGCCAACAGCTATTAGACGAGATTGTCAGCCTTTATGATGAAAAAAATCGACATTAAGATTCTTGATGCACGAGTCGGCACCGACTTCCCCCTGCCAACCTACGCCACGTCAGGTTCTGCCGGGCTTGATTTACGCGCCTGTTTGGATGAAGCCTTTGTGCTTGAGCCCGGTGTAACAACGCTGGTACCGACAGGTTTAGCGATTCATATTGCCGACCCACAGCTGGCTGCCGTGATCCTGCCGCGTTCCGGGCTGGGGCATAAGCATGGCGTCGTACTGGGTAATCTGGTCGGTCTGATCGATTCCGATTATCAGGGCCAACTGATGGTTTCCGTCTGGAACCGTGGGCAAGACTCCTTTACTATCGAACCCGGCGAACGTATTGCGCAGATGGTTTTCGTGCCTGTCGTCCAGGCCGAGTTCAATCTGGTCAACGACTTTGACACCAGCGTGCGTGGTGAAGGTGGTTTCGGCCATTCTGGTCGCCAGTAATTCTCCACGGTCCACACAACGATAATCTGAATTTACCCGCCGTGAACACGCGTTCACGGACGTTGTGTGGGCCTTTGCCCGTTTTATGGTGATGTTTTCAGGGGTCTTTTAAGACATGGTAGAAAAGAAGATTGCGAAAAGGAATCGCCGCGAAGAAATTCTACAGGCGCTGGCGCAAATGCTGGAGTCTGGTGATGGCAGCCAGCGCATCACCACTGCCAAACTGGCGGCAAATGTAGGGGTTTCTGAAGCGGCGCTTTACCGGCATTTTCCCAGCAAAACCAAGATGTTTGACAGCCTGATCGAATTTATTGAAGACAGCCTGATTACGCGCATCAATCTGATTCTGAAAGATGAAAAAGAGACGCTGCCGCGCCTACGTATGATCACTCAGCTCATTCTGGGCTTTGGTGAGCGTAATCCGGGTTTAACGCGCATTCTGACCGGCCACGCGCTGATGTTCGAACAGGATCGCTTACAGGGGCGTATCAACCAGCTTTTTGAACGTATCGAGGTGCAGCTACGCCAGGTGATGCGTGAGAAGAAAATGCGTGAAGGTGAGGGGTTTATTACCGATGAAACGCTGCTGGCCAGTCAGCTACTGGCATTTTGCGAAGGATTGCTGTCACGTTTTGTTCGTTCCGAATTTCGCTATCGCCCTACCGTCGACTTCGACGTGCGCTGGCCGCTGCTAGCCGCTCAACTCGTGTGATGTTGCGGGTCGACCAGCAAAACAGTCGACCCGCACAACGACATCTTGTCAGATACCAAACTCGCTGCGGTAAGCACGTACAGCAATCAGGTGATCGGCCATTTCTGGCTGTTCTTCCAGGTAAGCAATCAATTCTTTCAGTGTGATGATCGCAATGACCTTACATCCGTAATCACGCTCCACTTCCTGAATCGCGGAGATTTCGCCACGTCCACGCTCCTGGCGGTCGAGGGAGATCAATACACCCGCCAGCGTCGCCTGGTGTGCCGCAATGATTTCCATCGATTCACGGATGGCCGTGCCTGCGGTGATCACATCATCCACCAGCATAATTTTACCCTGCAACGGGCTACCCACCAGCGTGCCGCCCTCACCATGCGTTTTAGCTTCTTTGCGGTTAAAACAGTACGGGACATCGCGATCGTGATGATCGGCCAGTGCGACGACTGTGGTGGTCGCAATGGGGATGCCTTTGTAGGCCGGGCCAAAAACCAGATCGAACTCAATACCAGAATCGACCAGTGCCTGGGCATAGAAACGGCCAAGCAGGGCAAGATCGCGCCCGGTATTGAACAGACCGGCGTTAAAGAAATAAGGGCTTTTGCGCCCTGATTTCAGCGTGAACTCACCAAACTTCAGCACCTGCTTGTTGATGGCGAATTCGATAAATTGGCGCTGCCAGGCTTTCATGTCATGTTCCTCAAATGGGGGGCATAAAAAAGGCGACTTCATCGTCGCCTGAAAAAAATTAGTTGGCCAACGCCGCTTTTTGCGCTGCAACCAGAGTATCAATACCGCCTCGCGCAAGCTCCAACAGCTTCAGCAGCTCGTCATGAGTGAACGGCTCACCTTCTGCGGTGCCCTGCACTTCAATCATACGACCATCTTCCGTCATCACCACGTTCATGTCGGTTTCGGCGGCAGAGTCCTCAACGTACTCGAGGTCGCACAGCGCTTCACCCTTGACGATGCCCACTGAGATAGCCGCAACCATGCCTTTCATTGGGTTAGCCTTTAGCTTACCGATAGACACCAGGTGATTCAGCGCATCAGTCAGTGCCACGCAGGCGCCGGTGATAGAGGCTGTACGGGTGCCACCATCAGCCTGCAATACGTCGCAGTCGAGGGTAATGGTGAATTCACCTAATGCCTTCAGGTCAATCGCCGCACGCAGTGATCGGGCGATCAAACGCTGGATCTCCAGGGTACGGCCGCCCTGCTTGCCTTTAGCCGCTTCACGCGCGTTACGGCTGTGGGTAGCACGTGGCAGCATGCCGTATTCGGCAGTGACCCAACCCTGGCCCTGACCTTTCAGAAAACGCGGCACGCCTTCATCGATAGTGGCGGTACACAGTACTTTGGTATCACCGAATTCAACCAGCACAGAGCCTTCTGCATGTTTGGTGTAATGACGGGTCAGGGTGACGGGGCGCACCTGTTGTGCGCTACGGCCTGATGGACGCATAATTTCTCTCCGGCTAGCTAAACATAATTGGCTGCGCATTATACGGATTTCGCCATGGATTGCCTAACGCAGGTGAAACTGAACCCAGGCTGTTATGAAAATAAAGACTATTTAAACGCTAAAACAGCCAGATAGCGCCCGACAGGATGTAAAACATACTGAAATATGGCTAAATGCCTCTCATCAATCATTCCTCATGCCGGACCTGTGTATGACCTCTGTTTTTCATTTTATTCTGGCCCTGACCATTATCTGCTGCCTGGCATTACTGTTCAGCAATGACCGCAAGAAAATCCGCCCACGCGTGCTGTTGCAACTGGTGGTGATTGAAGCAGCCCTCGCCTGGTTCTTCCTGCACGCTTCTGGCGGTCTGACCGTTGTTACCGCCTTTTCGGGGTTCTTTGAGGTTCTGCTGAAATACGCCGCCCAGGGAACCGATTTCGTCTTCGGCGGGATGAGTTCACAGGGGCTGGCGTTTATCTTCCTCGGCGTGCTCTGCCCTATTGTCTTTATTTCCGCACTGATCGGGATTTTGCAGCATCTTAAAATCCTGCCGCTGCTGATCAGAGTCGTCGGTACGGTTCTCTCCAAGGTCAACGGTATGGGCAAGCTGGAGTCGTTTAATGCCGTCAGCACGCTGATCCTCGGACAGTCGGAAAACTTTATCGCCTATAAAGGTATCCTGGCAGAGATTTCCCCACGTCGCCTCTACTCGATGGCGGCGGCGGCAATGTCCACCGTGTCGCTGTCAATTGTTGGCGCCTATATGTCGATGATTGAGCCGCGCTACGTCGTCGCGGCGCTGATCCTCAACATGTTCAGTACCTTTATCATCCTGTCGATTATCAATCCGACACCGGTCGGTGATGAACCGGAGATCCGGCTGGAAAAGCTGCACGAAGATCAGAGCTTCTTTGAAATGCTGGGTGAATACATCCTGGCGGGCTTTAAAGTGGCGATGATTATTCTGGCGATGCTGATTGGTTTTATCGCGCTGATTGCCGCGGTGAATGCCGTGTTCTCGGCCGTGTTCGGCATCAGCTTCCAGCAAATCCTCGGCTATGTGTTCTGGCCATTTGCATGGCTGATTGGCATCCCGACTGCGGATGCCCTGCCTGCTGCCAGTATTATGGCGACCAAACTGGTGACGAACGAGTTTGTGGCAATGATTGAGCTGAAGAAAATCGCCACGGAACTGTCGCCGCGTGGGTTGGGTATCCTGTCGGTGTTCCTGGTCTCTTTTGCGAACTTTGCCTCCATTGGCATCGTTGCCGGAGCGATCAAAGGACTGAATGAACAACAGGGGAATGTGGTGTCACGCTACGGCCTGAAACTGATTTACGGATCCACGCTGGTCAGTCTGCTCTCCGCAGCCTTTGCCGGGCTGGTGCTGTAACGCCTGAATCCGGCGCATCAGCGCCGGGTTTTCTTCATTGAGTGAGGTCAGAATGCTACGCAGGCCGGCGCATCCACTCGCATCACTGAATCCTGTGTAAAGCGCTGTTTGTAAAGGGTTCGCAGTGCCTCAATCCCCTGTTCACTCGCCTTATCCGTCGCATGGATCAGGAGCAGCGCCCTGCTGTTTTCCCGCGCCAGTTTGCCGTCATTCCCCAGCCACTGTCCTTTTGCCGCAAAAACGGTCAACCCGTCTTTGAAGCGAGGCGTCACATCGGCATCAACAAACGCCTGCCATTCTGCCTCGGTGATAGCGGCACCCTGCGGACGATTTAGACCGAAGTAGAGCGTGGTTTGCGTCATGGCATCGCCCACTGCGCAGACCGGGGCGGCAACCTGATTGCCCGGACGTGGTGCCGTGCAGCCAGACAGCGCCAGCACCAGAAGAGAGAAAGTGAATACACGCGACACCATAATGGCTCCTGAAGTGAGTGATGTTTCTGCTTTCGGCATCTTAAGCTTCTGGCAACAAAACGTCAGCCAAAACACCACCATTTGACCGAATACCTGTTAAGGCATCGTCAGCATCGCTATAATCGCTGCATCTTTTCCTAATAACGGTACGCAAAATGATCCGCAGTATGACAGCTTATGCCCGACGCGAAACTAAAGGCGAATGGGGCAGCGCAGCCTGGGAGCTGCGTTCCGTCAACCAGCGCTATCTTGAAACCTATATCCGTCTGCCAGAGCAGTTTCGTGGCCTGGAACCGGTGATCCGTGAACGCATCCGTAATCGTCTGACCCGTGGGAAAATCGAAGTTAACCTGCGTTTCGACGCCGACCTGCGTGCCCAGAGTTCGCTGGTGTTGAATGAAAAACTGGCCATCCAACTGGTTCAGGCTGCCAACTGGGTCAAAATGCAGAGCGATGAGGGTGAAATCAATCCGGTCGATATTCTGCGCTGGCCTGGCGTGATGTCAGCGGAAGAGCAAGATCTGGATACCATCTCTGCCCAGTTGCTGGTTGCACTGGATGCTGCCATTGACGAATTTATCATCGCCCGTGAAAGCGAAGGCGCAGCTCTGAAAACGCTGATTGAACAGCGTCTGGAAGGGGTGAGTGCGGAAGTGATCAAAGTCCGTACGCATATGCCAGAAGTCCTGAAATGGCAGCGAGATCGACTGGTTACCCGTCTGGAAGAGGCGCAGGTACAGCTGGAAAACAATCGCCTGGAGCAGGAACTGGTGATGCTGGCGCAGCGTGTGGACGTTGCGGAAGAGCTGGACCGTCTGGAAGCTCACGTGAAAGAAACCTATAACATCCTGAAGAAAAAGGAAGCGGTCGGTCGTCGCCTCGACTTTATGATGCAGGAGTTCAACCGCGAGTCGAACACTCTGGGGTCAAAATCCATCAACGCTGAAATTACTGCTTCTGCTATTGAGCTGAAAGTGCTGATTGAGCAGATGCGAGAGCAGATCCAGAATATTGAGTAATTTTCCGGATTATTATATTCGTAAAAATATGAGTGACATCACCAAACCCGTTTAACGACGGGTTTTTTTATGGATTAGAACCCCATAATAATCCCCGTTGAGTTTAACCAGTAAAACCCCTTAGGGGAAAAAGTCATTTTAACCCACCCGCCACGCATTAATGCGGCCATTTTCTTGACAAGTATTTCACGCAACGTTATTAGTGATGATACATTTTTCATGCAGAACAATGTTTAATATATGAAACTTTAAGGAGGCATCCTCATTTTAATTCCATGACACTCTTATATAAATCTACCGGCTAAGGGAGAATCGCCTGATGCGCACCATTATTGATACTGGATTGCCTGATATCGGCCAGCCTTTTTCCTGGGCGACACAGGGCGGAGGGATGCTCTTCACCGCTCATGGGCCAGTCAATCCGGATGGTTCCGTAGAGATTGGATCCAGCGAGAAACAGATCACACTGACGTTTGATAATCTTGCCATGACGCTAAAAGCGGCAAAAATTAACAGTGATAATGTGTTACAGGTGATTGTGTATCTTACCGATGAAAGAGATATTTTATTACTGGATGTAATTTATAAACGCTATTTCAATGCACCTTACCCCAATCGATCCACGGTTATTATTGAAAAACTGGTCGTACCCGGAATGAAAATTGAAATTACTGTGAGTGCAATTGCATCGTCACGTAATGAGATCCATAAAATTTAAAAAAAATCATGCGTAATAAATTAAGGACATTTTATGCTGAATAAAATTGAACCCTCTTTACCCGATCCGATTATGTCATTAATGGAGGCCTATACTCAGGATCCGCACGCCGATAAAGTCAATCTGGGGATAGGACTGTATTACGACCATCAGGGAAATATTCCTGTGATGCAAGCCGTGAAAATCGCAGAGCAACGCCTGGTGGAACAACAGCGTCCGCACACTTACCCCCCGATTGAGGGAGCGCCACTGTATGCCAACCAGGTCCAGACGCTATTACTGGGACAACCGATGGCGCGCGTCGCTACCGTGCAGTCTGTGGGTGGATCTGGCGCGCTAAAGCTGGCGGCCGATTTTCTTTATCATGCTTTATCACGCCGTGAAATCTGGGTCTCCGACCCCACCTGGTCTAATCACTGGGCCATATTTGAGGGCGCAGGGTTGCAGGTAAAAACCTACCCCTACTTTGATGATAATACAGGTCTGGTGAGTTTCGACGCGATGATGGGAGCATTGTCCTGCCTGCCAACAGGGGCGGTGGTGCTACTGCATCCCTGTTGCCACAACCCAACGGGAAGCGACCTCACCCCTTCACAATGGCGGTCGGTGATCGACCTTATGCATCAGCGCCGCCTGCTGCCTTTCTTTGACATTGCCTACCAGGGCTTTGGTGAGGGTTTAGAAGAAGACAGCTTCGCGCTGCGTGAAACGCTGAAAACCGATCTCGATTTTTTGGTGAGTCACTCTTTCTCGAAAAATCTGGCGCTCTACGGTGAGAGATTAGGCAGCTTATCAATCTGCTGCGCCAGCCCGTCTGTCGCCAGCAATGTGAAAGGCATGTTGAAAACGCTGATCCGCCGCAGCTATTCCTGTCCACCCATTCACGGAAGCCAGATTGTTGAAACGGTATTTGCTGACCCGGCGCTGTATCAGAACTGGGTGGGTGAGCTGGCGGCTATGCGTCAGCGCATCAGGCAGATGCGCATCAGCCTGTCTGCAGCCCTGGAGCTGCAGGGAGCCTCGTTAGACTACGCACGCATCCGAAATCAAAAAGGCATGTTCAGCTA
This sequence comes from Erwinia sp. AnSW2-5, assembly GCF_045107195.1. Taxonomy (NCBI): domain Bacteria; kingdom Pseudomonadati; phylum Pseudomonadota; class Gammaproteobacteria; order Enterobacterales; family Erwiniaceae; genus Erwinia; species Erwinia sp. AnSW2-5. The sequence continues at coordinate 94,040 of NZ_JBJGXA010000016.1, forward strand.
CACCGGTTTGAATGAAAGCCAGATCGGCCAGTTACGCCACCAGCACGCCATTTATCTGGTCGCACCGGGCAGAATGTGTTTACCGGGCCTCAACGCGCACAACATTGACTATGTCACTGCCGCCATTGTAGACGTCACGCGTACCACGTCAAAAAGGTAAATGACGATGAAAAAAGCAAAGCATTTTGACGAGATTATTGAGCGTCAGGGCGGGCTGAAAAAGCAACTCACCGCCGGACAAATGTCGATGCTGGCCATCGGTGGCGCTATCGGTACAGGCCTGTTTCTGGGCAGCTCTTATGCCATCCAGATGGCGGGACCCGGCGTACTGCTGAGTTATTTTATTGGCGGTGTGATCGCCCTGTTATTAATGGGCTGCCTGGCAGAGATGACCTCTGAGCATCCTACACCGGGATCGTTTGGCGATTATGCCGAATTTTATCTCAGCCCCCTGTGTGGTTTTCTGGTGCGTTATTCCTACTGGTCCTGTCTGGTGCTGGCGGTGGGCACAGAAGTGACGGCGATGGGGATGTACATGCAGTTTTGGTTTCCCGCTACGCCAATATGGCCCTGGGTCGTGCTGTTTTCTGCCGCCGTGATCATCATCAACCTGATTGGGGTGAAGTCATTTGGTCAGGTGGAGTATGCCCTGTCGGTCACCAAAGTCGTGGCCATCGTGGCGTTTATTGTCATTGCTGTCGGTATTTTAACCTTCTCTTCTAATCCGAACTTTGGCCTGCATAACTTTACCGGAGAGGGTGGTTTTCTCCCGTTCGGCATCAAGGGGATGTGGTTTGCAGTCATCGTCTCCATGTTCAGCTATTTAAGTATTGAGATGATTGCAGTCGCGGCAGGGGAAGCTAAAGATCCGGTGAAGGCCGTGAGAACGGCATTTAAAGGTACTATCCTGCGGCTTTTCATATTCTATATGTTATCCATTTCCCTGATGCTGGCCCTGGTTCCGTGGAGGCTGTCTTCCACGGAAGAAAGTCCATTCCTGCTGGCAATGAACCTGATACACCTGCCCGCAGCTGCAGGCATCTTCAATTTTATCGTGCTGATCGCCGCCCTGTCGGCCATGAACAGTCAGCTGTATATCACAACACGCATTATGTTTTCGCTGTCCCGTGCCGGGCAGGCTTCTGCACGATTGGGGAAGATCAGCAAACGCGGCATTCCGGCCAACGCGCTGGCAATATCCTGCCTTGGCATCATTGTTTCCATCGTATTGAGTATCACCTCTCCGCACACCTCTTTTGCGGTCATGATGTCCATCTCAGTTTACGGCGCCTGCTTTACCTGGCTGATGATTTTTATTACGCACTTTTTCTTCCGCCGTCACCATGCCGGAACAGCGCTGAAGTTCCGCATGTGGGGCTACCCCTATTTAACCCTGGCGGGCGCAATATTAATGGCCGCCTTGATGATCACCACACTGTTTACCGATTTTTTCAGAATGACCCTGCTGTTTGGTATCCCATTCACATTGTTACTGATCGTTCTCTATTTTTGCCGTCGCCAGGCAACCGCTGCTGACACCGGGTCACCTGCGCAGGACGTGAAATAACAACTATCACGCGTCGTGATGGGAGAAATATTCTGCACATTTATCGTAATAGACGGGATGGGTATAGCGTGATAGCCAGAACAGCAATAGGAAGAACGTCTCTGACAAGGTAAACTATCCCCTTACCTTATTATGGATTTACTTGAGGATTACCATGGAAACTTTACCTCCTTGCCCAAAATGTCACTCAGAATATAGCTGGCAAGATGGCGCGATGCTCAACTGCCCGGAATGTGGCCACGTATGGGCTGATGGCGCAGATGCCGCTGCTGATGACACACTGATTGTTAAAGACGCCAACGGTAATCTGCTGGCAGATGGCGACAGCGTCACGGTGATTAAAGACCTTAAGGTCAAAGGCAGTTCAACACCGCTGAAAATTGGCACCAAAGTGAAAAGCATTCGTCTGGTAGAAGGCGACCACAACATTGACTGCAAAATCGATGGCTTTGGCCCGATGAAATTGAAGTCTGAGTTTGTGAAAAAGAACTGATCCCAGCCAGTAGCCTCAGTGCTACTGGTTTCCTCTCCTCACCCCCCGATTTGCCCTCAGGATTGAAACTGCTAGTATCACAAGGCACCCGATTTCGGTGTTAAGGGCGTGCGGCGCTCAACGGACCCGTTCAAAATTCACCAGGAGGAAAAGTGAACAAAACGTTAGGCGTGTTTTTCCCGCTTTATACCACTACGCTTTTAATGCTGCTCGGTTCCGGGTTGCTGACGACCTATGTTTCCCTGCGTCTGACATCGACACATGTCTCCGGCGGTCTGATCGGGGCGATTATTGCGGCAAACTACATTGGTCTGGTGATCGGCGGCAAAGTGGGGCATTTTCTCATCGCCCGCGTCGGCCATATTCGTACCTATGTTTCCTGCGCCGGTATTATTACCGCTGCCGTGCTGTGCCACGGACTGACTGAATTTATCCCGGCCTGGGTCGGGCTTCGGTTGATCATCGGCCTGTGCATGATGTGCCAATATATGGTGCTGGAAAGCTGGCTTAACGATCAGTCGGAATCGGAGCAGCGCGGCAAAGTCTTTGGCTGCTATATGGTGGCGACCTACCTCGGCATGTCGCTCGGGCAGGTGGTGCTGATGCTGCAAACCGATCTGGGCCTCAGTACGCTGCTGTTAATCGCACTCTGTTTCTCACTCTGTCTGGTGCCGATTGCGTTAACCACGCGGACCCACGCCCGCCAGCTTTCCCCTGCCCCGATGGAGCTGCGGTATTTTATCGGTGCGATCCCTAAAGTACTGGCGACCACTCTGGCCATTGGTATGCTGGTCGGCTCTTTTTACGGTCTGGCACCGGTTTACGCCAGTCAGCAAGACCTGACGACAGGCCAGACCGGCCTGTTTATGGCCATCGCTATTTTTGCCGGACTGGTCGCACAGTTTCCTCTCAGCTGGTTGTCCGATCGCTATAACCGCACGCTGCTAATGCGCTTGAATGCCATCGTGCTGATTGTTGCCGCTCTGCCACTGGCGATACTGCCCCACATTAGCTTTTCATTCCTACTGGTACTGGGTTTTATTGTCAGTATGCTGCAGTTTTCGCTGTATCCGCTGGCCGTCGCACTGGCCAATGACCTGGTTGAACCGGAAAGACGCGTCTCGCTGGCAGCGTGCCTGCTGATGGCCTTTGGTGTCGGCGCCAGTATTGGTCCACTGGCCGTCGGCCTGCTAATGGAACCTCTGGGAGGCAATACGCTTTATGCCTTCTTTGCGCTGTGTGGCCTGATGATTGTCGGCCTGAGCAGAACAGTGAAAGAAGACGAAGCACAATTTGTTGAGGATGCTCCCGTTCCGCATATTGCGATGCCGGACAGCTTGATGAGTTCTCCGCTTTCTCCGGCACTGAACCCGGCATTCGATGAACAGATGATTGAGGAAACAATGCCATCATTCGACAGCGAATCACTGGCAGAAGAAGAAACAATACCAGCGCAGGGTGCAGACCCCGATGAAGAGACCGGCCTGAAAAAAGCCTGGGAAAAACTTTAACTCGTCAGGCTTCGAGCCTTACAGGTCCCTGACGGGAAATAAAGCTTTCCGCATCGAGAGACCAGGCTTTACCCTGTTCTATCACGATCACCCGGTCAGCACTGCGGATCGTTTCGGGCCGGTGCGCAATGATGATGCGGGTGACATCCATTTGCTTGATGGTATGGTTAATCAATTTCTCTCGTTCAATATCCAGATGACTGGATGCTTCATCCAGCACCAGGATGTCGGGCTGGCGGTACAGTGCGCGAGCCAGCAACACACGCTGTATCTGCCCACCCGAGAGTGATGAGCCCATATCGCCCACTAACGTCTGATATCCCATTGGCATACCGATAATATCCTGATGAATCTGAGCCTGTGATGCGGCAAGCTCCACACGCTGCTGGTCAGACGTGGTATCAAAGAAGCTGATGTTTTCGGCCACTGAGCCAGCAAACAGAATATCATCCTGCATCACACAGCCTATTCTTTCACGGTGTGCCAGCATGCCCTGCTTACGGATCTCAATCCCATCCACTTCAATTTTTCCCAGGTTTGGTTTTAACAAACCCAGCAACAGCTTGGCCAGTGTGGTTTTCCCCTGACCAGAACCTCCGACAATCGCCACGCTTTCACCAGGCGCAATCTCAAAGGAACAATTTTCCAGTATCCAAGGCTCCGTTTCCGAATAACGAAAACTCAGTTCAGCCACACTGACAGCAGGCCCTGTGACCACCGCATTTTTTGGAGGCAACGCGACCTTCGGCTCCAGATCGTCTTCTTTATCCGTCAGCACGATATCAGCCAGACGCTCACCATGCAGACGCAGCATACGGAAATCGATAATGGCATCAATTAACCCGGAAGCACGGCCAATAAACTGGTCCGAGAAGCTCACAAAGGCCACCAGCATCCCCGCAGAGAAGTTTCCTTCCAGCACCTGCAACGCCGCCAGCCAAATCAACACAATCCGGCCCACACCCGAGATCATTCCCTGCAATGTATTGAAACCGATACTCATTCGCTGAATAGCTATCCCTTTGTTGGTGGCCTCCACCAACGCATTGGCGTATGTCGCAAGACGAACCACCTGCTTATTATTCAGCTTAACGGCCTGCATACCGCGAATGGTCTCCAGTAGCGTAGTTTGCGCACGTGCGGTGGCAATGATCTGATCCTCGTTCGCCTGACGAAAAGGGCGATAAGAGAGAAAACGGATCGATGAGTAGGCAACAAACAACCCTATCACCAACAGAGCCAGCATCCCGTTGTAGGCAAAAAGCATACCCAGCGTGATAAACGCCATTACGCCATCCAGTAGCGTACTGATAAACCGGGTGGTCAGCGTGCTCTGGATAGTGGAAATAGACCCGAAACGCGAGACAATATCCCCCACATGACGTTGCTCAAAGAACGACATCGGTAAGCCCATCAACCATGAGAAAACGTTGGTCGTCCACTGCACACTCAGTACGCTGGAAAACCAGGTTGTCACCCAAGAGCGCAGCGCTGAGATCACATTTTGCATCACCACAATAATGAGAAATCCAGTCCCCATCAGGCTAAGTAAATCCCTGTCAGAGGAGACCAACACCAGATCCATCACCCACTGCATAAAGAACGGTGTCAGTAAGCCAAACAACTCAAGCGACATCGAGAGGATCAGGATCTGTGCTAAAACCGGACGCAAGCCTATAACCCCACCAACCAGTTTTCGCATGGAAACTGACTGCTTTTCCTCTTTCTTCTGAAAAGAAGCGGAAGGTAACAGTTCCAGCGCCACACCCGTGAATGACGTTGACACTTCTTCCATCGATACATCGCGGATACCGCGCGCCGGGTCATGGATAGTAATTTTGTTACGATGGACTTTTTTCAACACCACAAAGTGGTTCAGATCCCAGTGGAGAATACAGGGTGTACGCAACTGGGTTAGCTCATCGATATCCAGACGTAAAGCCCGTCCTGCCAAACCTAAACGATGAGCAATGAGCATGATATCAGCGAGCGTGGCACCTTTTAGCGAGGTGGAAAAACGATGGCGAAGTGTGACAAGGTCGAAAGTGTGTCCATAGTAACTGGCAATCATCCCGATGCAGGCGAGCCCACACTCTGCCGCCTGCGCCTGCTGCAGCATGGGTAAACGGCGTCTCCAGCCAAAAATTAGTAAATCTGAAAAACTCATCGTTATTTATCCTTAAATATTCCTGCAACCGGCATCCCTGGGTTGTTTTCTATCCATCAATAGAACATTTGGACAATGCAAAGAGCGGCTCAAGGACCCATTCAATCAGACGTCGATTCTCAATGAGGAAGTCAGCCTCAACGGCCATGCTGGGGCGCAGCAGCTACTGCTTTGTTTCCTCGTTTAGTGCTTTCGTTTCCTGTAGTTCCTTTTTCAAACGGGAACGCTGCACCTGGATCTGCTCAATGACAGCATCCCAGGTTCCTCCTTGAGAGGTTGATAATTCAGAAGATATATCCATCAACACCATCCCTTTTTTAACGGTTTCCCCTTCAATGACTTTCACATCGGAAACCGTTCCTGCTGCCTGCGGAATAAGCGTGGTGATCCCTCGCGATGACAGTAACTCACCTTGCGCATTCTCACGTTTGGTGTCGCTACCAAAAATAAAAAAACCGCAATAGACACCGCGGTAACCGCTACAACTGACATCATCAGCCAACGCCATGGGGGCGAGTAAATCGCGACTGTACCGATCATCGTAGACTTATTCGCATCGGCTACTTCAGGTCGAAACAGGGGTTCATTCATATTGTTCTCAGATCCATGAGATGATTAGACAATTCCAGGCCTGATCAGGCCTGGCACTTACAGCCAAACTCGATCAGGATACGGCGTTCTATCGCTTTGCACGTAGTTGAAAGCGGCCCCCACCTTTTGTTAAATCCCGTTGCTGAGTGGCTTTTTTCATTTTTGTAATATGACTTTGCGCTAGCAGGATAACGTTTTTGAGTTCACCCAATTGAGATGGCGGGTAACATTGCGTCGAAATGGGCGTAATCGCGTCAGCATCCAAGCCCGTCAGACGGTTCCACGCTGCATTTGAGACGTCCAAATCGTTGCGGGCAGTAATCTCTCCGGCTGCTGCCTCATTATAATTCGCTTGCGCTTCATCAACTTCAGTACGATTACCGTCGACCAGGTTTGAAGACGGCAATAGCCTGAGAGTACTGTTTTTTGAATACTTTTGTTGCGGAGATAGCCATTTCTGTGACGTCTCATTGGTAAATAACCACAAGAAAGCATCAATGACATCACGAATTAATTTTTGTTGGGCACCAATAAACTCTATATCTGCCAGATCTGAGGTGACATTACTACGGTGAAACGCGGCGATTTTGGATATATCGAGCAGAGGCTGGCTCAGATTAATGCCGTAGTTATGACGCTTTACTGCCGCCGCATAACTGGTATGAAATTGATCCTGTTTAGTGTCACTTCCATCAAGACTTATAATGGGTAGCAGACCAGCCACCCATTGATCAAACGCCTAATTTCCAGCTTTTTTCCTGATATACCGCACTGAACTCGGCGTCATAACTACGAGCCCCCCCCAGCCACACACACTGGTGGCATGAAGGCTAGGAGAAAAAAGAATAAAAATAAACGTTTCATTAAACCCTAATAAACTGGATTTGCGTTGAAACCATACGATTCAGATGAACGCCTCTTTCCAATAAAATAGTATGTTCATCTGTAACACCTCAAAACTAGATTAAACCTTTCGCATATGCATAGCGTATCAGCTCAATGTTAGAGGAAACACCCAGCCTACGCATTGCGTTATACTTTTGGGTGGAAATAGTGCTAATAGTTCTGTTTTGACGCACTGCAATTTCTGACAGCGTATACCCAGAAGAGAAGAGCCTAACCACCTCTAACTCTTTAGGAGTAAGCGGGCTTCCCTTTTCCTTCCCTTTTATTAGGTAGTTCCTGATATGGCCGCATGAAGAAGAGAAGTAATATCCTTTCTGCGTCATGACATGTTGACAGGCCAGTACAGTTTCATCTACAGGGTCAGATTTGCTAACAATTGACTTAACGCCATAATCGCATGCACTTCTCAGAATAGCTGTATTACTTTGTGAGGTAAGCAGGATAACTTTCACGTCTGGAAAACGCCCTTTTAGGGCACGAAGCTTGGCAAATCCGTCGATCGACGAACGGCCTGAACTCAATGAAAAATCAGTAATAACAATGTCCGTTGGTTTAGAAGCCAGAACCGACAATAAGTTTTTTCCACATATTGTTTCGTTTGAAACAATGAACGAATCACTATTTTCAAAAAGCATCTTTAGCGAATACATGATATGTGGGTGGTCATCAGAGATTGCTATTGTGTGTCTGTTAGACATACTCCCTCCATGTAGATTATCATCACAGCCCTGAATAAACATACGATTCATTGACAATTGCACAAAACATCTTAAGTGCGCTCAGTACGGAATGGCAAGCAATTTGCGTTAAATAAAATCAAACCATTGACTTAACTGTAATGAAAAAAAACAAACACGAATGATATCAATTATAAATAATCGGACATTTATAAATAAAACCTGAACACTTTAGAACAAAAACATAACAGCCAACTGAAAGAACAAACTCAGAGATCCTTATTTATCAAACAATAATAATCAATAAAGCATGGCAGAATACAGCCTGAAAACACTCATTTACACCTGGTCGTATTTCCCCACCTCTGATTTATTTTTTTGCTACGAGACTAACCGTTAGTGACTTCCCTTCGTGTCGTCTCATCCGACAGAACTCTCCCTGAGAAAATTTCAGTCGCCGTTTTGGTGCTAACCCCTTAGGATTGCCGCCTGGTTTTAAGGAGATGGCAATGTTACTCACGGTCCTTTACATCATCGGTATTACAGCGGAAGCCATGACAGGCGCACTGGCGGCTGGCCGTCGCAAGATGGATATGTTCGGTGTAATCATTATCGCGTCTGTCACCGCGATCGGTGGAGGCTCTGTTCGCGATATGTTGCTAGGACATTACCCACTCGGTTGGGTGAAACATCCTGAATACATCATGATTGTTGCCGCTGCCGCTGTCATCACTACGCTGGCAGCTCCCCTTATGCCCCACCTTCGTAAGGTTTTTCTTGTCCTTGATGCATTAGGCCTGGTGGTCTTTTCAATCATTGGTGCACAGGTAGCGCTGGATATGGGTCATGCCGGAATTATTGCGGCCATCAGCGCCGTCGTGACGGGTGTCTTTGGGGGCGTTCTCCGCGATATGTTCTGCAACCAGATACCCCTGGTTTTCCAGAAAGAGCTTTATGCTGGCATCGCCTTCGCTTCCGGCTGGGTCTATATTCTGTTGCTAAAAACAGCGCTACCCGTGGAAACGGTCATTATCATTACGCTGCTAGCCGGATTCATCGCACGTTTGTTGGCACTTCGTTTCAAACTGGGCTTGCCTGTATTCAATTATCCGCACGATGACCATTAGTCTGATGATACCGTCAGGGTGGCAGGCTCATCCAGCAACTGGATAAGCTGCCGCACCTCCTGATTTTGCAGAAAATAAATAATTTTTTTCGCCAGCCTGTTTCCAATTCCCGGTAATGCCTGCCACTCCTCTACCGTTCGTGACAACAGCTGCGACCAGCTATCATCCACCAGCGCATTCATTGCCTTCTCAGGGATGGGAACGCCTAATGCCCTGACCCAGCGCTTAAAAGGCCGCTGCCGGCTTAAGCGAAATTGCTGCCAGAAAAGATGAGATCTCGCCTCCCCGATTCCAGGAACAGCCTTTAACTGTTCTTGCGACAGTGCCAGCCATGAAAACAGGTGTGTCAGATGGCCCGACTGAAGCAACTGCTGCCAGTTTTGACGGCCAATACCCGTCAGGTTAAGCACAGACTTACTGCTCAACCATTCCAGCCTTGCCAGAAACTGTTGCCGGCACTCAGGTGTCAGGTGAAAGCAACTGAGGTGACTGAAATATGTCGAATCGGGAGACTGAGGGTAATCTCGCTGCACCACCCGCCACAGCACCGCATTCAGACGCGGGATGCCCTGGCCCGCCAGATCAATACTGACGTGGTCTCCCGCGATCACATTCCATTGCCGCCAACGTGGCACTGAACCTACATTCACCCGACTGATGCGTTTATCGTCCAACGGTACTGGCTGCAAAATAAGCACCACATTCGTTTTTCCCGTACGGCCAACAGAAAACTCCACGGAACGGACTTCGCTGGTCGCTTGCGGCGGGGGATATTTCCAGGCCACCGCCCAGTTCCCATGGCCTGGCATCCAGTTCAATCCCTGTTCCGATGGCAGGCTGTGTACAACAACACCATCGGTAACAAAGGGCAACGGCTGATGGAACCAGCGTTCACGCCAGCTTTCGACCTCGTCAACGTCGGTAACTCTATGCGTCCAGTTACTGACATCGGGAAAACCCGCCTGACGCAGAGCCAACAGACGCTGAGTTAAACTTTCCGGCCCGTCTGGCCATGCCCAGACAAACAGACCAATATGCTGCAGCACCTCGGCTGGTGTTTTCGCCATTAACGCTCCCGCCACAATTGAGCGGGCATTTTTGCCACCATCAGTAGCCTGGCGATGATCGGTCATCTTGAGGTGCAACTCGCCCTGAAAAACCTGCTGCCTGGACAACAACGGAATCGACGGGGGAATATCGCTAATCAAGGCCGCTTTTTCCGTCCAGTCTTCGCCTGTAAGGCCGTTACCACGACTGATCATTTTTACCAGCTTTCCCTGACGGTAAATCAGCGTAACAGCCACACCATCTATCTTTGGTTGTACCCAGAGCTCTCGCTTGTTCATCATCCAGTGCGAGACATCATCTTTACGGGACAACTTTCGAACTCCGACATGGGCGACAGGATGTGACACTTTACCATCGGTCTTCAGCACTGGCTGGTGGGGTTCAAGGGTGGGATGAAAACAACGTTGCCACTGCTGTAACTTGTTGTGCAGAGCATCATAGTGCTCATCGGCCACCACGCTTTTCCCCTGACGATGGTAGAGGTCATCCCACTGCATAAGTTGGGCTTCAAGAGCCACGATTTCCTCCTCAGCGCGTGTGGGCGCCCACACCGGACACGTTGCCGAAACCCCGTGGCTGAAAAGCCAGACCAGTAAAATGAGATAGTGCATCCCTGCTTCTCCTGCGCATTCAATGAATATCCGTTAGTAGAACGCAGCACAGGGAAACTGGCGAGGGGGAAAGCGGGATGATGAGCGCTGGCTTCAGGGGTATCTGCGGCAGAGCACATCACCCAACAAAAACTTGCGAAACATTGTCCATTTATACAGAAAAAGCCGTATTACAGGGCCTAAACGCTGCATCACGCGCTGCACCTGTGTATACTGTGCAGGAAGTAGACTCCGCTTTATTGGCATATCAAGAATAATCATGGCTCAAGGCACACTTTTTATTGTTTCCGCCCCCAGCGGCGCGGGTAAATCCAGTTTGATTCAGGCGCTGTTAAAAACGCAACCGCTGTATGATACTCAGGTATCTATTTCCCACACCACTCGTGGGGTACGGCCGGGTGAAAATCACGGTGAACACTATTACTTCGTCAATCACGACGAATTCCGCACCATGATCGGCGAAGATGCGTTCCTCGAACATGCTGAAGTGTTCGGCAACTACTATGGAACATCGCGTAAAGCGATTGAACAAGTGTTGTCGACTGGCGTTGATGTGTTTCTTGATATTGACTGGCAGGGTGCAAAACAGATTCGCGAGAAAATGCCGGCAGCCCGCAGCATTTTTGTGCTGCCACCGTCGAAAGACGAGCTGGATCGCCGCCTTCGTGGCCGTGGCCAGGACAGCGAAGAAGTGATTACCAAACGTATGGCGCAGGCTGTTGCCGAAATGAGCCATTACGCAGAGTATGATTACCTGATCGTGAATGATGATTTCGATCTGGCATTGTCCGATCTGAAAAACATTATTCGTGCAGAGCGTCTGCGCATGGCTCGTCAAAAAGCCCGTCATGATGCTTTAATCAGCAAACTATTGGCAGACTGAGGACAACTCAGTATGATGCCCAGTCATTTCGTCACCACCCGTGGAGTATCACACTTATGGCACGCGTAACCGTACAGGACGCAGTAGAAAAAATTGGTAACCGTTTTGACCTGGTTCTGGTAGCAGCACGTCGCGCACGTCAGATGCAGACCGGTGGTAAAGACCCACTGGTTCCTGAAGAGAACGACAAATCTACTGTTATCGCGCTGCGCGAAATCGAGGAAGGCCTGATCACGAATCAGATCCTCGACGTACGCGATCGCCAGGAGCAGCAAGAGCAGGAAGCCGCTGAATTGCAGGCTGTTACCGCTATCGCTGAAGGTCGTCGTTAATTCGCTTTGAAGGCCCGCCTTGTATCTGTTTGAAAGCCTCAATCAGCTGATTGAAAAATACTTGCCTGAGGAGCAAATTAAGCGCCTCAAGCAAGCTTATCTTGTCGCACGTGATGCTCACGAGGGACAGACACGCTCCAGCGGTGAGCCTTATATCACCCATCCGGTCGCCGTAACCTGCATCCTCGCTGAAATGAAGCTCGACCATGAAACACTGATGGCCGCGCTTCTGCACGATGTTATCGAAGACACCCCCGCCACTTACCAGGATATGGAACAGCTGTTCGGTCGGACGGTTGCTGAACTGGTAGAAGGGGTTTCTAAGCTCGATAAACTGAAATTCCGCGACAAAAAAGAAGCGCAGGCTGAAAACTTTCGCAAGATGATCATGGCGATGGTGCAAGATATCCGCGTCATTTTGATCAAGCTGGCCGACCGCACGCATAATATGCGCACCCTGGGTGCGCTGCGTCCGGACAAAAAACGCCGTATTGCACAAGAAACTCTCGAGATTTATAGCCCACTGGCACACCGCCTGGGTATACACCACCTGAAAACCGAGCTGGAAGAACTGGGCTTCGAAGCCCTGTATCCTAACCGCTATCGCGTGATTAAAGAGGTGGTGAAAGCCGCACGTGGCAACCGTAAAGAGATGATTCAGAAAATCCTTTCTGAAATTGACGGTCGCCTTGAAGAAGCGGGAATTACCCGCCGCGTCAGCGGTCGCGAGAAGCATCTCTACTCCATCTACTGCAAAATGCACCTGAAAGAGCAACGGTTCCATTCGATTATGGATATCTACGCTTTCCGGGTGATCGTACGTGATGTGGATACCTGCTATCGCGTGCTGGGCCAGATGCACAGTTTATATAAACCGCGTCCTGGCCGGGTTAAAGACTACATTGCCATTCCTAAAGCCAACGGCTATCAATCCCTGCACACCTCCATGATTGGCCCTCACGGCGTCCCGGTTGAAGTGCAGATCCGTACTGAAGATATGGATCAGATGGCAGAGATGGGGGTGGCGGCGCACTGGGCTTATAAAGAACAGGGCGAAAGCAGCACCACAGCACAAATCCGCGCACAGCGTTGGTTGCAGAGCCTGCTGGAACTGCAACAGAGTGCCGGTAGCTCCTTTGAATTTATTGAGAGCGTGAAATCCGATCTGTTCCCGGATGAAATTTACGTTTTCACCCCGGAAGGGCGTATTGTCGAATTACCCGCGGGTGCCACACCGGTGGACTTTGCCTACGCGGTTCACACCGACATCGGCCATGCCTGCGTCGGTGCTCGCGTTGACCGCCAGCCTTATCCCCTGTCGCAGTCGCTGACCAGCGGCCAGACCGTGGAAATCATTACTGCACCGGGTGCTCGCCCGAATGCCGCCTGGCTGAACTTTGTCGTCAGCTCCAAAGCACGCGCCAAAATCCGCCAGTTGCTGAAAAACCTTAAGCGTGATGACTCCGTCAGCCTCGGTCGTCGTCTGCTTAATCATGCCCTGGGTGGCAGCCGTAAACTGGCAGAGATCCCTGAAGCCAACGTCCAGCATGAGCTGGAGCGCATGAAGCTGGCGTCACTTGACGATCTGCTGGCTGAAATCGGCCTGGGTAACGCGATGAGTGTCGTTGTGGCGAAAAACCTGCAACAGAACGACCAGAATGCGCCAGCAACCAGCGGTTCGCGCAGCAAGCTGCCGATCAAAGGGGCTGATGGCGTGTTGATCACCTTTGCCAAATGCTGCCGACCGATCCCTGGTGACCCGATTGTCGCACACGTCAGTCCCGGCAAAGGTCTGGTTGTGCATCACGAATCCTGCCGTAATATCCGTGGCTACCAGAAAGAGCCAGAAAAATACATGGCGGTAGAGTGGGATAAAGTGACCGAGCAGGAGTTTGTCGCCGAGATTAAGGTGGATATGTTTAACCACCAGGGCGCACTGGCCAACCTGACTGCGGCGATCAATACCGCGGGTTCCAACATTCAGAGCCTGAACACCGAAGAGAAAGATGGTCGTGTGTACAGCGCCTTTATCCGTCTGACGGCGCGCGATCGTGTGCATCTGGCGAATATCATGCGTAAAATCCGCGTGATGCCGGATGTAATCAAAGTGCACCGCAACCGCAATTAAGGGATTGACGGAGCGGGTCTCCGTCTTTTCCTGCTCCCCGATCGCCGGTCTGACGGAATGACTTATTTTTAGGGAGTCTGCTTCGCATGAATGCTCAACGTTATGCCCGCATCCGCGCAATGCTTGCCGCCCGTCAGCACGATCTGACGGTGTGTATGGAGCAGGTGCATAAACCTCATAACGTTTCGGCGGTGATCCGTACCGCTGATGCCGTCGGCGTACACGAAGTCCACGCGGTGTGGCCGGGCAGCCGTATGCGCACCATGGTCTCTTCCGCTGCGGGCAGCAACAGCTGGGTGCAGGTTAAAACCCACCGCACGATTGCCGACGCCGTTACACACCTGAAAGACCAGAACATGCAGATTCTGGCGACCAACCTTTCCGATAAAGCCGTCGATTTCCGCGAAATCGACTACACCCGCCCCACCTGCATTCTGATGGGACAGGAAAAAACAGGCATCACTCAGGAAGCACTCGACCTCGCCGATCAGGACATTATCATTCCGATGATTGGTATGGTGCAGTCACTGAATGTATCCGTCGCCTCTGCCTTGATCCTCTATGAAGCCCAGCGCCAGCGACAAAATGCCGGAATGTATCTGCGCGAAGAGAGCACGCTGGAATACAGTGAGCAGCAGCGCCTGCTGTTTGAAGGTGGCTACCCGGTGCTGGCCCGCGTGGCAAAGCATAAAGGACTGCCCTACCCGGAAATCAACAATCGGGGTGAAGTGGTTGCTGACCCGGAATGGTGGGCCACAATGCAGTCCCGGGCGCGTAAATAATGCAGGGCCGCCTGCTGGATGCAGTGCCGCTTAACACGCTATCGGGCGTGGGTGCCAGCCAGACGGCGAAACTGGCCAAGCTGGGCCTGCTGACCGTGCAGGATTTACTGTTGCACCTGCCCATGCGCTATGAAGATCGTACCCAACTGTATGCGATTAACGACCTGCTGCCGGGGATTTATGCCACGGTTGAAGGTGAAGTGCTGCATAGCGATATCTCGTTTGGCCGCCGTCGAATGCTGACCTGTCAGATCAGTGATGGTAGCGGTGTGCTGACCCTGCGCTTCTTTAACTTCAATGCAGGCATGAAAAACAGCCTCGCCACCGGGCGCCGCGTCACCGCTTACGGTGAGATAAAGCGTGGTCAGCGCGGCGCAGAAATCATCCATCCCGAATATAAGGTGCAGGGCGATCACAGCGTTACTGAGCTTCAGGAAACGCTGACACCGGTTTACTCCACCACCGAAGGGATACGCCAGGCAACGCTACGCAACCTGACCGATCAGGCATTAACCCTGCTGGATACCTGCGCTATCGCTGAACTGCTGCCGCCGGAACTGAGCCAGGGATTGATCAGCCTGCCCAACGCGCTACGTACCCTGCACCGTCCGCCGCCAGATATGGCGCTGGCCGATCTCGACAGCGGTACCCATCCGGCGCAGCGACGTCTGATTATGGAAGAACTGCTGGCGCATAACCTCAGCATGCTGGCGGTACGTGCCGGGGCACAGCGCTATCATGCGCTGCCGATGGAGGCCCGCCACAGCCTGAGTGAAAAACTGCTGGCAGCGCTGCCCTTCAAACCCACCAATGCGCAGGCACGGGTGGTACGCGAAATTGAAACCGATCTTGCCCACGACTATCCGATGATGCGTCTGGTACAGGGTGACGTGGGTTCCGGTAAAACGCTGGTTGCCGCGCTGGCTGCACTGAATGTCATTGCTTACGGCAAGCAGGTGGCGCTGATGGCGCCAACCGAACTGCTGGCAGAGCAGCATGCGAATAATTTCCGCCAGTGGTTCGCTCCGCTGGGGCTGGAAGTGGGCTGGCTGGCGGGTAAGCAGAAAGGCAAAGCGCGCATCGCGCAGCAGGAAGCGATTGCCAGCGGTCAGGTCTCGATGATTGTCGGCACCCACGCTATTTTCCAGGAGCAGGTGCAGTTTAACGGCCTTGCGCTGGTGATTATCGATGAACAACACCGCTTTGGCGTTCACCAGCGTCTGGCTCTGTGGGAAAAAGGTGAGGAGCAGGGCTTCCATCCACATCAGTTGATCATGACCGCCACGCCCATCCCACGAACGCTGGCGATGACCGCCTATGCCGATCTGGATACGTCCACCATCGACGAACTGCCGCCAGGCCGTACGCCGGTGACGACAGTCGCCATTCCGGACACACGCCGCGCCGATATTATTGCCCGCGTGAAAGGTGCCTGCGGCAGCGAAGGCCGCCAGGCTTACTGGGTCTGTACCCTGATTGAAGAGTCCGAATTGCTGGAAGCCCAGGCGGCCGAGGCCACCTGGGAAGAATTGAAACTGGCTTTGCCTGAGCTGAACATCGGACTGGTGCATGGCCGCATGAAGTCACAGGACAAACAAGCGGTGATGCTGGCGTTTAAACAGGGTGAGATCCACCTGCTGATCGCCACCACCGTGATTGAGGTCGGGGTTGACGTCCCGAATGCCAGCCTGATGATTATTGAAAATCCTGAACGCCTGGGCCTCGCGCAGCTTCACCAGTTACGCGGACGCGTGGGACGTGGTGCCGTCGCCTCTCATTGTGTGCTGCTGTACAAAGCGCCATTGAGCAAAACCGCTCAGAAGCGTTTACAGGTGTTACGCGACAGCAACGATGGCTTCGTCATTGCCCAGTGCGATCTCGAAATTCGTGGCCCCGGTGAGCTACTTGGGACGCGCCAGACCGGTAACGCTGAATTTAAAGTGGCCGACCTTCTGCGCGACCAGGCGATGATCCCCGAAGTTCAGCGCGTAGCACGCCATATCCACCAGCACTATCCTGAGCAGGCGGTCGCACTGATTGAGCGCTGGCTGCCGGAAACCGAACGCTATACCAACGCTTGATCATAAATGCCCCAGATTCCTGTTAGCTGCGTTGGCAAACGATTGCTTTTACGCTAAAGAAGATTAAAATCGCCACCTTTATTGCCCCCGGAAAGCCTGAAAATGTCCGTTGAAACCCAAGATGCTGCCGCTGATCGTAGCCCTGTTGCTACCGGCAAGAGCGAACTGATTTACCGTCTTGAAGATCGTCCGCCGTTACCACAAACCCTGTTTGCGGCCTGTCAGCACCTGCTGGCGATGTTTGTTGCCGTGATTACCCCGGCACTGCTGATTTGCCAGGCGCTTGGCCTGCCTGCGCAGGATACGCAGCATATTATCAGCATGTCCCTCTTTGCTTCCGGCGTGGCATCCATTCTGCAGATCAAAACCTGGGGACCGGTGGGTTCAGGTCTGTTGTCGATTCAGGGCACCAGCTTCAACTTTGTTACGCCACTGATTATGGGTGGCCTGGCGCTGAAAAACGGCGGTGCTGACGTTCCGACGATGATGGCAGCCCTCTTCGGCACGCTGATGCTGGCCTCCTGCACGGAGATGGCACTGTCACGCGTACTGCATCTGGCGCGCCGCGTTATCACCCCGCTGGTTTCCGGTATTGTCGTGATGATTATCGGCCTGTCGCTTATCCAGGTCGGTCTGACCTCCATCGGCGGTGGTTTTGCCGCGATGAACGATCACACCTTTGGTGCGCCGAAAAATCTGCTGCTGGCGGGTGCTGTGCTGGCAGTGATTATTCTGCTGAATCGCCAGCGTAACGCCTATCTGCGCGTTGCATCGCTGGTGATTGCAATGGCGGTAGGTTACCTGCTGGCCTGGGCGATGGGCATGCTGCCGGAGAATACCACCCCGGCAAATACTGCGCTGATCACCATTCCGACCCCGTTTTATTATGGGCTGGGGATCGACTGGAACCTGCTGATCCCATTGATGCTGGTGTTTATGGTGACCTCGCTGGAAACCATTGGTGATATCACTGCCACCTCTGATGTGTCCGAACAGCCTGTCAGCGGCCCGCTGTATATGAAGCGTCTGAAAGGCGGTGTGTTAGCCAATGGCCTTAACTCGTTTGTTTCGGCGTTGTTTAATACCTTCCCCAACTCGTGCTTCGGGCAGAATAACGGCGTGATCCAGTTAACGGGCGTGGCCAGCCGCTATGTCGGTTTTGTCGTGTCACTGATGCTGATCGTGCTCGGCCTGTTCCCGGCGGTCAGTGGCTTTGTGCAGCATATTCCTGAGCCCGTCCTCGGCGGTGCCACCATCGTGATGTTCGGTACTATCGCCGCTTCCGGCGTGCGCATTGTGTCGCGCGAGCCGCTGAATCGTCGTGCGATTATGATTATCGCGCTGTCGTTAGCTGTCGGTCTGGGCGTATCGCAGCAACCGCTGATTTTACAATTTGCCCCTGACTGGCTGAAAACGCTGCTCTCCTCCGGCATTGCCGCAGGTGGTATCACGGCCATCATTCTGAATCTGGTTTTCCCACAGGAAAAATAAACCATTCCCTGTCCTGGGTCCGGGCGGTTTAATTCCGCCCGAAGCCGGGACAGGTTGAGATACGGCGATAAATCAGGCATAACAATCCATTACCAGAATTCATAGGGATGGATGTGATGAAGTTCTTCGGCAAAGTGTTACTCACCCTGCTGCTCCTGCTGCTGCTGGTGATAGTTGCCCTTTATGTGTTGCTGCAAACCCAATGGGGCGCAGGCTGGATTGGCCGTCAGGTCAGTGCCGACAGCGACTATCAACTGTCGCTCAGTAAGATGGAGCATGACTTTTCCGATCCCAGCCATCTGCTGTTAAACACTGTCTCCTTCGGCCGTAAAGGCCAGCCCGCCACGCTGGTGGCTAAACGCGTCAATCTCGGGCTTGGGCTGATCCAGTTCAGTAATCCACTCCATTTCTCCAGCATTCGTCTTGAGCAGGGAACGCTCAACCTCAGCGATAAGAGCGCGCCTCTTTCATTACAAGCCGACCGTCTGCAACTCAGCCAGATGGCGTTAAACCGCAATCAGGGTGAATGGCCGTTACAGGCGCAACGGGTTGACGGCGGTGTGATGCCGTGGAAACCGGAAGCCGGAAAGCTACTTGGCAAAGAAGCCAGCTTCCAGATGAGCGCGGGTTCGCTGACGCTGCAAGGTATTCCTGCCTCCAACGTGTTGATTCAGGGCAGTCTGAAAGGACAGCAGCTGATATTCAGTAATCTTGGCGCCGATGTGGCGCTGGGATCCGTCACCGCTAGCGCACAGCGCGATATGAAAGGCATCTGGCAGGTATCCAATCTACGCCTGAACAGCATCCGTCTTCAGAGTGATAAAAACCTCAGCGATTTCATGCAGCCGCTGCGCGCACTTCCGGCGATGCACTTTGACCGTGTTGACGTGACCGATGCTCGCCTTGAAGGACAAGACTGGGCTGTCACCGATCTCGATCTGACCTTAAAAGACCTGAATGTCAGCAATGGCGACTGGGAAAGTGATAACGGCTCACTGTCGATGAATGCCAGCAGTTTTGTAAATGGCAGCATGCAGTTGAACGATCCGATTGCCAATATGGACTTCACCGCACAGGGCGTGGCGCTGACGCAGTTCAGCTCGCGCTGGGTCAACGGACTGGTGCGGGCACAGGGAAACTGGACACGCAGTGACAAGAAACTGACGCTGGATGAACTGGTGATCGCCGGACTGGAATATACCCTGCCACTTAACTGGCGTGATCACTGGATGCAACCTCTACCCTCCTGGCTTGCGAGCGTTGAGGTGACCAAATTCAGCGCTAACCGCAACCTGATTATCGATATTAATCCGGACTTCCCGTTCCAGATGACGTCACTGGACGGTACGGGTAACCATCTGCTGATGGCGCGTCAACATCAGTGGGGCATCTGGTCAGGCGATTTGAGCGTTAATGCCGCCGAAGCCACATTTAACCGTGTCGACCTGCGTCATCCCTCGCTGGCCCTTAATGCCGGGGATAACAACATTAACGTGACGGAGATGAGTGCTTTCAGCCATGAAGGCATGCTGGAAGGCCTGGCGACGGTCAGCCAGCAACCGCAACGTGCGCTGTCGCTGACACTGAGTGGCCGCCAGGTACCCGTGGATGTGCTGCATGACTGGGGCTGGTCACAGGTGCCATTACAAGGTAACGGTAATCTCCAGCTGAAGTTGCAGGGTAATTTGTCAGCGGCACAGTCGCTGAGATCTTCCGCCAATGGCGCGCTGACGGTAACGGCAGGCGATAAATCGGTGCAGCAGACAATGCAGGCAGGCAAGGTCGCTGGCGCACAGTAATTCTCGTTCGGGGCAATATCTGCCCCGTCCGGGCTTCGCAACCTCACGCGGGTAAGGTATAGTCCGCTTTTTTACGGGGGAACTATGCTGACTAACTCATCCATTCGTCTTAACAAATACATTGGCGAGAGCGGTATCTGTTCTCGCCGCGATGCCGATCGTTACATCGAACAGGGAAATGTTTTTATTAACGGCAAGCGTGCCTCGGTGGGTGACCAGGTATTTGCCGGCGATGTGGTGAAAGTGAACGGTCAGCTTATTGAGCCGCGTAACGAAGACGATCTGGTATTGATTGCGCTGAACAAGCCTGTCGGTATTGTCAGCACCACGGAAGATGGCGAGCGCGACAACATCGTTGATTTCGTTAACCACAGCAAGCGAGTCTTCCCTATTGGACGCCTGGATAAAGACTCTCAGGGGCTGATCTTACTCACCAACCACGGCGATCTGGTCAATAAGATCCTCCGTGCCGGTAACGACCACGAGAAAGAGTACATCGTGACCGTCAACAAGCCGGTGACCGAAGAGTTTATTCGCGGTCTGGGTGCGGGCGTGCCGATGCTCGGTACGGTCACCAAAAAATGTAAAGTGAAGAAAGAAGCCCCGTTTGTCTTCCGTATTACGCTGGTACAGGGGCT
Source organism: Erwinia sp. AnSW2-5 (assembly GCF_045107195.1). Taxonomy (NCBI): domain Bacteria; kingdom Pseudomonadati; phylum Pseudomonadota; class Gammaproteobacteria; order Enterobacterales; family Erwiniaceae; genus Erwinia; species Erwinia sp. AnSW2-5. The sequence goes on from NZ_JBJGXA010000016.1 coordinate 114,892, forward strand.
GAACCGCCAGATTCGCCGTATGGCCGAGCACTTTGGCTACGAGGTTACCAAGCTGGAACGTGTTCGTATTATGAACATCAGCCTGAAGGGAGTACCGCTGGGTGAATGGCGTGATTTGACTGACGATGAGCTGATCGCACTGTTTAAGCTGATTGAGGACTCCTCCTCCGAAGACAAATCCGCGAAGAAAGCACCGGCAAAAAAAGCGGCCGCGAAGAAGCCCGTATCTGGCGGAGCGAAAGCCGCCGATAAAGCGCCCGCCAGCCCGGCAGGCCGCAAGCGTTTTGACCAGCCAGGCCGCAAGAAAAAGGGCCGCTAAGGCCACTTTCTCATTAACCGCCGCACCCGCCCTGCTCTAACGGGCCGTCCGGGTCGGCGGGCAACACGATATACACCCCTTCAAACACCGCCCCCGACTCATCGTTACCAAACAGTTCCACCTCCAGCTGCACACGCGCCTTACGGCCACGCGCCAGACGGTCGAGGTCGCCACTCAGTGACCCGAGGTCTGCAATCGCACCTGGTTTGCCGCTAATCGGCTTACTGTAACGAATATGGGCATCGGCCAGGATGATCGTCCCGCCAAGGTGACGTTCACGCAGCAACAGCCAGATCAGCCCCCAACCGGTGAGCGTCGCCAGTGAGAACAGGCTTCCGGCAAACAAGGTGTGGTGAGGATTCTGATTGCCGGTTTCCGGCATGGTGGTGATAAATTTCTGACCGGTGTACTGCAGAATGCGCACACCCATCTTTTCACTCAGCGGAATGTGCTGATACCAGGCCTGCTGCAACTGTCCGCACCAGTCGGCGCGGTGCAGAATATCATCCAGTGTCACCACCGGCTTAATCATCAGGAAATGGCGCACCGGCGTGGTTTGCGGCGCTGTGATTTCACCCTGATTGAGGTAGCCAAGCTTAGAGAAGAAATCAACCGCATCTTCACGCGCGCTACACACCACACGCTTGACCCCTTCCTGACGCGCAACAGACTCCAGCGTCATCGCCACCAGCGTTCCTAACCCTTTGCCCTGGACAGACGGATGCACGGCGAGAAAGCGGATGGCCGCTTCGTTATCGGCATTGATATACAACCGACCGATAGCCACCGGATTGCCCTGTTCGTCCACCACCATCTGATGATGTGCCAGCGCATCCCAGGCGTCACGCTCTGAGCCCATCGGCTGGTGTAATGGCTTACGCAGCATCTCCCAGCGGAACTGGTAATAGGTATCTAACTCTTCTGCAGTTTCTGGCACGCGGAGGTGATACATAAAATGGTTCTCTCTTTCTGGTCCCGCCAGGCCATTCCTTTGCCGCTCGGCTAGCTGCTTCAAACCTGCAGCCAGAAGGTCACAGGACCATCATTAATCAACGCCACTTTCATATCAGCGGCGAAACGCCCGGTTTCCGTGGCTATTCCTTTATCACGACAGCAGGCAGCGAAATACTCATACAGTTTTTCAGCATCCGCCGGTGCAGCACCGCCGGAAAAACTCGGGCGCATCCCTTTTTTGGTGTCAGCCGCCAGTGTGAACTGCGACACAACCAGAACACTTCCCCCCGCCTGTTGCACGTTGAGATTCATCTTGTCGTTTTCGTCGCCGAAGATACGATAGCCCAGCACTTTATCGACTAACTTTTTTGCGTGCTCAGGCGTATCGCCTTTCTCCACGCCCAGTAAAATCAGTAATCCTGGTCCGATTTCCCCGATGGTTTCTCCCGCCACTGTCACGCTGGCGGATAGCGCCCGTTGAATTAAGGCAATCATGATTCCTCGTTTTCTCTTTCTTGTTCTTCTTGTTTAAGCTGGCGGTAATCCCCCAGCGTGGCGGTAATTTCCGCCCCTAATAAAACAATACACCAGGTCCAGTAAACCCATAAAAAAAGAATGGGAATAACGGCAAGCACGCCGTAAATCAGCTGGTACGAGGGAAACATCGTAACATACAGCGCAAAGCCCTTTTTACCGAGTTCAAACAGCACACCAGCGACCACGGCGCCCACCAGCGCATCGCGCCCCGCCACCCGAGTCGTGGGAACAATGCTGTACAGCAGCCAAAACGACAGGCAGGAGAGCAGCAGCGGGAATATCCGTAACCCGACATCCACCAGCACGCTCACGCCGCTGACCGTCGCCCAGTGTAACGACAGCAGGTAGGAGCTGATCGCCAGGCTGGCACCCGCCAGCAGCGGCCCGAGGGTCAGGATCATCCAGTAGACGGCAAACGAGTAGACCAGTGGCCGCTTACGTTTACTGCGCCAGATAGTGTTAAGCGCCGAGTCGATTGAATACATCAGCAATAGCGCCGTGAACACCAGCCCCCCCACGCCAACGGCGGTCATTTTGCTGACGTTAGCCACAAACTGTTCCAGATAGTTTTGGATCGTGGCGCCAGCCGCTGGCACAAAGTTGTTAAAGACAAAGTTTTTCAGCTGAATACTGGCATCAGAAAACATCGGGAACGCGGCAAACAGGGCAAAGACCACGGCAATCAGTGGCACCAGCGACAGCAGCGAGACATAGGCCAGATGTCCGGCCAGCATGGTCATGCCGTCGTCATCAATGCGCTGCCACAGCAGCTTCACCCACGCCCAGAAGGCCCGTAACCGGTGCCGGTAATGATTGAAAATACGCATTTATTGGCGATCGGCGAAGAAAGCCGGTAGTACGCTGGCATCGGTAATCAGCAGGCTGTGAATACCGAGCTTACGTGCCGCTTCAATGTTATCGGGGTTATCATCAAAGAAGATCGCTTCTTCAGCGGAGAACCCTTCTTCGTTCAGCAGGCGCTGATAGATCGCCGGGTCAGGTTTACGCAACCCCATCTCCTGCGACAGATAGACTTTGTCAGCGGCAGCATTCACTTCCGGATACTGTGACGGCCAGAACTCGCAGTGCAGACGGTTAGTATTGGACAGGATAACCACGCGCTCGCCCTGCTGACGCAGTGTGTGCATGATGGCAATGACTTCCGGGCGCACACCAACAAAGATTGCCTGCCAACCTGCTGCAAACTGTTCATAGCTTAATGGCAGCTCCAGCTCATCAGAAAACTTTTGTGCGAACACTTCATCACTGATTTCACCGCGCTCGTGCTGGTGAAAACTCTCCCCCATGTGGAAGCGACTTTGCAGCGTCGAGAGTGGTACACGGCTCAGATCGCTCCAGACACCGAGAACCCGGTTGAAATCTATATCAACAATGACGTTACCTAAATCAAAGATATACAACATGGGCCATCTCCTTTTGTTCCGGTGAGTTATTCACTCTAGCGGTAAATGGAGAGACTGAACAGGTAGGGATTTTGAAAACTGCGGGGAAGATTCAGAAGGAAGTACAGGGCCGGAGAAAACTCCGGCCCTGATATCCCTGTCATACTTCAGGTTGTCTCTTTGTTGGCTGCGCTCGTTCGCCCGAATCACTTACCGTTGTAAGCTCATCGGGGCTCACTCGCTTGCCGCCGCGATACAACCCGAATTATTTAGGGTAGAAAGCGCTATTACGCTTCTTTTGGACCGCGACCTGCGCGTTTACGGTCGTTTTCAGTCAGGTGACGTTTACGGATACGTACAGACTGTGGAGTCACTTCTACCAGTTCGTCATCATCGATGAACTCAAGCGCCTGCTCGAGGGTCATTTTCTGAGGTGGAACCAGAGTGGTGGCTTCATCAGTACCGGAAGCACGCATGTTGGTCAGCTTCTTACCGGTCAGGCAGTTCACGGTCAGGTCGTTAGAACGTGAGTGAATACCGATGATCTGGCCTTCATACACTTCAGCACCGTGGCCGAGGAACAGCTTACCGCGATCCTGCAGGCTGAACAGGGCGAACGCTACCGCTTTACCCTGGCCGTTAGAGATCAGCACGCCGTTCTGACGCTGGCCCACTTCGCCTGGACGTACGTCGTCGTAGTGGCTGAAGGTGGAGTACAGCAGACCGGTACCGGAAGTCATGGTCATGAATTCGTTACGGAAGCCGATCAGACCACGGCTTGGGATCTCGTAGTCGAGACGCACACGGCCTTTGCCATCCGGATCCATGTTTTTCATGTCGCCTTTACGCTCGCCCATCGCCTGCATCACAGAACCCTGATGCTGTTCTTCGATGTCGAGGGTAACGTTTTCGAATGGCTCCTGCTTGCGGCCTTCGAAGTCACGGAAGATAACTTTCGGACGGGATACCGCCAGCTCGAAACCTTCACGACGCATGTTTTCGATCAGAACTGACAGGTGAAGTTCACCACGACCTGATACGCGGAAGGCGTCAGCATCTGGCGTTTCTTCAACACGCAGTGCCACGTTGTGCACCAGTTCTTTGTTCAGACGGTCAAGGATCTGACGTGAAGTCACATACTTACCTTCTTTACCGCAGAACGGAGAGGTGTTAACGCAGAAGAACATGGTTACCGTTGGTTCATCAACGCTCAGGGCTGGCAGCGCTTCCACATTCTGTGTATCACAGATGGTGTCAGAGATGTTCAGTTCGCCCAGACCGGTGATCGCGATGATATCGCCGGCTTCCGCTTCAGTTGCTTCGATACGCTCCAGCCCCATGTGGGTCAGAACTTTACCGACTTTAGCGTTGCGAGTTTTACCTTCGCTGTTAATCACAGTGATCTGCTGGTTCGGACGCACTTTACCGCGCTTGATACGGCCGATACCGATAACACCCAGGTAGTTGTTGTAGTCCAGCTGGGAGATTTGCATCTGCAGCGGGGCTTCCAGCTCAACCTGTGGTGGAGATACGTGCTTAACGATCGCTTCATACAGCGGGGTCATGTCTTCCGCCATATCGTTGTGATCCAGACCTGCGATACCGTTCAGGGCTGAAGCATAAATGATCGGGAAGTCGAGCTGTTCGTCGGTCGCATCCAGGTTAACGAACAGGTCAAAGACCTGATCAACAACCCAGTCAGGACGCGCGCCAGGGCGGTCAACTTTGTTAATTACCACGATCGGCTTCAGACCATTAGCAAACGCTTTTTTGGTCACGAAACGGGTTTGCGGCATCGGGCCATCCATTGCATCCACAACCAGCAGCACCGAGTCGACCATTGACATCACACGCTCTACCTCACCGCCGAAGTCGGCGTGTCCTGGGGTATCCACGATGTTGATGCGGTAGTCATTCCATTTAATGGCGGTGTTTTTTGCGAGGATGGTAATCCCACGCTCTTTCTCCAAATCGTTGGAGTCCATTACGCGTTCGGTTGCTTCGGTACGGGAATCAAACGTCCCGGACTGCTGCAGCAACTTATCAACCAGGGTAGTTTTACCATGGTCAACGTGGGCAATAATGGCGATGTTACGCAAATTTTCGATCACAGCTTTGCCTCAGGCATTAGAAATAGCGCGCTATTGTACACGGATTAATCGAAGGACTGAACAGGATCACAAATTTCATATAAAGATAACTGTCCGGATTGCATTTACAGCCATTTTCAGTGCAAACATTGCACTTGGACGAAAATTTGCACCAAAAGAGTGCCCATTTATCATTCAATGGCACCAAAATGGTGCGCGACTTCCATCGTGGTGCAGTCCTCGTCTCACGAGAGGGCGCATCATAGCGCTTTTTTCGTTAAATAAAAAAGTTGGCATAGATTTCGCAAATACTCATTAAGCGAAAAACGCCAGTTTCCACAACGGTTGTAAGCTTGTGAGAGATCTTTATTATCGGAGTTAGCGCGGCGAAACGCAAAGCGCACCGGTGAAGTTCTCTAAACACGACGCCAATGACAAAATCCAGGAGAGTTAAGTATGTCCGCTGAACACGTTCTGTCGATGATGAACGAGCACGAAGTCAAATTTGTTGACCTGCGTTTTACCGATACCAAAGGTAAAGAGCAGCACGTGACTATCCCTGCTCATCAGGTTAACGCTGACTTCTTCGAAGAAGGCAAAATGTTTGACGGCTCCTCGATTGGTGGCTGGAAAGGTATCAACGAATCCGACATGGTTCTGATGCCAGACTCAACCACTGCAGTCATTGACCCGTTCTTTGCTGATTCTACACTGATCATCCGTTGTGACATCCTCGAGCCAGGCACTATGCAGGGCTACGACCGCGACCCGCGCTCCATCGCGAAACGCGCTGAAGATTTCCTGCGCTCTTCCGGCATTGCAGACACCGTTCTGTTTGGGCCAGAGCCAGAGTTCTTCCTGTTCGATGATATCCGTTTCGGCAGCAGCACTTCAGGTTCACACGTTGCTATCGACGATATCGAAGCGTACTGGAACTCCGGTAAAGAATACGAAGGCGGCAACAAAGGCCACCGTCCAGGTCTGAAAGGCGGCTACTTCCCAGTGCCACCGGTCGATTCAGGACAAGACATTCGTTCTGCTATGTGTCTGACCATGGAGCAGATGGGTCTGGTTGTTGAAGCTCATCACCACGAAGTGGCAACTGCAGGTCAGAACGAAGTGGCAACCCGCTTCAACACCATGACCAAAAAAGCTGACGAAATTCAGATCTACAAATATGTTGTGCACAACGTCGCCCACGCTTACGGCAAAACTGCGACCTTCATGCCAAAACCAATGTTCGGTGATAACGGTTCTGGTATGCACTGCCATATGTCCCTGTCTAAAGGCGGCACTAACCTGTTCGCGGGTGACAAATACGGCGGCCTGTCTGAAATGGCGCTGTTCTACATCGGTGGTGTGATCAAGCACGCTAAAGCAATCAATGCGCTGGCGAACCCGACCACTAACTCCTACAAGCGTCTGGTCCCAGGCTACGAAGCTCCAGTTATGCTGGCTTACTCTGCCCGTAACCGTTCTGCTTCTATCCGTATCCCAGTGGTTGCCAGCCCGAAAGCACGCCGTATTGAAGCGCGCTTCCCTGACCCAGCTGCTAACCCATACCTGTGCTTCGCTGCGCTGCTGATGGCTGGCCTGGACGGCATCATCAACAAGATCCACCCTGGCGATGCAATGGACAAAAACCTGTACGACCTGCCACCGGAAGAAGAAGCTGAGATTCCAAAAGTTGCAGGTTCTCTGGACGAAGCCCTGGCTGCACTGAACGAAGACCGCGAGTTCCTGACCCGTGGTGGCGTGTTCACTGACGACGCTATCGAAGCTTATATTGAGCTGCGTAAGTCTGAAATTGACCGCGTTCGTATGACTCCGCATCCGGTTGAGTTCGAACTGTACTACAGCGTTTAATTTAGAAGTAAGCCCGGCGAATTTCATGTGCAGTAAAGCGGCAACTGAAGGAATGCCGAATCACTTAGTCCGCTAAGTGATTCGAGTGACTAAGGGAAGCCAACACAGCTGCGGCGTGAAAGACGCCTGGGATTTTGTTGCCGTGGAAACTTTCAGCCCATCTCAGGATGGGCTTTTTTCACCACGAATTCCCGGTTATGTCAGACGATTTTCGCGTTTTACGGCTATAATGCACTAAATTGGTGCACAACGACCTCAGGAGAACGCTGTATGGCAACTGGCCCGCTGCCCGATGCTGGGCAGATTCTCAATTCACTGATCAACAGTATTTTACTGGTTGATAGTGCGTTGGTGGTTCATTACGCCAACCCCGCCGCGCAGCAGCTGCTGGCGCAAAGTTCCCGCAAGCTGTTTGGTACGCCACTGCCGGAACTGATGGGTTATTTTTCCCTGAATATTGAGGTCATGCTCGAAAGTCTGGATGCCGGACAAGGTTTTACCGACAGCGAAGTGACCCTGGTGGTCGACAGCCGTGCGCACATTATGTCGCTCACTGCGCAACGTCTGCCCGAAGGTTTCATTCTGCTGGAAATGGCGCCAATGGATAATCAGCGCCGGCTTAGTCAGGAACAACTTCAGCATGCGCAACAGGTTGCCGCGCGTGATTTAGTGCGTGGCCTGGCACACGAAATTAAAAATCCGCTGGGTGGGTTACGCGGCGCAGCGCAACTGTTGGCCAGAGCGTTGCCGGACCCGGCGTTAACAGAATATACCAAGGTCATCATTGAACAGGCCGATCGCCTGCGCAATCTGGTCGACCGTCTGCTTGGCCCGCAACAGCCTGGTATGCATATCACACAGAGCATCCATCAGGTGGCTGAACGTGTGGTGAATCTGGTCTCGATGGAGCTGCCCGATAATGTGGTGCTCATCCGCGATTATGACCCGAGTTTGCCTGAACTGCCGCACGACCCGGACCAGATAGAACAAGTCCTTTTGAATGTAGTACGCAATGCCCTGCAGGCGTTGGGTGAAGAAGGCGGCACGATTACTTTACGTACCCGCACAGCGTTCCAGTTAACGCTGCACGGAACACGCTATCGCCTGGTGGCGCGCATCGATATTGAAGATGATGGCCCCGGCATTCCGGCACAGCTGCAGGATACGCTGTTTTACCCGATGGTGAGCGGCCGCGAAGGCGGCACCGGGCTGGGGTTATCCATTGCCCGCAGCCTGATCGATCAGCATTCGGGAAAAATAGAGTTCCACAGCTGGCCTGGACACACTGAATTCTCGGTTTACCTGCCTATTCGCCAGTGAGGTTTCTATGCAACGAGGGATAGTTTGGATCGTCGATGACGATAGCTCCATCCGCTGGGTGCTTGAACGCGCGCTGACTGGAGCTGGTTTAAACTGCGCAACGTTTGACAATGCAAACGAGGTACTGGAAGCCCTTGCGACCAAAACCCCAGACGTTTTACTGTCAGATATTCGCATGCCCGGTATGGACGGCCTGGCGCTGCTGAAGCAGATCAAACAGCGGCACCCCATGCTGCCGGTGATCATCATGACAGCACACTCAGACCTGGATGCTGCCGTCAGCGCTTATCAACAGGGTGCTTTTGATTACCTGCCAAAGCCTTTCGATATTGATGAAGCCGTTGCGCTGGTTGAGCGCGCGATCAGTCACTATCAGGAACAGCAGCAGCCGCGCAATCAACCCGTCAGCGGGCCAACCACCGATATCATCGGTGAAGCGCCAGCCATGCAGGATGTTTTTCGTATTATTGGCCGCCTGTCGCGTTCGTCGATTAGCGTACTGATTAACGGTGAATCCGGTACGGGTAAAGAACTGGTTGCGCATGCACTGCATCGCCACAGCCCGCGTGCGAAAGCGCCATTTATCGCACTGAATATGGCAGCGATCCCTAAAGACCTGATCGAATCAGAACTGTTTGGTCATGAGAAAGGGGCGTTTACCGGGGCCAATCAGATTCGACAAGGTCGTTTTGAACAGGCCGATGGCGGTACGCTGTTCCTTGATGAAATTGGCGATATGCCACTGGATGTTCAGACCCGCCTGCTGCGCGTGTTGGCCGATGGTCAGTTCTATCGTGTCGGGGGCTATGCGCCGGTTAAGGTGGACGTGCGTATTATTGCCGCGACACACCAGAATCTGGAGCTGCGCGTGCATGAGGGGAAATTCCGTGAGGATTTATTCCACCGCCTGAATGTGATCCGCGTGCATCTTCCCCCCCTGCGTGAACGTCGTGAAGATATTCCGCGTCTGGCGCGTTACTTCTTACAGGTCGCCGCCAGAGAGTTGGGTGTGGAAGCCAAGATCCTGCATCCTGAAACGGAAACTGCGCTCACGCGGTTGCACTGGTCGGGCAACGTACGCCAGCTGGAGAATACCTGTCGCTGGCTGACGGTGATGGCCGCCGGGCAGGAAGTGCTGATCCAGGATCTGCCGCCGGAGCTGTTCGAAACATCGACGCCAGAAAACCCGGTACAGTCACTGCCAGACAGCTGGGCGACGTTGTTGGCACAGTGGGCCGATCGCGCTCTGCGTTCCGGTCATCAAAACCTGCTGTCAGAAGCACAACCTGAGATGGAGCGTACGCTGCTAACTACCGCCCTGCGTCATACGCAAGGTCATAAGCAGGAAGCAGCTCGCCTGCTGGGCTGGGGACGCAATACGCTAACGCGTAAGCTGAAAGAGCTGGGAATGGAATAACACCCGGTGACGTCATGCGGGTGGACCGGTACAGAAGGTCCGCCTCGACACGTTCTCGTTGTAGGGTCCGATCATTTTTTCCGATCGGACCTTGGGGTCGACCTGTTGTTTCGGTCGACCCGTCCATTCAGATCACCCGCGAGAATTGCGCACCAGGCGCCTTCTGACGCAGGTAACGGTCAAAGCACATGCAGATATTCCTTATCAGCAAACGTCCCTTAGCGGTGACGACAAGGCAGTTGTCGTGGCATTCCACCAGCCCGTCCACCATCAGCGGCGTCAGCAGAGCCAGATCGTCGGCAAAATACTCACGGAAGTTAATTCCCCATTGCGTGCTGATGGCGTCAAATGGCAGCGAGAAGTTACAGATCAGGCTTTTAATCACCTCCCGCCGCAGACAATCATCTTCGCTCAGCTGCAGGCCGCGCCACAGGGCGGTTTTTCCTGCCCGTATTTCTGCGTAATAGTGCTTCAGCTCTTTATGGTTCTGCGCGTAGCTGTCCCCGATCATACTAATCGCTGAAACGCCCATTCCCAGCAGGTCGCTGTCACCTTGCGTTGTGTATCCCTGGAAATTACGGTGCAGTTCACCGTTACGCTGGGCAATAGCCAGCTCGTCATCCTGCCGGGCGAAGTGGTCCATACCGATAAACTGATACCCTTCCGCCGTTAGCGTAGCGATGGTTTGCCGTAAAATATCCAGCTTCTCCTGGGCACCGGGCAGCTCCTCATCCTTGATTTTACGCTGAGCGGGGAACAAAGCGGGCATATGAGCATAGTTAAAGACACTCAGACGATCGGGGTTCAGCTCCGTCACTTTTTGCAGGGTGAAAGCGAAACTCTCTGGGGTTTGCGTTGGCAGGCCATAAATCAGATCAATATTCGTTGAGGAAAAACCCAGTTCACGCGCCCGCGCCATCAGGGCAAAGATCATCGCTTCATCCTGCACGCGATTCACCTTCTCCTGCACCTGCTTATTAAAATCCTGTACGCCCATACTCAGACGGTTAAAGCCTTCAGCACGCAGATGATCAAGCACGTTGAGCTCAATTTCACGCGGGTCGACTTCAATAGAGATCTCAGCATCATCCGTGAAGTGAAAATGCTGACGAAGAGCTGCCATCAGACGGCTGATTTGCACCTTGTTGAGAAAGGTAGGCGTGCCGCCACCCCAGTGCATCTGGCTGACGGTACGGTGCCGGAACAGCGGTGCTCGCATGGCGATTTCCTGCACCAGCACATCCAGATAGTCATCCGCTTTGTGTTGCTGGCGCGTGACCTGCTTATTGCAACCGCAGAAGTAACAGAGCTTGTGGCAAAAAGGGATGTGCAGATAGAGCGACAGCGGCCGCTCAGGGTAGCGCTGCGTCGCCTGAAGAAAGGCGGGTTCGTCGTAATCCTGATGGAATTCCAGTGCGGTCGGATAAGAGGTATAGCGGGGACCGGCGATGTTGTACTTCTGAATAAGCGGGAGATCCCACTCGGTGGTCTGTGTCTGCATGCTAACCTCTTATCGTCGTCGCATTGACCGCCGCGTGACAGGAAGCTGCTGGCTGACGATCTTGCTGCGCAGCCGGGTTTTCAGCCGCGATAGCCGCTGTAGTTTAACGAATAACCCCCCCAGCCAGCACAGCAGAATCAGCGCAATAATTGATCCAGGCCAAATCATCACCAAATACCCAATAAAGAAAAGGCAGCGCTAAATTGCGCTGCCTCATGTTACGTCAGAGAGACGAGAGGATCACTGGCCGCCTTTCAGCAGGCGATACATATCTTCTTCTGCCTGCTCATCTTCTGCGCCATCGTCCAGGGCAATCCCTAACTGCTCCATCAGCACATCGATGCGGTCCAGTGACTGATCCAGCCACGCCTGCTCTTCTGCTGACAGGGCATCGCCATTTTCCAGACGATCGAGTAACGCATCCAGACGCTCGTCATTTTCCAACTGCGCCAGCTCTTCTTCTGGTGACAGGCGCGGTTTTTTCTCTACGACAGGTTTTGCCACTTTTGCAGGCTTCGGTTTGCTGGCAACCACATCGGGACCCAGGGCAATCGGTTTTTTACTGCCGATACGTGGGTCTTTGGCAGGTTTGCCGTTAGCCCCTTTCTTGCTCTCGGTGACCGGGTTAGCCCGGCTGCCGGAACTGTTGCCGCTGTGCTTTTTATCACGCTTGCGGTCTCGCGCTTCCTGGTTAATCTCATCACGCGTTTTACGTTTCACTTTGGCTCCCGGTTTTTTATCCTGGGGCGTGCGTGCAGGTTGCTTCATGGTTTCTGCTCTCAGACGTTTATCTTCAGTATAGAATTGCCGCGAAATCTAGCAGAAAGCAGACAAAGAAAAAAGGCGCCAGGTCTCCCTGTCGCCTTTTTTCGCACCTTCCGCAGAAGGACTGACAATGTCAGCATCCTTATTAGCAGCCAGCATCCCTGTTTTCCTTTGCCTTTACTCAATCCTGTGAGCGTTCCTGAATCCTTGTCGTGCACGCCTGTGCACATTTCCTTCCCTGCCCGAGATCGTCCCGATGCTCCCTGAGCACTTCATCCTGAAGTGAAATATCCTGTTTCTGGCTACAAATGTAGACTAACCAGTCCGGCAAACAAGGTGACATAAGTAATTTTTACTCTGTTTTTTTCGGCTATTTTACAACCCTATGAATATTAGTAAAAAATCCATTTTTTTAATTTCAAAATACAGAGAGTGCTCGCAGGGGGAATGGTCAATGTCTCACAGCGTTCGATCATGCGGTGTCTTACCGGGCGCTTTAGCGCCATACAGGGTATAATCAGCACAATTGTCCTTTCTTACCTGGAGTATCTATTTTGTCTGGCTGGAATTATCACGTCACCCATTTTGTCACCAGCGCCCCCGATATCCGCCATCTGCCTGCCGATACTGGCATTGAGGTTGCTTTTGCCGGGCGTTCTAACGCGGGTAAATCCAGCGCGCTGAATACGCTGACTAACCAGAAAGGCCTGGCTCGTACCAGTAAAACCCCTGGTCGTACCCAATTGATCAACCTTTTCCAGGTGGCTGAAGGCTACCGTCTGGTCGACCTGCCAGGCTACGGCTACGCGCAGGTCCCGGAAGAGATGAAGCTCAAATGGCAGCGTGCGCTGGCGGAATATCTGCGCGATCGTCATTGTCTGAAGGGACTGGTGGTGCTGATGGATATTCGCCATCCGCTGAAAGATCTCGATCGTCAGATGGTGATGTGGGCGGTACAGAGCGGAATTGAAGTGCTGATCCTGCTGACCAAGGCCGACAAACTGGCTTCCGGCGCGCGTAAAGCGCAGCTGAACGCCGTTCGTGAAGAAGCAAAAACCTTCCTCGGCACCGTAGACGTTGAAGCGTTCTCATCACTGAAGAGAATTGGCGTGGATAAACTGAGCCAGAAGCTGGATAGCTGGTATCGTGATATCCCTCCGGCAACCGAAGACGAAATCCCCGCCGAATAACCCGCCTGAGCATGATGTTCTGTCGCCAAATAATGGGCGGTGCAGCTAACGCAGTTGCGGCGTCAAGGATGAAGGCGACAGACAATAAAAAACGCCCCAGTCATTTCTGACTGGGGCGGCTAAAATATTCAGCCAAATCCGATTACGTGAAGTAAAAGGTCTGAAAGATAGAACATCTTACCTCTGTACCCTACATCTGAAACTTTACATCATTTTTTGAGCGCTCAAAAGGGTTTTTTGTAGTTAATTTTCAGAAAACGACATGCATTATCCAACCCAAGTCACATAACGCCGTCGATTATGTAGCTTAATTACTAAAAAAGTGTTCTGGCTGAGATGGTTAGGTGATGTCACTGGCGAAGGGGGATGAAGCAAGGTGCTGAACCGTTTAAAGCGACAATCTTAGCAGGGGCAATCCTGCGAGCTGATTTAATCAGGGAAATCAGCCCACAGGACAGGGTAAACGAACTTAGTGAGCCTGATCCCAGTTGTCACCCACGCCAATATCAACACGCAGTGGCACATCCAGTTTCATGCTGCCTTCCATCAGCTGACGGATTTGCGCTGATGCGCTCTCCACTGCATCAGCACGCACTTCAAACACCAGTTCATCGTGTACCTGCATGATCATTTTCACATCACCGTTTGTCTGAGGCTTCAGCCATTCATCCACGGCAATCATTGCACGTTTGATGATATCTGCTGCGGTCCCCTGCATTGGCGCATTAATCGCAGCGCGCTCTGCCGCTTTACGACGCATCGCATTGCTGGCTTTAATCTCTGGCAGATAGAGTCGGCGGCCATCCAGCGTCGAGACATAGCCTTTCTCTGCGGCCAGTTCGCGCGTACTCTCCATATATTGCAGCACGCCAGGGTAACGTTCAAAGTAGAGATCCATATACTTCTTCGCTTCTCCGGCACCAATATTGAGCTGGCGTGACAAACCGAAAGCACTCATGCCGTAAATGAGGCCAAAGTTGATCGCTTTAGCGCTACGGCGCTGCTCGCCGCTGACGTTATCCAGCGCGACGCCAAAGACTTCAGAGGCTGTCGCACGGTGAATATCCTGCTCGCTGGCAAAAGCGGTCAGCAACCCTTTATCCTGTGACAGATGTGCCATGATGCGCAGCTCAATCTGCGAGTAGTCAGCCGCAACAATGCGATAGCCCTTCGGCGCGATAAATGCCTGACGAATACGTCGCCCTTCATCATTACGCACCGGGATGTTTTGCAGGTTAGGATCGCTGGAAGAGAGGCGCCCGGTAGCGGTGACCGTCTGATGGTAAGAAGTATGTACCCTGCCGCTGTGTGGATTGATCATCAGCGGCAGCTTATCGGTATAGGTGGACTTCAGCTTTGAGAGACCACGATGTTCCAGAATCACCTTCGGCAGCGGATAGTCCAGCGCCAGCTCAGCCAGGACTTCCTCGCTGGTCGATGGTGCGCCACCCGGGGTTTTCTTGGTGGGCTTGATACCCTGCTTTTCAAACAGGATGGTCTGTAACTGCTTCGGTGAAGAGAGGTTGAACGGTTCACCGGCCAGCTCGTGCGCCTTCAGCTCCAGCTCTGCCAGACGACTGCCCAGCTCCTGCGAATGCACCGCCAGAATGTTCTGATCAATAAGCACACCATTGCGTTCAATACGGGAGATGACCGACACCAGCGGCATCTCAACCTGTTCAAAGACCTCTTTTGGCCCCTGCTCTTTCTGCAACTCTGGCCACATTTTCAGATGCAGCTGTAATGTGACGTCGGCATCTTCCGCCGCGTAATGCGCTGCCTGCTCCAGTGCGATCTGATTAAACGTCAGCTGATTTTTACCTTTACCGGCGATCTCTTCAAAGGTCACGGTTTTATGGCCCAGCCAGCGTGATGCCAGGGTATCCATATCATGGCGTCCAACCACGCTGCTCAGCGCATACGATTCCAGCATGGTATCAAACTGAATACCTTGCAGTTCAATGCCATAGTTGGCCAGCACGCCACGGTCGTACTTCAGGTTCTGCCCGACTTTATGCGCTTCAGGGTTTTCCAGCAGCGGTTTCAGCCGTGCCAGTACGGCTTTACGATCTAACTGGTCCGGTGCATCGAGGTAGTCATGGGCAACAGGCAGATAAGCGGCTTCGCCGGGTGCTGTCGCAAAAGACAGACCGATGATGTTAGCACTGAGCGTATCCAGCGAATCCGTTTCCAGGTCGAAGGCAAACAGCTCGCTTTGCTGAAGTTTTGTCAGCCAGCTATCGAAGGTCGCTTCATCCAGAATGGTGACATAACCTTCGGAAGAGAGCACGCTACCGACCTCAACAGCGTCTGACTCCACAACAGCATCGACTTTTCCTTTCGCGGCAGCGGGTCGGCTCTTATTCCCTTGCAGCCAGGTGCCATCTTCCAGGTCAACAATCCAGCGCTTAAATTCGTAGTGCTTAAATAATCCCAGCAGTTCGTCAACGGCAGGTTCTTCAACGGTCAGCTGATCGCAGGTCAATTCCAGTTCAACATCGGTCTTAATCGTTGCCAGCTGATAGGAGAGGAGAGCCATCTCCTTATTCTGTTCCAGTTTAGCGGCCATGGTTTTCGCGCCGCGAAAAGTCAGCGTCGCCACTTTATCCAGGTTGGCGTAAATATCCTTCACTCCGCCTAATCCCTGTAACAGAGCCTGAGCCGTTTTTTCACCGACACCTGCCACGCCTGGAATGTTATCGGAGGAGTCGCCCATCAGGGCAAGGAAATCAATCATCAGCGAAGGGGGAATACCGTATTTCTCGACCACTTCATCCGGGCCAAGAATAGCATTATTCATCGTGTTGATTAAGGTGATATTTGGCGTCACCAGCTGAGCCATATCTTTATCACCGGTGCTGATCAACACCGGCTTGCCAATTTTCTCTGCGGCCAGAGCCAGCGTACCGATGACATCGTCAGCTTCCACGCCTGTAACCGCCAGCAACGGCAGCCCCATCGCCTTAACCATAGTATGCAACGGTTCAATCTGCGCACGCAGATCGTCTGGCATCGGGGGGCGATGAGATTTGTACTCTTCAAATAATTCATCGCGGAAGGTTTTACCCTTGGCATCAAATACCACTGCTACATGACTTGGCTTATATTGCAGCAGCAGGCTACGCAGCATATTTAATACGCCGTACATTGCACCGGTGGGTTCACCTGCGCTATTGGTCAGCGGAGGGAACGCATGATAAGCACGGTACAGGTAGGATGATCCATCTACCAGAATCAGCGGGTTTTCTGCAATTTGAGCCATAAGTCGTCACGTTCTTCTTTGGTTTTTGATTGGCGTTAAGGATGCCACAGCTCGCTATGAAAGATGAAACCTCAACGGCGAATAATCCACGGACAATTGTGATTTTGCGTTACGCTTCGCATTGACACACTGTGGATAAGTTTGTGTGTAAATTTACTAACAGCAGCGAACGGGTGAAAATCCATTTAAAAATATAATTAATTTTTGTTTATAATCATTTAGTTATTTATTCCCTCCAGGATTAATTTTATGTTTTCTGGAATAAGGCTGATGTGGATATAAGTTGGTACGCTCAGAGAAAGAGACGACATCTCTAACTGATGAAAGGGCATTTTTATGGCATTTATCTCGTAGGGCGAGAAAGAAAACGCCGGCATCGCCGGCGTTGAGGGAAGTCTGTGCAGGCTTACTTCTGGGAAGTCAGGAATTTCACCACATTGGCATACTGCTGAACATAGTTTTCCTGTGAGCTGGTATCCAGACCACCGTTGTTCACCATATATTTGCCGTTGACGAACATCGCTGGCACGCCACGCAGGTCCAGGTCTGCTGCGGCTTTCTCTTGCTGAGCAACCAGTGATTTCACCACGAAGCTGTTCCAGGCTGCGTCGTAATCCTCAGGCTTGATGCCTGCTGCTTTCACGAAGACCGCTTTAAGGCTGGCAGGATCAGTAATGGTTTGCTTCTGCTGGATACCATCGAAAATGGCAGCAGTCACTTTGTCTTCCACACCCAGCGCCATCGCTACCGCCCAAGCCTGCGTGACGGTTTTACCCATTTCGCCACCCAGGAACTCAACATGGTATTTGGTGACTTTCACATTCTCTGGCAGGCCTTTCTTTACAGCATCACTTACATGCCATACATGCTCAAACTGGTAGCAGTGTGGGCAGAAGAATGAGAAGAATTCGAGAACCTGAGGTTCGCCAGTAGCCGGTTTATCCAGCGTGACGTATTGCTGACCGTCGGTAAATTGTGCAGCAGAAGCGCTGAATGCCAGAACCATACCGACGAGCGCAAATAAAATCTTTTTCATCGTCAAACTCTCTCCTGAATATATCTCAATAGGCGAACCAAAGGGTGATCACACCTGGAAAACAGGTGCAAGCTGCAGCGGAGGCTCTTGCAGCAGCTTGTTCTGTTCGTTAAAAGTGGAAATCTGTCTGCGCCAGAAGTCCTCATCCGTCATCCACGGAAAGCTGGCCGGGAAAGCCGGGTCGTGCCAGCGGCGTACAACCCATGCAAGATAATAAACCATCCGCATAGCACGTAAAGGTTCAATCAGTGACAATTCATGAGTATCAAACTCACAGAATTCACCGTACGCCTCCAGCAGAATGTCCCATTGCAGACGCTGCTCCTGGCGATCGCCGTTGATCAGCATCCACAGATCTTGTACCGCAGGGCCATTACGCGCGTCATCCAGGTCAACAAACAGCGGGCCATCACGCCACAATATATTGCCCGGATGACAGTCGCCGTGTAAGCGCAAAGGCTGCCATTGAGTATGCCAGCAGTTTTGTAAAGTTGTGCGCAGACGCCCGATACTGGCCAGTAAATCAGCTTTTAACTTTGCGGGAACGAGCGGGCTGTCGGTGAGAATCTGTAAGGGTTCATCGATGTACTCCTGTAGCCCAATAGTCGGCCGCGACTCAAACGTTTTCCGGCGGCCTACCTGATGGATGCGCCCGAGGAAACGACCTACCCATTCAAGATGATCGTAATTATCGGTTTCGTACTGGCGCCCGCCGAGGCTGGGAAAAACAGCAAACCAGAAACCCTGGTGCTGATGCAGCATTGAACCCTTTAATTCCAGAGGGGCAGCCAGTGGGATCTCATCAGCAAACAACTCAGCAGCGAACTGATGCTCTTCTTCTATCTGAGCCTGCGACCAACGCTGCGGACGGTAAAACTTCGCCACATAGCGCCGTTTTTCGTCATCGGAAAACTGATAGACACGGTTTTCATAACTGTTTAGCGCCGTCAGGCCGGACTCCACACGCAGACCAGTCTCCCACAACGCATCAAGGATGGTATCAGGCGTCAGGGTGTGGAAGTTAAAAGCAGGTTCTTTCATCCGGCATGCTCGCTGATAATCAATAAATAATAGCGTGCAAGAGTATCATTAAATGGCAGCGGCAGCGGATCAACCGCCTGATTTAATCCTTAATCACGCCCCGTGCACGCAGTAATGCCGTTTTGAAATCATCCTCATAGTCTTTCTTCAGACCGGGAATTTCAGCATTTTTATCACTGCCACGCATCTTGAGATGATAGATGAGTACATCATCCGTTAATTCACCAACAGGCTGCTTAAAGCCGGCTTCGTCGGCTAATTTCTGTAAAAAATCGATTAAATTCAGATCAGGATCTTCTTGCCAGGCAGGTTGCAGCAAGCTGATTAATTCGTTAAGACGATGGCATTTCATGCAGTTGTCCCTGTATAAAGAACCCAACATTAAGCATCGGGTATAAAACTAATGAATCGAGCTTCCGCCCCTGAACGCGAAACCGTGACCGGCGTGATCCTTGCAGGTGGCCGTGGTAGCCGTATGGGGGGGGACGATAAAGGGCTAATACTGTGGCAGAGTAAACCACTCTACCAACATGTTTTGCAGCGTTTGCAGCCCCAGGTCACTACTGTATGGATTAATGCCAATCGAAATATTGAGGTATATCAACAGAGCGGGTTACCGGTGATATCCGATACGATAGCTGATTTTCCAGGGCCACTGGCAGGCATGCAGGCAGCGCTGCAACAGACAAAAACAGAGTGGGTAGTCTTCACATCCTGCGATACGCCGTTGCTGCCAGGCAATCTGGTTCAGCATTTGTGGCAGCATAAAGGCGAAGCATCTGCGGTCTGGGCGCGTACAGAAGAGCGCGATCATCCAACACAGGCATTGCTGCACAGGAGTATTGCGGGTTCACTGCAACGCTATCTGGCGGGCGGTGACCGTAAATTGATGTTATTTCTTCAGCAGGCAGGGGGGCACAGTGTTTTATTTGACCAGTCAGAAGCTGCATTTCGCAATTTTAACCATCCGGAAGACCTTATTTAGACCTTTATGGCAGGTAATCCCCTGACAGAACGGGGACTT
>NZ_JBJGXA010000017.1:0-83636 GCF_045107195.1 Erwinia sp. AnSW2-5
TCAGTGGTTGCGCATTATAGGGAAATTCCGACGGGTGACAAGTGTTTATTGCAATAAAATGACTGAGCGCGTTATTTTTCAGCGAAGCGTGTTTTTTTACTGCGATTTGCTCGGTAATGCAGCAAATTCCTGGGCAAAACGGGTCACCTGCTGCCAGTCGGTATACTCCACTTCTTTACGGGCATCGGTTTCTCCCTTTGTCATACGCATTATCAGTTGGATCATGATGCGATCGAAGAAGCTGTAGCGCGGATAGCGCAGCGCACCAGCAAAGACAGCGCAGCAATCAGGCTCCCACGGAGACTGAATCAAAAACTTGCGGGTATAAGCATTGGTCTGTGGCGTACGCTTCTCAGGTTTACGTGCCGTCAGGTTTACCGAGAAAAAGCCACTTGAACGCTTCTGTAGTGCATTAAGGTGTGTTTTCACAAATTTCGCCACCGCAGGCTGGAAGTGCCCATAACGGATCGAAGCCCCTATCAACACCCGATCGTACTGCGTCCAGTCAATCTCGTTAATAAGCTGGATGTTAAACACATCACACTCCCGCACCTCCTTTAGCTGGTTAGCTATATAGAAGGCAATCTCACGGGTCTGCCCATCGCGGCTGGAAAACAGGATTAATGCTTTCATTATTCCACTCTCACTTATTCACGCCAGAATGTCGGCGTAAACAGAACTAATAAGGTGAAGACTTCAAGACGCCCGAACAGCATCGTCAAAATCAGGATCCATTTGGCGGTATCATTCATTGAGGTAAAGTTATCCGCCACCACGCCAAGGCCAGGGCCAAGGTTGTTAAGCGTTGCCGCCACCGCCGCAAATGCCGAGAAGTCATCAACACCCGTGGCGATGATCGCCAACATGCTGAGGATGAATACCAATGCATAGGCAGAGAAGAAACCCCACACGGCTTCAAGAATACGCTCAGGCAGCGCACGGTTACCCAGTTTAATGGTGTATACCGCATTCGGGTGTACCAGCCTTTTCAGCTCTCGCGACCCTTGCTTAAACAGCAGCAGGATTCGGATCACCTTCAGGCCGCCCCCCGTTGAACCGGCGCAGCCACCAATAAAGGCAGAACAGAGTAACAATACTGGCAGGAAGAGAGGCCAGCGAGCGATGCTGTCCGTGGTGAAGCCTGCGGTGGTTGCCATCGATACCACCTGGAAGAAAGCCTGGTTGATTGTCTGCATTCCTGTCTGGTAGACATCATGGAACCACAGCACCAGTGTGCAAATAATCACCAGCGTAATCTGTACGCCGATAAACATACGAAATTCAGGATCGCGCCAGTAAACGCGTAAGCTGCGTCCGCTCAGCAACGAGAAGTGCAGGCCATAGTTACAGCCAGAAATGAGCAGGAAGACGGCGATGATGGTATTAATGGTCGGGCTATTAAAGTAACCAATGCTGGCATCATGAGTAGAGAATCCCCCAATGGCGATAGTCGAGAAGCTGTGCCCAATGGCATCAAACAGCGACATCCCCGCCATCCACAGCGACACCGCACAGGCAATCGTCAACAACACATAGATCAGCCACAGTGTTTTCGCTGTTTCAGCAATACGCGGCCGCATTTTGTTGTCTTTTAACGGGCCGGGCATTTCTGCACGGTAGAGCTGCATTCCCCCGACCCCAAGGATTGGCAGGATCGCTACGGCGAGCACGATGATCCCCATCCCCCCCAACCACTGCAACATCTGACGATAAAACAAAATCGCCTTCGGTAATGCGTCCAGCCCCACCAGCGTGGTGGCTCCGGTGGTCGTCAGGGCGGAGAACGATTCGAAAAAGGCATCGGTCAGTGACAGGTTAGGCTGCTCTGCGAAGATAAAGGGCATGGCCCCGACACTACCCAGCACCGTCCAGAACAGTACGACGATCAGGAATCCTTCCCGTGGCTTCAGCTCGCTCTTCTTTTTACGGTTCGGCCACCACAGCAACGTCCCAATCATCAGCGCCATGAAAAACGTCTGAGTGAATGCACGCCCTGCCCCATCGCGGTAAATTAACGCCACCAGCCCGGGCACAATCATGGTGCCTGAGAACAAAATAACCAGTAAACCCACTATGCGGGTAATGGCGCGAAAATGCATTCTGCCGTTCCTTTCCTGACATGAAGTGTTATTTGAGCGAGGCTAATTGCAAAGTGCCCCGGCTAAAGTCTGATAGATTTTGCCTGAAACCCGCCACCTGCGCATGAGGCAGAGCCAGGTGAAGAGTAATGTTCTGCTGGAACTCAGTATGAAGCAGTTGACCATCAAAACGTGCCGTCATCCGTTCAATATCACCCAGTTGGGCATAATCGCAGATAAGGCTGAACTGTAGCATGGGAACTTTGACCTTGCGGGGCAGTAATCGCAACGCCTGTTGCACGCCACCGCCATAGGCCTTAACCAGCCCACCCGTTCCCAGCTGGATGCCGCCATAATAACGCACAACAACCGCCGTAATTTCGCCAATATTGTTACCCATTAACTGGGCCAGCATTGGTTTACCGGCGGTACCGGACGGCTCCCCATCGTCGGAGAATCCCAACTGTTGCGAATCATCGGGTGCCCCGGCGACAAAAGCCCAGCAGTGATGCCGGGCCGTTGGGTGCTGTTGCTTGATCTGCTGTACGAATCCCCGTGCCGCCTCCACACCTTCGGTGTGTGCCAGCAGCGTGATAAATCGGCTTTTCTTGATCTCTTCGCTAAAGCTGAACAGTTCAGCCGGGATATCGTAAGCGTCCATCAGGCCAGATGCAGATCGCGAGTCATATTTTCTACGCCGTTGGTATGAATCACGACATTATCTTCAATGCGGATACCGCCGTAAGGCTTCAGCGCATCAATTTTCGCCCAGTCAAAATGCTGACTGAACTTACCGGCACGCCACGGCGCCAGCAACGAGTCGATGAAGTAGATACCCGGTTCAATCGTCAGCACCATTCCCGGCTCGAGCATGCGGGTACAACGCAGGTACGGATACTTCGCAGGAGCAGCCAGATGTGTACCCTGCTCATCCTGCATAAAGCCGGCAACGTCATGCACCTGTAAGCCCAGCGGATGGCCAATGCCGTGAGGCATAAAGGGACCGGTAAGATCCTCTTTCACCATCGCTTCCGCGCTGATGCCATTCACCAGTTGGTGTTTAAGCAGCAGACTGGCGATACGATAATGCATCTGCTGATGGTATTCGGTATAGCGCACGCCCGCTTTCATCGTGGCAATCAACGCCAGTTCTTCGGCATTCATGTCCCTGATCAACTGCGCATAGTCACTCTTCTCGTTCGCCGCATAGCTGCGGGTCAGATCGGCTGCGTAGCCGTTATACTCGGCGCCTGCATCGATCAGGAAACTGCGCCGCTGCTCAGGGAGCTGATGTTCGAGTTTAGTGTAGTGCAGCACCGCAGCATGTTCGTTAAGGGCAATGATATTGCCATAAGGAACATCGGTATCGCGGTGGCCGGTTGCGCTGAGATAGGCGACATTAATGTCGAACTCGCTCATACCGGACAGAAATGCTTCTTTGGCCGCACGATGGCCGGTCACGGCCGCTTTCTGCGCCTGACGCAGACAATGCAGCTCATAACCCGTTTTATAAGCACGGTGATAATGCAGGAAGTCGATCACGCCCTGAGGATTAATCGCCCCGGCACTGAACCCAAGCTGAGTGGCTCGTGCAGGCACCGGCCCGATATACGCCACATTCTGACGCTGCGCAGGTAACTGCTGGCCGATGTCATCCGCACTCTTCAGGCCGATGATGTCAATTTCACCTGTCCAGAAGCTATGCGGTAAAGGCTCAACGTTGTGCCAGTAATCAACAGGGGAATAGAACCACAGCTTCGGCTTGTTGACACCGTCGATCCACAGCCAGCAGTTTGGCACCTGAGTAACCGGCACCCAGGCTTTGAACTGAGGGTTTACCTTGAAGGGATACGTGTGATCGTCGAGAAATACCGTCAGTAATTCCCCGGAATGAATCAGCATGGCATCAAGATTGTGCCGCGCCAGCACCTGCTGTGCGCGCTGCTGTAACGTTTTCACATGCTGCTGATAAAGCGTAACCAGTGACTCCATCATCCTGTCTCCGTTATTACGAAATTGTCGGCATCTTACCACAGCCAGCAGGGGTATGGCGTTTTGCCGCAGTTGTGATCTTGTTTGCAAATCGACAACGTATCGTTTGCAAATAAGCAACACCAATCCCACACTCACGATCATCTGGTATGACCAGATCCTCTTATCGCGGCTCAGGAGACACACATGCTCTACCAAGGCGAAACCCTATCCCTCGACTGGCTGGAAGACGGCATAGCCGAACTGATTTTTGATGCGCCCGGCTCGGTGAACAAGCTGGATACACAGACGGTTGCCAGCCTCGGTGAAGCTATCTCGGTGCTGGAACAGCAACCCACCCTGCGTGGCGTGCTGCTCAGTTCACGCAAATCGGCCTTTATCGTCGGTGCCGATATCACGGAATTCCTCTCACTGTTTATCGCCCCGGAAGAAAAACTCACCGCATGGCTGGGCTTTGCCAATGGCATCTTCAATCGCCTGGAAGATCTCCCCGTTCCCACCGTTTCCGCCATTCGTGGCTATGCATTAGGTGGCGGTTGCGAATGTGTGCTGGCGACGGATTTCCGTATTGCGACTGCCGATACCCGCATTGGCCTGCCGGAAACGAAACTCGGCATCATGCCTGGTTTTGGGGGGTCCGTGCGTCTGCCACGTCTGCTTGGGGCTGACAGTGCACTGGAAATTATTGCAGCGGGTAAAGATATTGATGGTACTCAGGCACTGAAAGTGGGTCTGGTAGATGCTGTCGTGGCTGCGGATAAACTGGATGCCGCCGCACTATCCGTATTGAAAGAGGCGATCTCCGGTCGATTGCCGTGGCGGGAACGCCGCCAGTGCAAGCTGGAGCCGCTAAAACTGAATAAAATTGAAGCCGCGATGAGTTTCACTACGGCCAAAGCGATGGTGATGCAAACCGCAGGGAAACACTACCCAGCCCCACTGACCGCCGTGAAAACCATTGAGGCCGCTGCGCGTCTGGGCCGCAACGAGGCACTGAAACTGGAAACCGCTGCGTTTGTTCCCCTGGCGCGATCGAATGAAGCCCGCGCCCTGGTCGGGATTTTCCTCAACGATCAGGCAGTAAAAGCCAAAGCGAAGAAGCTGACCCGCGACGTTGAAACGCCAAAACAGGCCGCCGTACTGGGTGCCGGTATCATGGGTGGCGGCATCGCTTATCAGTCCGCCTGGAAAGGCGTGCCGGTGATGATGAAAGATATCAGCGAAACATCGCTGACACTGGGAATGAATGAAGCCGCAAAACTGCTGAATAAGCAGCTGGTACGCGGCAAAATTGATGGATTGAAACTCGCAGGCGTCATCGGCACCATTCAACCCACGCTGCACTATGCGGGTTTCGACCGGGTTGATGTGGTGGTCGAAGCAGTGGTTGAAAACCCGCAGGTGAAAGCGGCCGTACTGGCCGAAACAGAAAGTCATATTCGCCCGGATACTATTCTGGCATCGAACACCTCTACCATCCCCATCAGTCAGCTTGCTGAAGCACTTACCCGTCCGGAAAACTTCTGTGGGATGCACTTCTTTAACCCGGTACCGCGTATGCCACTCGTTGAGGTCATTCGTGGGGAGAAAACGGCTGACAGCACCATCGCCAAAGTGGTGGCCTGGGCCAGCAAAATGGGCAAGACACCGATTGTCGTTAATGACTGCCCAGGATTCTTTGTGAACCGCGTGCTGTTCCCCTACTTCGCAGGGTTCAGTCTCCTCCTGCGTGACGGTGCCGACTTCCGTCAGATTGATAAAGTGATGGAAAAACAGTTCGGCTGGCCAATGGGACCTTCATGGCTGCTTGACGTGGTGGGCATCGATACGGCGCATCATGCGCAACGCGTTATGGCAGAGGGTTTTCCGCAACGCATGAAGAAAGAGTATCGGGATGCCATCGATATCCTGTTTGAAGCAAAACGTTACGGCCAGAAAAACCAGCAGGGATTCTGGCGCTGGGAAACCGACAGCAAAGGCAAAGCGAAGAAGGTCACAGATGCCGAAACCGATCGTCTGTTGCAGAGCGTGTGCCAGCCGAAACGCGTGTTCAGCGATGAGGAAATTATCGCCCGTATGATGATCCCGATGATTAACGAAGTGGTTCGCTGTCTGGAAGAAGGCATTATCGCCAGTCCGGCGGAAGCCGATATGGCGCTGGTTTACGGTCTGGGCTTCCCACCGTTCCACGGCGGCGCTTTCCGTTATCTGGACACCCTCGGCAGCGATAAGTTTGTCGCTCAGGCTGAACCGTTCACCACGCTGGGTGCGCTTTATCAGCTGCCGGACGGGTTACTGGATAAGGCCGCGCAGGGCGGAAGCTGGTATCCGCTGGCGGTGCCATTGAACGATCTCTCTTTGAAAACGGCGTGAGGAAATCAAAATGGAAAAAGTTGTGATCGTTGATGCCATTCGCACGCCAATGGGACGTTCGAAAGGCGGCGCATTTCGTCACGTACGGGCCGAAGACCTTTCAGCTCATCTGATGCGCAGCCTGCTTAGTCGCAACCCTGCGCTGGACGCCGCGTTGCTGGATGACATCTATTGGGGTTGCGTTCAGCAGACGCTGGAGCAGGGTTTTAATATTGCGCGTAATGCGGCGCTGCTGGCAGAAATCCCCCACAGCGTACCTGCTACCACCGTCAACCGTCTGTGCGGCTCATCGATGCAGGCGCTGCATGATGCCGCGCGCGCCATTATGGTCGGCGATGCCCGCTCCTGCCTGATTGGCGGCGTAGAACATATGGGCCACGTGCCGATGAATCACGGCGTCGACTTCCATCCCGGCCTGAGCCGCAACGTGGCGAAAGCGGCGGGAATGATGGGTCTGACGGCTGAAATGCTGGCAAAAATTCACGGTATCAGCCGCGAGTTGCAGGATCAGTTTGCCGCCCGCTCCCATCAGCGCGCCTGGGCAGCAACGGAAGCCGGGCATTTCGCCAGTGAAATTGTGTCTGTCTCCGGGCATGACGCCGATGGCGTATTAAAACGCTATGACACCGATGAAGTGATCCGCCCGGATACCACGGCAGAAAGTCTGGCCGCATTGCGCCCGGCATTTGACCCGGTGAACGGCACCGTGACGGCGGGCAGCAGTTCAGCGCTCTCGGACGGTGCTGCCGCCATGCTGGTGATGAGCGAGTCACTCGCACGGGAATATGGTCTCACACCGCGAGCCAGAATCCGCGCAATGGCCGTTGTCGGCTGTGACCCGTCAATTATGGGATACGGCCCTGTTCCGGCATCACAGCTGGCGCTGAAACGTGCCGGGCTGAACATCAGCGATATCGGTGTGTTTGAACTGAATGAAGCTTTTGCGGCACAAACCCTGCCCTGCATTAAGGATCTGGGGCTGATGGATCAACTCGACGAGAAGGTGAATCTGAATGGCGGCGCGATTGCACTAGGCCACCCGCTGGGATGCTCGGGGGCACGTATCAGCACCACACTGCTTAATCTGATGGAGCGGCGGGATGCGCAGTTTGGTCTTGCCACCATGTGCATCGGGTTGGGACAGGGGATCGCAACGGTGTTTGAACGCGTTTAGTTTACGCCACGGGGCGACTCAGGTAGAAACAAGGGGCAGCCTGGCTGCCCCTTACTGTCAGATAAAGGCAAAAGCATCGCCGAACATGCGCGCTTCCTGTGCACCACGTTCGGCACAGAAGCGTTCACGGGCAATTTTAGCCATCTCGAAACGACCCGCGATGTAGATATCGTGATCGACCAGAGAGCCATAATCCTGCATGACGGCGGTCAGAACCGTGCCATTACGGCCGGTAAAGCCCTCTTCAGGCTGCTCCACCACCGGAATCACGCTCAGGTTCGGGTGCTTGATCGCCAGGGCGTTCAGTTCATCCAGATCGTACAGGTGTTTCAGCTCGCGCCCACCCCAGTAGATCGCAATATGGCGGTCCGGCTGCTGCGACAATGCCGTCAGCAAAATGGAACGCGCATAGGAGAAACCTGTGCCGCCAGCAATCAGTACCAGCGGGCGTTCGCCCTCTTCGCGGAGCCAGGCATCACCATGAGGAATATCAACGGTAATCTGACGCTGCTGCTGGATACGTTCCATTACGGCCATCGCATAGAGGTTCAGCTCAGAGGCACCAATATGCAGCTCAATAATGTCTTTTTCCATCGGCGTTGATGCCAGTGAGAACGGACGTTTGTCGTTTTCGTCCATCACCACCATCAAATACTGACCCGCCTGGAAGCTAAAATCAGCTTCAGGGATCATACGTACGCGGTACACGGTATCGGTAATAGCCTCTACTGAGGTCACTTTACAGCTTAAGGTTGTCATGCGTTCCCTCTGTCGGGTCGTCATTATCATTTGACCGCCAGCACTTCAGCGCGCTGGTGTATCACTCAAGATGCCTAACTCATCCCAAATCGCATCAATACGTGCGGTAACAGCAGGATCCTTACGGATTGGCGTACCCCACTCGCGCTGGGTTTCACCCGGCCATTTATTGGTCGCATCAAGCCCCATTTTTGACCCCAGACCCGAAACAGGCGAGGCAAAATCGAGGTAGTCGATCGGCGTATTTTCAATCAGAACCGTATCACGGGCCGGATCCATACGCGTGGTGATCGCCCAGATAACATCATTCCAGTCACGCGCATTAATGTCATCATCGCAGACGATAACAAATTTGGTATACATAAACTGACGCAGGAAAGACCAGACGCCCATCATGACGCGTTTGGCGTGCCCGGCATACTGTTTCTTAATCGTCACCACGGCCAGACGGTAAGAACACCCTTCCGGTGGTAAATAGAAATCCACAATCTCCGGAAACTGCTTTTGCAGGATCGGCACAAACACTTCATTCAGCGCCACACCCAGTACGGCGGGTTCATCCGGTGGACGCCCGGTAAAGGTGGAGTGATAAATCGCATCACGGCGCTGCGTAATATGTGTGATGGTGAACACCGGGAAGTTATCCACTTCATTATAGTACCCAGTGTGGTCACCGTATGGGCCTTCCGGCGCCATTTCACCGGGTTCAATATACCCCTCCAACACAATTTCTGCACTGGCAGGTACTTCCAGATCGTTGGAAACGCACTTAACCACTTCGGTTTTGGTTCCGCGCAACAGCCCGGCAAACGCATATTCCGACAGGGTATCCGGCACTGGCGTAACGGCCGCGAGAATGGTTGCCGGATCGGCACCCAGCGCAACAGAGACAGGGAAGCGTTCACCCGGATGCTGCTGGCACCAATCCTGGAAATCCAGTGCACCGCCACGATGTGAAAGCCAGCGCATGATCAGCTTGTTTTTCCCAATCACCTGCTGACGGTAAATGCCCAGGTTCTGGCGCTCTTTCAGCGGGCCACGAGTGACGGTCAAACCCCAGGTTACCAGCGGTGCAGCGTCGTCTGGCCAGCATTTCATCACCGGAATGCGGCTGAGATCGACATCATCACCCTGCCAAACCTGTTCCTGGCAAGGCGCACTGCGCAGCCGTTTCGTCGGCATGTTCAGGACCTGCTTCCACTGCGGCATTTTATCGAAGAAGTCGCGGAAACCACGCGGCGGCTCAGGCTCCTTGAGGAATGCCAGCAGGCGGCCAACGTCCCGCAATGCTTTAACATCCTCCTGGCCCATGCCCAGCGCCACGCGATCCGGGGTACCAAAGAGATTGCAAAGGACTGGCATGCTGTAACCTTTCGGGTTTTCAAACAGCAAAGCAGGACCGCCGGCACGCAGCGTGCGATCGGCAATTTCAGTCATTTCCAGATCAGGATCGATCTCGTGTTTGATGCGTTTTAATTCCCCACGCTTTTCAAGCAGAGAGAGGAAATCGCGTAAGTCGTGGTATTTCATGACTTTCCATCAGTACGGTCAGTGAGTCGGCCATTATAGTGCCGATCCAGCGATCAGGGTAAATTTTGTTGCGACGTTCAGCCGCTGCTGCACTCTCGCTATATCTCTCAGAGCGATTTTGCTATTCTTATCTGACTGATAATTGGAAAGTGATGTTATGGAATCCTGGTATTTACTTTACTGCAAACGAGGTCAGTTACTGCGCGCGAAAGAGCACCTTGAGCGCCAGGCCGTGCATTGCCTCAGCCCGATGATTGCTTTAGAGAAAACAGTGCGTGGCAAACGTACCCAGGTGAATGAGCCGTTATTTCCCAATTATCTGTTTATTGAGTTCGATCCTGAATCCATTCATACCACCACCATCAGCGCCACGCGTGGGGTCAGCCATTTTGTTCGTTTTGGTAATCAGCCCGCCACCGTTCCGCTGGATGTGATTGTCGCATTGCAAAGCCCCATCGAACCCGCCGTGGAAAGTGAGCTTCCGCAGCCAGGCGATACGGTGATTATTACCGAGGGAGCATTTGAAGGATTGCAGGCGATATTCACCGAACCTGACGGTGAAGCCAGATCCATGCTATTGCTGAATCTGTTAAATAAACAGGTGGTACGCAGCGTGGGCAACCGCCAGTTTCAGAAGCTGTAATCCCGCACATCCAGGGGCGAAAATAGCCCCCTGTTCCTGTCACAAACCAAACAGTTTTCGTGCATTTAACGCCGTTTGCTCTGCCAGTTCACCCGCATCTTCCCCGCGCAGTAGTGCCACCTGTTGAACAATATGCGGTAAAAAACAAGGTTCATTGCGGCGCGATGCCGGGCGAGGGTGCATATCACGTGGGAGTAACCAGGGCGCATCCGTTTCCAGCAGCAGACGGTCTGCCGGGATCAGCGGCATCAACTCGCGCAGCGCCTGCCCTCTCCGCTCATCGCACACCCATCCGGTAATACCAATAGATAATCCCAGCGCCAGGCACGCTTCCAGCTCTTCACGCGTCCCGGTAAAGCAGTGCAACACAGCCGCCGTTAGCTTAGGTAACCACGGTGCCAGGATAGCAACAAACCGCTCATGTGCTTCCCGGCAGTGCAGAAACACAGGCAGTGATAATTCGGCGGCCAGGGCAAGCTGGGCCTCAAAGGCGTAAGCCTGCTGTTCTGGTTCAGAGAAGTTGCGATTAAAATCGAGGCCACACTCACCGATGGCGACAACCCGGTCATTTTCCGCCAGCCGACGCAACGTAGCCGCGGTTTCCCCCGACCATTCGCTGGCATGGTGAGGATGAACGCCAGCGGTTGACCAGCAATAATCCGGATGCTGTTGTGCAAGGCTACAAGCCTGCTGACTCTCCAGCGCATTAGTGCCGGTAATCAACATGCCGGTAACACCCGCCTCGCGCGCACGTTTAACGACTTTTTCGCGATCTTTCGCGAACTGCGTGCTGGTCAGGTTTACACCAATATCAAACATAGTCTTTTCCATACAGTAACCGCCCTGACGGGCGGTTAATTTATTCAGGTTGTTCTGCCGGTGGCAGCCGTTCGCGCATCGTTACTCCGATTCCGCGTCCTGCTCTTCGTCTTCATCGCGACGGTTTTTACCCACGTAGAAGCGGGAAACAAAGACACCCACTTCAAACAGGCAGTACATCGGAATGGCCAGCAACGTCTGGGAGAAGATATCCGGCGGCGTCAGCAGCATGCCAACGACAAATGCACCTACCAGCACATACGGACGTTTCGCGCGCAGATCTTCCGGCGTTGTTACCCCGGTCCAGCACAGCAGAACGATAGCAATCGGTACTTCGAACGATACGCCAAATGCCATAAATAACGTCATCACAAAATCGAGATAGTTATTAATGTCGGTGGCAATCGTCACTCCCTGTGGCGCGGTCTTGGCAAAGAAGCTGAACGCCAGCGGGAAGACAATAAAGTAGGCGAAAGCCATCCCCAGGTAGAATAGGAATGAACTGGAAAACAGCAGGGGCATAACCAGCTTGCGTTCATGGCGATATAACGCGGGCGCCACAAAGGCCCAAACCTGGTAGAGGATAATCGGCACTGACAGGAACAATGAGACAATGATCGTCAGCTTAATCGGTGCCAGAAAAGGGGATGCTACATCAGTCGCGATCATACTGGCCCCGGCGGGCAATTGCTTGATCAAGGGCGCCGAGACAAGTTGATAAATATCGTTGGAAAAATAGACCAGGCACAGAAAAATGGCCAGAACAGCAATAATGCTGTTCAACAGGCGCTTACGTAGCTCAATCAGATGACTGATAAGCGGTTGGGTATCATCAACAGCCATATTTAACGTTCATCGCCTGGTTGTGAAGGTGGCACGGATGCACGCGGAGCAGAAGCTGGCGGCTGTTTCGATTCAGATGGCGTTGATGCAGATTGCGTCACCGTGACGGGTGCCTGTGCTGGCGCACTTGCCTGGTGGTCTGCTGCCGCTGGCGTGGCACCATCATGCGATTGCAGAGGATCTTTCACTAACGGATTATGGATAGTGTGAGCTTCGTCATCCGCTTTTTCATTTTCACCTAAGTAGGAGCGCTTCATTGAATCAGCCGTCTGTTTCAGCTCATCTACCGTCGCTTTTAGCTCAGGGGAGAGACTGTCTTTGCTGGCCTGTTCAATTTTTTTCAGGCCGTCCTGCAGTTCCTGAATTTTCAGTTCCTGAGCCAGCTCATTCTGAACGCTGGTTGCCATAGAGCGCATGGCACGGATCCAGCCCATCACCGTTCTGACTGCAATAGGTAAACGCTGCGGACCCAGTACCACCAGGCCAATAACGAATACCAGTACCAGTTCACCAAAGCCTATGTCGAACACGGATTACACCTTGTCGTTCTTGACGTCTTCTTTCTTCGCTTCAGTCTGCTGCGGTTCAGCCAGTTTGGCATTGAAGTCAGCATCATTAGCATGGGTTTTTTCTTTGTCGTCCTCATCGCTCATCGCTTTTTTAAAGCCTTTGATCGACGAGCCGAGGTCAGAGCCCAGTGAACGCAGTTTTTTGGTGCCAAACAACAGAATCACCAGTACCGCGATGATCAACAAGTGTGGAAGTGTAATACCCATGATTACCTCTGATATCAATAAGTGATGCGAATTTCGAGTATATAACAGCTTATGTCTTACTTACGATGCGCAAACCCTACCCCTTGCGCAATAAACTGCCTATTTACCTTTCATGACAATCAGTTTGTTCTGCCCCAGCCAACCAACCAGGCAACAACGCCTGCGGCCATCAGCCCGGCAGAGAACATATCCCATTCAGGACGTGACAGCAGGATTGCTGTCCCACTGAGCAGCAATGTCGCACCGACGCCAAACAGATAGCGCGACTGATGCTGCTTTGCACGCTCTCCTTTCAGATCGTTAGCCAGGCGATCTACGCTGTGCCGCAAATGCTTATGCTGGCGCAGGCTGTCATAAAATAGCTCTGGCAACTCAGGCAATTTCTCTGCCCAGAACGGCGCTTTCTCTTTCAGCGCACGCACAATGGCAGGAATACCCACCTGATCTTTAATCCAGTCTTCAAGGAAAGGTTTGGCCGTCTTCCACAAATCCAGCTGTGGATAGAGCTGGCGACCCACACCTTCAACATACAGCAATGTTTTTTGCAGCAGTACCAGCTGAGGCTGCACTTCCATATTAAAGCGACGAGCCGTATTGAACAGGTTAAGTAGCACATGCCCGAACGATATTTCTGCCAGCGGTTTCTCAAAAATCGGTTCGCATACCGTGCGAATGGCGAATTCGAAATCTTCCACATTAGTATCAGGCGGCACCCAGCCAGAATCGACGTGTAGCTCAGCCACCTTGCGATAGTCACGATTGAAGAAGGCAATGAAGTTTTCAGCCAGATAACGCTTATCTTCTTTGTTCAGAGAACCGACGATGCCGCAGTCAATACCGATATATTGTGGATCTTCCGGGTGTTCATAGCTGACGAAAATGTTACCGGGGTGCATATCCGCATGGAAAAAGCTGTCACGGAACACCTGGGTAAAGAAGACCTGCACGCCACGCTCGGCCAGCAGCTTCATATTGACGCCATGCTGTTCCAGCGTCACCACATCGGAGATGGGAATACCGTAAATACGCTCCATCACCATCATATTTTCACTGCAGTAATCCGAATAGACTTCCGGTATATACAGCATTTTGCTGCTATCAAAGTTACGTCGCAGCTGGATAGCATTGGCGGCTTCGCGCAGCAGGTTCAGCTCGTCGAGCAGTGTTTTTTCATAGTCCGCCACGACTTCGCGTGGACGCAGACGGCGACCATCAGGCAACAAATGCGGCACCCAGCGCGCCAGGCGGTATATCAAGCGCATATCCGCTTTGATCACCGGCAAAATATCCGGGCGGATCACTTTGATCACCACTTCACGGCCGTTCTCTTTCAGCGTCGCAGTGTGTACCTGGGCAATAGAGGCCGAAGCCAGCGGGACAATATTGAAATCATCAAACTGGGTATCAATAGGCGCCCCGAGAGACTGTTCAATCAACTTGAGCGCTTTGGCACCATCAAATGGCGCGACGCGATCCTGCAACATCGCTAACTGGTCAGCGATCAACGGCGGGAAGAGGTCCCGGCGGGTCGACATCATTTGCCCAAACTTAATCCACACCGGCCCTAACTGCTCCAGCGACAAGCGTAAACGCTCGCCCAGTGGCTTATCTTTATGGCGGTTAGGCATCCAGAACAGGCACTTGCGCCCCAGCCGTAACGGCAGAGTCAGGCGCATTTTAGGGATCAGTTCATCAAGACCGTAGCTGAGGAACACACGAATAATCAGATAGAGACGACGCAGTTCACCGAAGGTCATTTGACCTCCAGCTGGCTGAGGCGAGCGTCCAGCGCATCCATCGAACGGGACAGCGCATCCACTTCTTCAGCAAACCAGGCCAGCTCAAGCGAACCCGGTGCCAGACGCCACTCTTCCGTCAACGTTTGTGACAGGTAACTCTGTTTGCGCTGCACATCACGGCGGATCGCATTGAAACCACGTCGGGCGAACTGCGTGATCCCCTGGGCGGCGATATCACCAGTCCAGGGCGCGAGATACTCTGCCGGGTCCAGTTCTGCCAGATCCAACAGGGCCGAAAACTGCTGCACAACCTGGAGGTCACCTTCAACTTCCAGCTCACCGCTGCGAATCAGCGTCGTCAGCTGCTGCCTGTCACGCAGTTTTGACAGCGTGGCTAAACGCGTTCTCACCGTACAATCCGGTGTATCACTCCATTCGCCAATCACGTCAACCTGCTGCTCACTGAAAATGAAGATAATCGGCTGCTTAAGCTCGGTCAGCACGATCGCCAGGCTGCGACCATTGAGACGTTGACGCGCCGCCTTCAGGCCACGATCGCGGTACAGCAAATGATTAAGTGCGGTCTCCAGACTGGCGGTTAATAGCGGCGTTAATGTCATGCGTTTCCCTGCTTAAAACTTGAATCCGCGGTGCAAAGCAACAATGCCGCCCGTCAGATTGTGATACGTCGTATTTTCAAAGCCCACGTCATTCATCATCTGCTTCAGGGTGTCCTGATCGGGATGCATACGAATGGATTCTGCCAGATAGCGATAGCTGCCTGCGTCTTTCGCGACCATTTCGCCAATGCGCGGCAAAATATGGAACGAATAGGCGTCGTAGGCTTTGCTCAACGGTGCGAACTGCGGTTTGGAGAACTCCAGCACCAGCAAACGCCCACCCGGCTTCAACACACGGAACATGGACGCCAGCGCTTTCTCTTTTTCGGTCACATTGCGCAGGCCGAAAGCGATGGTGATGCAGTCGAAATAGTTATCAGGAAACGGCAGTGCTTCGGCATTCGCCTGCACATAATTCACATTACCGATGATGCCCTTATTACGCAGCTTTTCACGGCCTACTTTCAGCATTGAGCTGTTGATATCAGCCAGCACCACTTCACCGGTTTCACCCACCAGACGCGAGAATTTCGCCGTGAGATCCCCCGTGCCGCCAGCCAAATCGAGAACGCGCTGCCCACGGCGCACGCCGCTGGAATCAATGGTAAAACGCTTCCAGATGCGGTGAATGCCGAATGACATCAGATCATTCATCAGATCATATTTGGCCGCAACGGAATGGAAAACATCAGCAACCATATCGGCCTTTTCGTCTTTCGCAACAGTACGGTAGCCGAAGTGGGTTGTGTCCTTTGATTCATCTGCCATTTGTTTTGCCTGCTCTACAATCAAATATTTGCCAAGTGTACCAGAGTCACGCAGGCCAGGCACTGGCCGCACGCTTATTCATTGATTCAGCGTGGTATTGCATCCGGCGAATATTCCGCCTTTTCTGCAGGCGGCATATCATCGTCGTCATCCACATCATCATCAGCTTCTGGTAATGCCTGTTCCACCAGCCTTGGGTTAATCGGGCGCTTCACTTCAACCCCCATCTGGCGGAACCCTTCTGTCTGGGCAATCAGATTGCCCCGACCTTCGGACAATTTTTTCATTGCCTGGCGATAGCTATCCTGAGCCTTATCAAGGTTCTGTCCGATGGCACTCATATCATCAACAAACAGACGCATTTTGTCGTAGAGACGAGCAGCCCGATCGGCAATGCGCTGGGCGTGACGACTCTGGTGTTCATAGCGCCACAGGTTATTAATGGTGCGCAGTGCCACCAGCAAGGTGGTCGGGCTGACCAGCATGATGTTCTGGTTCAGCGCCTCATTGATCAGCTCCGGCTGCCTGTCGATAGCGAGCAGGAAAGCGGGTTCCACCGGGATAAACATCAACACATAATCCAGTGAGCGTAAACCAGGTAATTGTTGGTAATCTTTTCGGCTCAGCAGGCGTAAATGCCCTCGGATCGCTGCAATATGGTCAGTGATGGCCAGCTCACGTGCCGCTTCATCATCACCGTTAAAATAGCGTTCATAGGCCACCAGCGTCATTTTGGCGTCAATCACCACATCCTTGCCCTGTGGCAGGCGTACGATCACATCAGGCTGCATTCGCCCATTTTGCTCAAGCTGAATGTTGACCTGAGTTTCGTATTCATGGCCTTCACGCAAACCGGAGGCTTCCAGCACCCGGCTGAGGATCACTTCTCCCCAGTTACCCTGGGTTTTGTTATCCCCTTTAAGCGCCTTCGTCAGGTTGATCGCTTCCTGGGCCATCTGCGCATTCAGCTGTTGCAGGTTACGTATTTCATGCGCGAGAGTGTGCCGCTCACGTGCTTCCTGACCGAATCCTTCCTGAACCTGGCGGCGAAAGCCCTCAAGCTGTTCCCGCAGCGGGGTGATCAGGCCATTCAGGCTCTGACGATTTTGTTCATCCACCCGGCGGCCGCTGTTTTCAAAGATACGGTTCGCCAGATTTTCAAACTGTGCGTTAAGGCGCTGCTCGCTGTTCACCAGCAGGCGCTGTTTTTCTTCCGTCGCCATGCGCGTCTCTTCCAGGCGGATGGTGACTTCACGCAGCTCGGCCTCCTGTGAGGCGTTGATCTCCAGCTGGTTGCGCAGTTCACGATTGAGCTGTTCAGTTTCACCCCGCCAGTGATCAAGCTGGTGCAGCTTCTCCCCAGCCGCCGCCAGTGAACCGTGCAGCTGACGCAGTTCCTGCTCGTTCTGTTTTTGCGTCAGGAGCTGGGCATCCAGCTGCTGTTGCTGGCGCTGACGTTCAGATTCCGCCTGTTCCACCGACTGCTGAAGCAGACGCCGCTCAGTTTCGCCGTTGGCCAGCAACTGCTGGCTGCGGATCCCGGCGATCAACCAGCCCGCCAGTAACCCGACCAGACCAATACCGGCACCATATACGATTGTTGCATCCACCCTGCTTCTCCTAATCAAAACCTATACCCAAAATAATTCGAGCTGCTTGTAGGCGGCAAGCGAGTGACTAATCGGCCATTGGCCGATTTGAACAGCGCTTGTGCTGGCCCGCAGGGTGAGCTTCAGAATGAAGCTTATAATCCCTGGGAGCATAGAAAAGTATGTGACCAGGGTGAGGGAGCGCAGCCAACACCCAGGCAGCTTGAAGTATGAAGGGTACAATAGGGGAAAAATAGAGGCGCACTGTATGAATGTCCAGATAAAAAGCAGTAAACGGGCGGGTACGGAAGGAATTGTCGAGGAGGATCTGAATTTTTTCACAGCAAGAAAAGACGTTACAGGCCGCGCGTGAGCACGGCCGTAAGATAAAACGATTAGATCAGACGACGGGCAGCTTCAACCACGATCTTCACCGCATCGCTCTCGGTGCGTTTCATGGTTTCTGCATCCGGGATTTCCTGCTGGGTGCGGTTGACGATGACACCGGCCACCATCCCGGCACGCAGCCCCTGGCTGGCACACATGGTGAGCAGCGTGGCGGATTCCATTTCGTAGTTCAGTACGCCCATCTGCTGCCACTCTTTCATCGAGTTCTGGAAACGGCTGACAACACGCCCGGAGAAGGTGTCATAGCGCTCCTGGCCCGGGTAGAAGGTGTCCGAGGAAGCAGTAATACCGATATGGGTGGTCGCCCCTGCCGCTTTCGCCGCATCAACCAACGCCGTGGTACAGGTAAAGTCCGCCACGGCCGGGAACTCCAGCGGGGCAAAGTGCAGGCTGGCACCATCCAGACGCACGGAACCGGTAGTCACCAGCACGTCACCCACATTGATATCCGGCTGGATCGCCCCGGTGGTTCCGACCCGCAGGAAAGTACGTACACCAAGCTGGGCCAGCTCTTCCACTGCAATTGACGTAGACGGGCCACCAATGCCTGTTGAGCAGACAATCACCGACTTACCGGATAACTCGGCACGCCAGGTGGTGAATTCACGGTGCGAAGCCAGATGGACCGGATTGTCCATCAGGGCGGCAATTTTCTTCACGCGCTCCGGGTCGCCCGGCACGATGGCCAGCGTGGCGCCCTGAAGGTCGGCTTTGGTTAAGCCAAGATGGAAAACGTCAGACTGTGCCATTTCAAACTCCTGTCACGGGAAGCGGGGATAGTTAACGGGATGCTACTGTAAGGAAATCTGGCGAACATTTATGTGATAAGAATCGACATTACAAATGAAAATTGCACTGATTACATTATAAAAAGTGATATGAATCACATTATCAACTTCGGTAAGCACACTTTCACACATCCGGGCCTGTGGCTCAGGTCTATCTGGTGATAGAGATAGCCAGCAGTGAAACCTGACCCATCACATTACGGGCTATAGTTAAACCCAGAATGCTGATCGTACTTGTGCATGCACGGAGAGGATAATGAAAACCGACGATAACACGACGCAAGAATCGAGCAACAAAGGGTTTGCACCCGCAACACGCCCTACCGCTGCCACCACGATTATCACCGACAGCGCAGATATTATTTCAGGTGAAACGTCCATTCCTACCCAGGGTGAGAACATGCCTGCTTTCCATGCGAAGCCACGTCATGCCGAGGGGCTTCTGCCAGTGGTGCTAGTGGTCCAGGAGATTTTCGGCGTACATGAACATATCCGGGATATCTGCCGTCGTCTGGCCAGTGAAGGCTATCTGGCGGTGGCACCTGAACTCTATTTCCGCCTGGGTGATCCTGCGGATTACACCGACATCCCCACCCTGTTAAAAAAGATCGTCAGCCAGGTTCCGGACAGTCAGGTACTGGCCGATCTCGACCACGTGGCAAACTGGGCGTCTCGTCATGGCGGGGATATGCGCAACATGGCCGCCACCGGTTTTTGCTGGGGCGGGCGAATCACCTGGCTGTATGCCGCGCATAACCCACAGCTTAAAGCCGCCGTCGCCTGGTATGGCAAACTGGTTGGCGAAAAAACCATGAAGCAGCAGAAGCATCCGGTGGATATTGCCGTGGACCTGAATTCGCCGGTTTTAGGCCTGTACGGCGGTAAAGATGACAGCATCACGCTGGAAAGCGTGGAGACCATGCGACAGGCGCTGCGTGCCGCGAATACCAGCGCTGAGATTATTGTTTACCCCGATGCCGGGCACGCCTTTAATGCAGATTATCGCCCCAGCTATCATGCAGAGTCTGCTCAGGATGGCTGGCAACGGATGCTGGCGTGGTTTAAACAGTATGGCGTTGCGCCAAAAGCATAAATGAAGGGGCGCACAGGCGCCCCTTCATGAT
This sequence comes from Erwinia sp. AnSW2-5, assembly GCF_045107195.1. Classification (NCBI taxonomy): domain Bacteria; kingdom Pseudomonadati; phylum Pseudomonadota; class Gammaproteobacteria; order Enterobacterales; family Erwiniaceae; genus Erwinia; species Erwinia sp. AnSW2-5. The sequence continues at coordinate 20,024 of NZ_JBJGXA010000017.1, forward strand.
CACATTAACAACATCGCCATCAGGCTTCTTGCGCACGACGCAGGTTCTGCGCTGCTTTCACCATATTTGCCAGCGCCTGACGGGTTTCTGCCCAGCCACGTGTTTTCAGACCACAATCCGGGTTAACCCACAGACGTTCAGTCGGGATACGCTGTGCCGCTTTTAGCAGCAGGGCTTCCATCCACTCAACGCTCGGCACGTTCGGCGAGTGAATATCGTAAACGCCGGGACCGATGTCATTCGGGTAATCAAACTCTTCAAACGACTCCAGCAGTTCCATATCAGAACGTGAGGTTTCGATGGTGATCACGTCGGCATCCAGTGCGGCAATCGAATCCATGATGTCGTTGAACTCGCAGTAACACATGTGGGTGTGGATCTGGGTGTCATCCTGCGCCACGGCGGCATTCAGACGGAAGGCATCAACCGCCCATTCCAGATAGGCAGCCCAGTCGGAGCGATGCAGCGGTAAGCCTTCGCGCAGTGCGGGTTCGTCAATCTGGATGATACCGATACCGGCTTTTTCCAGATCTTCCACTTCGTCACGCAGTGCCAGAGCAATCTGTTTGGCAATAGTTTCGCGGGACACATCTTCACGTGGGAATGACCAGCACAGAATGGTCACCGGACCGGTCAGCATGCCTTTTACCGGCTTGTCGGTCAGGGACTGGGCATACTTCGCCCACTCAACGGTAATCGCTTCCGGGCGGCTGACATCCCCGATAATAACCGGTGGTTTCACACAGCGTGAACCGTAGCTCTGTACCCAGCCATTCTGAGTAAAGATGAAGCCATCCAGGTTCTCCCCGAAGTATTCCACCATGTCGTTACGTTCAGCTTCGCCATGCACCAGCACGTCCAGACCTAAACGTTCTTGCTCAGCAATCGCCTGCTTAATATGTTCAGCGATGCCGGTACGGTAGTGACTGCCGTCCAGACGCCCCTGTTTGAAATCAAGGCGCAGGCCACGAATTTCGGTGGTTTGCGGGAAGGAGCCGATAGTCGTGGTTGGCCAGGCGGGCAGCTGGAAACGCTGACGCTGGGCTTCAGCACGTTCCGGGTAGCTGCTATTACGCTGGCTGTCTTTGGCGGTAATCCCGGCCAGACGATCACCGACGGCCGCATTATGAACCCGGCTGGAGTTTTTACGGGCACGGACAGGCGCACTCCAGGCTTCCAGTGATGCCGGGTCATTGTTGTTCAGCGCATTGCTCAACAGTGACAACTCAGCACACTTTTGCAGGGCAAAGGCGAACCAGCTCTTCACTTCGTCATCAAGACGGGTTTCCACGCTCAGATCGATCGGGCTGTGCAGCAGCGAGCAGGAAGAACCGATCCACAGCTGTTTGCGTTTCGCCACCAGCGGTTGCAGACGCTCAAACCAGCTGCTCAGATCCGCACGCCAGACGTTACGGCCGTTAATCACCCCCACAGACAGCAACCAGCTCGCCGGTATTTTGCTGTTCAGCGTGGAGATATCATCTTTACCGTGGACCAGGTCAACGTGCAGACCCTGAACGGGCAATGCCGTAATGGTGTCGATGTTCTGACCGATGCTGTCGAAATAGGTGGTCAGCAGCAGTTTGCTCTGCCCCTGCAATGCCTCATAAGCGGGTTTGAAAGCGGCCAGCCACTCGGCAGGGAGTTCAAGCGCCAGTGCTGGCTCGTCAATCTGCACCCATTCGATATCGCGTTTAGCCAGTTCGGCCAGCACCTGCTGGTAAACCGGCAGGATGTCTTTCAGCAGGCTGAGGCGATCAAACTGATCCCCTTTCACTTTACCCAGCCACAGATACGTCACCGGTCCCAGTAATACCGGTTTGATTTTGTGGCCAAGCGCCAGCGCTTCGTCGACTTCGTCCAGCAGTTGGGTCCAGGTCAGTTTGAACTGCTGACCCTGAACAAACTCTGGCACCATATAGTGATAGTTGGTGTTAAACCATTTGGTCATTTCGGCAGCGGCGGCGGGTTCACCGGTTGGGGCACGGCCACGGCCGAGGCGGAACAGCGTATCGAGGTCAACTGAGCCATCTTTATTCTGGTGACGCGCCGGAACATTCCCCAGCAGCAGGCTGGTGGTCAGGACATGATCGTACCAGGCGAAGTCACCAACCGGCAGCAGATTCACGCCTGCGTCTTTCTGCTGTTGCCAGTGGCGTGCGCGAAGCTCACGGCCGGTCGTCAGCAGATCGTCCTGGCTGATGGTGCCTGCCCAGTAACTTTCCTGCGCTTTTTTCAGTTCGCGACGCAGACCAACGCGGGGAAATCCGAGAGTATGGTTCAGAATAGTCATCAGTTGTGCCTCATTAAATTGTTCTTAACCGGTAACGCCAAGCATTTAGACGTCCAGATGTTTACACCGCTATATTGTGCAGGTACTGTATTCACTACAAGCGCAAAATATTCACTGTCGATGTGAAGGACTCTCATGATCGAACTTAAACACCTGCGGACGTTGCAGGCGCTGCGAACGACAGGTTCGCTGGCGGCGGCGGCGGCCCAGCTTCATCAAACGCAGTCAGCGTTATCTCATCAGTTCAGCGACCTGGAGCAACGTCTGGGTTTCCGTCTGTTTGTGCGTAAAAGCCAGCCGCTGCGTTTCACGCCGCAGGGAGAAATTTTGCTGCAGCTGGCGGAACAGGTGCTGCCGCAAATCCAACAGGCCTTGCAGGCCTGCCATGAACCTCACCAGACAACGTTACGCATTGCGATTGAATGCCACAGCTGTATCCAGTGGCTGACCCCGGCGCTGAACAACTTCCGTAAGAGCTGGCCGCAGGTGGTGATGGATTTCAAATCGGGGATGACGTTTGACCCGCAGCCCGCCCTGCAACAGGGAGAGCTGGATGTGGTGCTGACCTCCGATATTCTGCCGCGCAGTGGACTGTTTTATTCACCGATGTTTGATTTCGAAGTCCGCCTGGTGCTGGCACCGGATCACCCGCTGGCACAAAAGGCGCATATCTCACCAGAAGATCTGGCCAGTGAGGTGTTGATGATTTATCCGGTTCAGCGCCAGCGCCTGGATATCTGGCGTCATTTCTTACAGCCTGCCGATGTCAGCCCAACGCTGAAAAGCGTGGATAACACGCTGCTGCTGATTCAGATGGTGTCGGCACAAATGGGGATTGCTGCGTTGCCACACTGGGTCGTGGAGAGTTTTGAGCATCAGGGACTGGTGGTGACAAAAACGCTGGGAGAGGGTCTGTGGAGCCGCCTGTATGCGGCAGTGCGCGACGGTGAACAGCGTCAGCCCGTGGTAGAAGCCTTTATTCGTTCCGCCCGCCAGCACGCCTGCGATCATCTGCCTCGGGTACGTGATGCGTCCCGTCCTGGTGTGCCACATCCTTCCGTCAGCCATCCCTGAATACGCGCAGCGGCGTTGCACGCTGACCGCAGGTCAGCGCGGGGCGCTAACGCAGATGCAGCCTGAAGGGCGACGGGTTATACTGCACTCACTGCAATTGTTTCACTACAGAGAGTCCCTATGACCAATAACGATGTCCTGCGCAGCGTGCGTTACATGCTGAATTTAAGCGATGCTAAAGTTGTGAGCATTCTGGCGCTGGCAGAGAGCGAAGTAACAGAAGCCGAAGTGCACAGCTTCCTGAAAAAAGAGGATGAAGCCGGCTATCGCCCCTGCCCCGATGTCATCATGGGTTACTTTCTGAATGGTTTGATTTTTGAACGCCGTGGCAAAAGTGAAGACGCGCCTGCGCCGTCCATCGAACGCAAGATGACTAACAACATCCTGATGAAGAAACTGCGTGTGGCCTTCGATCTGAAAACCACCGACATTCTGGAACTGCTGAAAAGCGCCGATTTCGCGGTAGGACAGTCAGAAATTGGGGCGATCTTCCGTAAACCGGGTCATAAAAATTACCGCGAATGCGGCGATCAAATTTTGCGCAACTTCCTCAAAGGCCTGACGATGAAAATCCGTCCGGTGAAGAAAGCGTAAGCGACCGACTGACTGATTAACGCCACCTGCTGGCGTTAATCTCTGCTTCCTCCCACCGCCACCTTCCTTTTAGAACAAAATCACTCACGAAACGAAACCACCCTCATCATTCAGGCTTACAAATGTGACTATAATCACAGTTTATAGTTCCACAACGAAAATAAATCACCATATTGTGATACAGCCATAGCCATTTCGTCATAAAACTGTAACATTTGCGCCCTTCTTCACAGTCACTTGTTCTGATAACGACTACGCTATGCGCGGAATAGAACACCTGATACGGCTGTGACAGAGAAATATTTTTTTTAACTGATCATTCGAAAGTGAATGTCAGTCTTTCGAGCCATGGGAGGCCACAATGTTACGTTTTTTCAAACCTGCAGCGCATCAACCTCGCGTTGATGACAGCCGCATTGACCCGCTCTATCGCAAACTACGCTGGCAAATTTTTCTGGGGATCTTCTTCGGTTATGCTGCCTACTATCTGGTGCGTAAAAACTTCGCCCTGGCGATGCCCTATCTGATTGAACAGGGCTTCTCGCGTGGCGATCTGGGTTTTGCGCTGTCCGGTATCTCTATCGCTTACGGTTTTTCAAAATTCATCATGGGCTCGGTCTCTGACCGCTCTAACCCTCGCGTCTTCTTGCCTGCCGGGTTGATCCTGGCCGCTGCCGTGATGCTGTTTATGGGCTTTGTCCCGTGGGCGACGTCCAGCATTATGGTGATGTTTGTTCTGCTGTTCCTGTGCGGATGGTTCCAGGGCATGGGCTGGCCGCCGTGCGGGCGTACGATGGTTCACTGGTGGTCGCAGAAAGAACGTGGCGGCATCGTTTCCGTCTGGAACTGTGCGCACAACGTCGGAGGGGGTATTCCTCCGCTGCTGTTCCTGCTCGGTATGGCCTGGTTTAACGACTGGAAAGCGGCGCTGTATATGCCTGCTTTTGGTGCCATTCTTATCGCCATCATTGCCTTCGCGCTGATGCGTGACACGCCACAGTCGTGCGGTCTGCCGCCGATTGAGGAGTACAAAAACGATTATCCGCCGAACTACGATGAGAAGCATGAAGAAGAGCTGACGGCGAAGCAGATTTTTATGCAGTACATCCTGCCTAACAAACTGCTGTGGTACATCGCGCTGGCTAACGTATTTGTTTATCTGCTGCGCTACGGCATCCTCGACTGGTCACCGACTTACCTGAAAGAAGTGAAACACTTCACACTGGATAAATCATCGTGGGCCTACTTCTTCTACGAGTACGCAGGTATCCCGGGTACGCTGCTGTGCGGCTGGATGTCGGATAAAGTCTTTAAAGGTAACCGTGGTGCCACCGGGGTGTTCTTTATGATCCTGGTGACCATTGCAACCGTGGTGTACTGGATGAACCCGGCAGGCAATCCTGGCATGGACATGGCCTGTATGATGATCATCGGCTTCCTGATTTATGGCCCGGTGATGCTGATTGGACTGCATGCCCTTGAACTGGCACCGAAGAAAGCGGCGGGAACTGCGGCAGGCTTTACCGGTCTGTTTGGCTACCTCGGCGGGTCCGTTGCTGCCAGTGCCATCGTGGGTTATACCGTCGATTACTTCGGCTGGGACGGCGGTTTTATCATTATGATTGGCGGCTGTGTGCTGGCAGTCATCCTGCTGATCATGACCATGATCAGCGAGAAGAAACATAAACAGGGTCTGAACGCACTCTGATTAAGGGAACATTATGTTGAAAAACGTTATCGCTACCTTACTTCTCACCACCTCTCTCGCGGCGACAGCCGCGAGTTCTTCACCTGTCGTGATTGCGCATCGTGGGGCCAGCGGTTATCTGCCGGAACACAGCCTGCCCGCAAAAGCGATGGCCTATGCTCAGGGGGCAGATTACCTTGAGCAGGACCTGGTGATGACCAAAGACGATCGTCTGGTGGTGCTGCATGACCACTATCTGGATCGCGTAACGGATGTGGCCACGCGTTTCCCCCAGCGCGCACGGGCTGACGGGCGTTATTACGCCATCGACTTTACCCTGGCCGAGATCAAGAGCCTGGCGTTTACCGAAGGATTTACGCTTGAAAACGGCAAAAAGGTACAGACCTTCCCAGGTCGCTTCCCGATGGGGAAATCGGATTTCCGCGTTCATACCTTTGAGGAAGAGCTGGAGTTTATTCAGGGTCTGAACCACTCAACGGGCAAAGACATCGGGATTTATACCGAAATTAAAGCCCCGTGGTTCCACCGCAAAGAAGGCAAAGATATTTCCGCCAAAGTGCTGGATGTCCTGAAGCAGTATGGTTACAGCAGTAAGACCGATAAGGTCTATTTGCAGTGCTTCGATTATAACGAAGTGAAGCGTATCAAGACCGAACTGGAACCTCAGCGTGGGATGAACCTGAAGCTTGTGCAGCTGATCGCTTATACCAAATGGGATGAAACTCAGGAGCAACGCGACGGGAAGTGGGTGAACTACGATTACGACTGGATGTTCGCGCCGGGTGCGATGAAAACCATTGCTCAATACGCCGACGGGATCGGCCCGGATTACCATATGCTGGTGGCTCCGGGTGCAAAAACCGGCCATGTGGTGCTGAATGATATGGTGAAAGAGGCGCACCACAATCATCTGGTGGTGCATCCGTACACGGTACGCGCCGACCAGCTGCCGCCTTATGTCAGCAACGTCGATCAGCTTTACGACCTGCTGTACAACAAAGCGGGAGTCGAGGGCCTGTTTACCGATTTCCCGGACAAAGCCGTTCACTTCTTAAAACGTTAAAATCGTATCGGGCCGATCGACACAGATGATCGGCCCAACCGGTTTACACGTTATACAGCTGACGCAGGAAGTTCGGCACCGCCTGATCGGCATTCGACCCAATCACTTCCAGCTCCGGCAGGATATCTTTCAGGCGCTGATGAGAGTTGCTCATGATGCAGCCTTTACCCGCCATACTCAGCATCTCTTTATCATTCATACCGTCACCAAAGGCGATGCATTCCTTGAGTGAGAAGCCCAGGGATTTTGATACTGCATCCAGCGCATGCCCTTTCGACACACCGCCCGCCATCACTTCCAGACAGGTTGGCAGCGAGAAGCTGACGTTAACCCGATCGCCCCAGCGCGCAATCAGCGCCAGCTCCAGTGGGACCAGCAGTTCAGGGATCGCACAGGTGAAGAACACCTTGCTGATGCCGTCGGTCGACAGCTGGCCTGGCTCATAGATCTGATAGTTGAAATCAGACTCGCGGAAGAAATCCATCTCTTCAGGACGGTGGCGGTTCAGGAACCACTCTTCATCCCGATATACGTTGGTGTAGATATCCGGGTTGGCGTGCTGCATCGCGAACAGTTCGAGCGCGATGTCTTCATCAAGATTATGGCTGAAAACCAGTTCACCCGCGGTGTTATGCACCCGCGCGCCGTTTGAGGTGATCATGTAAGCATCGATACCCAGGCTGTCACGCATCTGCGCCACGTCGATGTAATGGCGGCCCGTCGCAAAGACAAAATGAATGCCTTTACGTGTCAGCAACTGTAACGTTTCACGGGCATAAGGGGAAAGCGTGTGGTCCGGTGACAGCAGCGTGCCATCCAGGTCTGAAGCAACAATACGGTACATAACACCTCTGGTTAATATTTTCTGGCGGGCAGTCAGTACCCACCGGCAATGTCATTCTGTCCGCTTAGCTGTGGCGGGAATAAAAGGCCAGGATAGCCTCAAGCGCTTCGCTGCGCATGTTGTCTTTTTCAAACAGGATCTCATGGCGAGCACCATCAATAATCATCGGTTTACCCCCTTCGCAGGGCTGACCAGCGGCCACCATCGTCTGGCAAAACAGATCCTGCGCGCGGTTATCCACGACTTTATCGTCAGCGGCCTGCAGCAGCAGCAGCGGCGTCGATATCTTCGCCGCCTGGCTTAAAATACTGTGCCCGGCGCGTACCCCTTCTCTTACCCAGTGATAAGTGGGGCCACCCACTCTCAGACCGGGATCGTCGGCATAAAAGCGCAGGTTACGGCGGTAGCGCTCGCGGCTGTGCGTCAGTTCGTTGATGGCGAACGGACGCGCATGCCATTGTCCCGTCCCCAGCGCGTAACCCTCTCGTACCGTCGGATATTTCTCCGCCCAGTTAAGGATAGAGTTCGCCATCCATAGCGGCATCGGAAGGAAGATGCCAAACATCGGCGACGCCAGCGCCACCGCATCAAACGCCGCAGGCTGACGAGCCAGCATCAGTGCCAGTATCGCCCCGCCCATCGAATGAGCCAGTGCATAGCGGCGGTGATAGTGACGTGTGACGATCTCTTTCAGATACAGTGTTTCGAGGTCGTCGACATAATCTTCGAATTCAACCACATGACCACGGTGAGAATCCGGCAATAAGCGCCCGGATCGTCCCTGCCCGCGGTGATCGATGATGATCACATCATAACCGCTATGGAACAGGTCATAGGCCAGCTCCGGGTATTTCACATAGCTTTCAATTCGACCCGGGCACAGCAGTATGACTTTATCGTGTTGCGGTGAGATGAAGCGGACGTAGCGGATCGGCACGTTTTCAACACCGACAAACTCATCCTCTTCGCGCAATTTCCAGAAATCCAGCAACGGACCCGTGGCAAATGCCGCAAAGGCTTTTTCCCGTGTCGTCCAGTGGTGTTTACGATGTTCCATCAGGCTCATTTCCAGAAAGGGTTCTCCCTTAAAAAAGGGGCAAGGTTCCCCGTAGCGCCGCATTCAACAATAACGTATTGTGTCACAAATGAGCGTTTTCCGGGAGTTTTACGCATGACCATCGAGTGGTGGCTGACCTATCTGTTAACAACCAGCATCTTAAGTCTGTCGCCAGGTTCTGGCGCAATCAATACCATGAGTACCGGTATCAGCCACGGTTATCGCGGTGCGGTCGCGTCAATCTCCGGCCTTCAGGTTGGACTGTCGCTGCATATTGTGCTGGTCGGCATTGGACTGGGTGCGCTGTTTTCCCAGTCGTTACTGGCCTTTGAAATTCTGAAGTGGGCCGGGGCAGGTTACCTGGTCTGGCTGGGTATTCAGCAGTGGCGATCTGCCGGTGCGATCGACCTGAATGCGGTCGCCAAAGCGATGCCGCGTCGTAAGCTGTTTAAACGCGCCGTGCTGGTGAATCTGACCAATCCCAAAAGCATTGTGTTCCTGGCGGCCCTCTTCCCGCAGTTCATCCTGCCACATCAGCCGCAGGCGATGCAGTATCTGGTACTGGGCGTCACGACCGTGGTGGTGGATATTATCGTGATGATTGGCTATGCCACACTGGCCACGCGTATCTCCGCATGGATCAAAGGACCACATCAGATGAAATTGCTGAACCGGATTTTTGGCGGATTGTTTATTGCGGTGGGTGCACTGCTGGCTTCGGCGCGCAGAATCGCCTAAAAAACGTGGGTCGACCGCAAAAGAAGGTCGACCCCTACAGAACCTGTCGGGCCGATCGTTTTACGCTCGGCCCGCCGTCAGAGATTATTCGTCGTCATCACCGTCGACGTGTTCTTTGATCATCACCATAAATGGCCTGCCAAAGCGTTCCAGCTTCTTATGCCCGACGCCGTTCACACTCAGCATCTCGGATGCGGTCAGTGGCATTTGCTCCGCCATTTCAATCAGCGTTGCATCGTTAAACACCACATACGGCGGCACATTGGCTTCATCGGCGATGGATTTACGCAGCTTGCGCAGTTTGGCAAACAGCTTGCGGTCATAACTTCCGCCATAAGACTTCTGGCTGCTATTACGCGGTTTAATGCTCACCAGACGTGGAACCGCCAGCATCAGCGGCACTTCGCCACGTAACGTCGGGCGGGCGGCTTCCGTCAGCTGTAATGCTGAGTGCATGGCAATATTTTGCGTCACCAGCCCAAGGTGAATCAGCTGACGCAACACGCTGGTCCAGTGCTCATGGCTTTGCTCACGTCCAATGCCATACACCGGTAATTTATCGTGCTGCATGTCGCGGATACGCTGGTTATTGGCGCCGCGCAGGATCTCGACGATGTAACCCATACCAAAACGCTGCCCGACGCGGTAAATGCAGGAGAGCGCTTTTTGCGCCTCGACCAGGCCATCATAGCGGCGCGGTGGGTCCAGACAGATATCGCAGTTATCGCAAGGCTGCTGTCGCCCTTCACCAAAGTAGTTCAGCAGCACCAGACGGCGGCAGGTCTGCGCTTCGGCAAACGCGCCCATCGCATTCAGCTTATGACGTTCAATATCCTGCAGCGGCCCTGGGGCTTTCTCTTCGAGACAGCGACGCAGCCAGGCCATATCGGCGGGATCGTACAGCAGCAGGGCCTCCGCTGGCAGGCCATCCCGCCCCGCACGCCCGGTTTCCTGATAGTAGGATTCGATATTGCGCGGGATATCAAAGTGCACCACAAAACGCACGTTGGGTTTGTTAATGCCCATACCAAAAGCAACGGTCGCCACCACAATTTGCAGGTCATCGCGCTGGAAGGCTTCCTGCACGTGGGCACGGTGTGCGTTATCCATTCCGGCATGATAGGCGCCAACGCTCAGGCCACGGCTTTGCAGACGGGCAGCGGTGTCTTCCACTTTTGCCCGGCTGTTACAGTAAATGATGCCGCACTTGCCGCGCTGATCCTGCACATAGCGCAACAGTTGTTCGGTAGGTTTGAATTTTTCCACCAGCGTATAGCGGATATTGGGACGGTCAAAGCTGCTAATCTGGATAAGCGGGTCGTCAAGCTGCAGCAGACGGGCAATGTCGTTACGTGTGGTTTCATCGGCCGTGGCGGTCAGCGCCATCACCGGCACATCCGGCAGACGATGACGTAACTGGCCCAGTGCACCGTATTCCGGGCGGAAATCGTGGCCCCACTGGGAAATACAGTGGGCTTCATCCACCGCCAGCATCGCCGGGTTCCAGTGCGTTAATTGCTCGAGGAAGTTGTCCATCATCAGACGTTCAGGGGCGATGTACAGCAGACGGATGCGGCCGGTACGGCAGCCCGCCATCACTTCCTGCTGCTCTTCCCGGTTCTGCGTCGAGTTGAGGCAGGCCGCCGCAACGCCGTTTGCCAGCAGCTGATCAACCTGGTCTTTCATCAGCGAGATCAACGGCGACACCACCAGCGTCAGCCCCTCACGCACCAGCGCAGGGATCTGATAACAGAGTGATTTTCCGCCGCCGGTTGGCATGACCACCAGACAGTCACGCCCGTTGAGCGATTCCTGAATGATGGCTTGTTGCCCCGGACGAAACTGCTGATAGCCGAAGGTATCGCGTAATACCTGCTCTGCCAGCATTTCTTTATTGATGACTGCTGCCGTAGACACGTTGTCCCCAAAATCTGAAGTGACTGAATTTTCAACCGGGCAGTATACACCACCCGGTAGCGGTGACCTTAGAACAGGTCGTTGAGCGTCACGCCGACACCGACGCGAGTTTGACGATGGTTGTAGTCAATCAGAGATTCACCATACCCGCTGTACACTTGCGAGTAAAACCGCACGTGTTCCGTAATCGGGTAGCTCCAGCCTAGCTCGGCGCCGCCGTAGCCGCTGTTCCAGTTGTACTGGCTCTTCACGCTGAAGATGCTGTCGCCCCACTGGTAGCCAACTGTCAGGCGATAATAACCCATGTACTTAGTGATATCCGGGTTATCATCATTACTTTCACTTTCTGGAAGACGGTACCAGGGTTTCACCTCGACCAGCCAATTACCGTTTTCCGCCATCAGACGCGCATAGACACGATTCCAGCTGCGCGAGGTCGGGTCGGAGCGGCCATTAGACTGATGATTCAAACCCGTTTCCACATCACGCAGCGTCCAGCCCCCCAGGCTGTAGTCCGTTGCCCAACCGAGGAAGATCTGCGGCTCGTAGTTGGTTTCGCGGAACGGTGAAGAGGCACTACGGTTAGAGAGCTGCCACCAGGATTTCTGAGTATAGGAGGCACCCAGCACTGAGTTGTCACCGAGAATACCACGCCATAGTGGGAAGGCCAGGCTAAGCTGGAACTTCACTTCGTCGTGCCTGGTTTTGTCCCAGTTGTACGACTCGATCGCTTCCTTATTAATGTTGCTGGAATCGGTATACAGCAGATAGTTGCTTTCATAAGGTAACAGAACAAACGGGTTGTCGTGTTTCTCCAGCATGTTGGCAATAATACTGCCCTTCACCGCAGGACGGTCATGGATGACTTTAACCGTGGCTTCCTGTGCCAGCACCAACGTCGGAAACAGAATTGCTGACGCCAGCAATCCTTTCAGCAGAGCCATAGGGTTCTCCCAGAGAGGCGGATAAGTGAATAAAAAGCACGCCATTCTACACAGAAACATCCTGGGGGATTAGTGCTCATTTCCGAAAGTGGAAAGCACCTTCAACGAAGCATATTATACACACTCCGTTAACCTGATTTTTCATTCAGACCGCATTACAGGAAGACCCGATAATGTCAGCAGTACCTATGGATCAGGCTGCCGCGCGCCGCCTGATTGGCGAGATTTTTGTTTACCACATGCCGTTCAACCGCGCATTGGGGCTGGCACTGGACCGCCTGGAGTCGGATTACGCAGAGATAAGCCTGGCGAACCAGACCATGCTGGTCGGTAACTCTGCGCAGAAAATATTGCACGGTGGCGTGATCGCTTCCGTACTGGACGTCGCTGCCGGTCTGGTGTGCGTCACCAGGGCACTGACACGCCAGGAAAGCATCACTGAAGAGGAGTTGCGCCAGCGCTTATCGCGCATGGGGACCATCGACCTGCGGGTGGATTATCTACGTCCCGGCCGGGGTGAACGCTTTATTGCCAGCAGCAGCCTGCTGCGTGGCGGTAATAAAGTCTCGGTTGCCAGAGTCGAGCTACACAACGATGTCGGTGTTCACATTGCCAGCGCTACTGCTACCTATCTAATCGGTTAACGTCATGAATCCACAGCATACTCGCCAGGGCATATTCTTTGCTCTGGGAGCCTATTTTATCTGGGGAATTGCCCCGGTTTACTTCAAGCTCATCCAGCAAGTTGCCCCAGGGGAAATTATGACCCACCGGGTGATCTGGTCATTTTTCTTTATGCTGGTGCTCCTCACCGCCAGCCGTCACTGGCGCAATGTGCGTACGGTTATCCAGCACCCTAAAAAAGTGCTGCTGCTGGCGCTCTCCGCCGTGGTGATTTGCGGCAACTGGTTGTTGTATATCTGGGCAGTGAATAATCACCATTTACTGGAAGCCAGCCTGGGTTACTTTATTAACCCACTGCTGAATGTGCTGGTAGGGATGGTGTTTCTCGGTGAACGCTTCCGGCGCCTGCAATGGCTGGCGGTGGCGCTCGCGGCCTGCGGCGTACTGATACAGGTGTGGCAGTTTGGTTCAGTGCCGATCATCGCGCTCGGTCTCGCGATCAGCTTTTCATTCTATGGCTTGCTGCGTAAAAAAATTGCCGTTGATGCCCAGAGCGGCATGTTGATTGAAACCAGCTGGCTGCTGATCCCGGCGGCAATCTATCTGTTCGCGATAGCCGACAGCCCCACCAGCCATCTGGGAAGCAACCCACTGAGTCTGAATCTGATGCTGGCCGCTGCCGGTGTTATCACCACGGTTCCGCTGATGCTGTTTACCGCTGCCTGCGCGCGCCTGAAGCTGTCCACCGTCGGCTTCTTCCAGTATCTGGGGCCCACGCTGATGTTCCTGCTGGCCGTATTGCTCTACGGTGAACAAATGACGCCAGATAAAGCGGTGACCTTTGGCTTCATCTGGACGGCGCTGGCGCTGTTTATCGCCGATGCGCTGTTAACATTGCGCCGCTCACCGGCCGCATAATGCGATAAGCAGACATAAAAAAATCGCCACTCAGGCGATTTTTTTTCGTCATCGATCCGCTTACAGCCAGTTTTTACGCTTGAAGTAGGCGTACGGAGCCAGACCGGCGAGGATCATCAGGCTAATCGCCCCTGGATAACCAAAGCTCCATTTCAGCTCAGGCATAAACTCGAAGTTCATCCCGTAGCTGGAGGCCACCAGGGTAGGCGGCAGGAAGACCACCGAGACCACCGAGAAGATCTTGATAATGCGGTTCTGCTCGATGTTGATAAAGCCCATCGCCGCCTGCATCAGGAAGTTCACTTTCTGGAACAGGGATTCGTTGTGTGGCAGCAGGGATTCGATATCGCGCAGGATCTCACGCGCCTGCTCCAGCTGATTACCTGGCAGACGCGCCTTACGCACCAGGAAGTTCAGGGCGCGCTGGGTATCCATCAGACACAGACGGACCTTCCAGCCGATATCCTCCAGTTCTGCCAGCGTCGACAGCGCTTCATCAAACGCATCGCCCTGCTGACCTTCCATAATCACGCGGCTCAGTTTTTCCAGATCGCTGTAGATATTCTCGATCTCATCCGCCAGCTGTTCGATTTTTGTCTCAAACAGATCGAGCAGCAGTTCGTAAGCATTGCCATCGCTCAGAACCTGATTGCGGGCACGCATGCGGTACAGACGAAACGCCGGGAGTTCGCGTTCGCGCAGGGTATACAGACGCCCTTCACGAATGGTGAAAGCCACCGTCGAGTTACCCGCGTGATCGTCGGCATCTTCATAGAAGAAAAATGAGTGAATATGCAGACCGTCTTCATCTTCAAAGAAACGCGCGGAGGCTTCGATATCTTCCAGTTCAGGGCGGGTCGCAAGGCTCTGGCCAAGTTCGGTTTGTACCCGATCTCGTTCCGATTCTTCCGGTTCGATCAAATCGACCCAGACGGAACCGATCAGCTCGTCCCTGGCATCAGCATCATCCAGTTCAAGGCGGGTCAGACGGTTTTGGTCGAGTTTAAAGGCGCTCAACATAAGCTGTACTCCCAATTCACAGTAACAAAATGGGACAGAGCGCTTGAACACGGGAAACAGATGTTTCAGTCAGCGAGCAAAACTGACTCAGAGCGACGGGAAATGCGGTCGCCAACAACCACGAAGGCTATCGGCAAAAGAGGATAGCCTTAGGAGTTGTACCTGGAATGCAGGTCAGTGAGCCAGTATGTACTGGGTGTGTCCAAGGCGAATGTCCTCTTAGGGTAATGGTGGGCGCATGTTACGCTGAGACTAAAAAGGCGTCAAGCGGGGCCATGCGCCCTTCAGGGCGTCACATTGCTTCCAGTTTGGCATAAGCCGCAACCAGCCACTTAATACCCTGACCCTGAAATGCAACCTGGAGTCGGCTATGTTCACCACTGCCCTCCAGATTGACGATTGTCCCTTCGCCAAACTTGGCATGATGCACCCGCTGGCCGAGGGCGAAACCACTGTCATTTTTCGCGATCGGCGTGCCCATGCGCTGATGGTTGGCCGGGCGACTGACGCTGGCGCGCAGGCGAACCTCTTCCACGCACTCTTCCGGCAGCTCACCAATAAAGCGCGATGGGCGGTGATACACTTCCTTACCATAAAGCCGCCGGGTTTCCGCGTAAGTCAGGGTCAGCTTCTGCATCGCACGCGTCACGCCAACGTAGGCCAGACGACGCTCCTCTTCCAGTCGCCCGCCTTCATCCAGCGACATCTGGCTGGGGAACATGCCCTCTTCCATGCCGACAATAAACACCTGCATAAACTCCAGCCCTTTGGCGGAGTGCAGGGTCATTAACTGCACGGCATCCTGCCACTTGTCGGCCTGCCCTTCACCGGCCTCAAGGGCGGCATGGGAGAGAAACGCCTGCAACGGCATCAGGTCCTGATCTTCATCCTGATAGCTGTACTGCCGCGTGGCATTGACCAGCTCCTCAAGGTTTTCGATACGTGCCTGGCCCTTCTCACCTTTTTCCTGCTCATACATCAGCCACAAACCGGAATCTTTGATCACCCGGTCGGTCTGTACATGCAGCGGTAATTCGACGGTTTCCTGCGCCAGTGAATCGACCAGTTCGGTAAAGCGCTGCAAGGCCGATGCGGCACGCCCGGCCAGCGCTTTTTCCTGCAACAGCACGCGCGTGGTTTGCCACAGCGTGAGCTGACGCTCACGTGACGTCTGGCGTATAACATCCAGCGTGCGGTCACCAATGCCACGGGTTGGTGTGTTGATCACGCGTTCAAAGGCGGCATCGTCATTACGGTTGGAGATCAGACGCAGGTAGGCCAGCGCATCTTTGATTTCCTGACGCTCGAAGAAGCGCATACCGCCATAGATCCGGTACGGCATACTGGTTTGCAGCAGGGCTTCTTCCAGCACGCGCGACTGGGCGTTACTGCGATAAAGAATCGCGCAGTCATTTAGCGCGCCGCCGTTCTCCATCCACACCTTGATGCGGTTGACCACAAAGCGCGCTTCATCCAGCTCATTGAAGGCACAGTAAACCGCAATTTGCTCGCCATCGCTGTCTTCCGTCCACAGCTCTTTACCCAGGCGGCCGCTGTTATTGGCGATCAGGGTATTCGCTGCTTTCAGAATATTGTTGGTCGAGCGGTAGTTTTGCTCAAGACGGATGGTCTCCGCACCGGGGAAATCCTTAAGGAAGCGCTGGATGTTTTCCACCTGCGCGCCACGCCAGCCATAGATCGACTGATCGTCATCCCCCACGATGATCACTTTACCGGTGTCACCCGCCAGCATGCGGATCCACGCGTACTGGATGTTGTTGGTATCCTGGAATTCGTCCACCAGGATATTGGTAAAACGTTCGCGGTAGTGATTGAGGATATGCGGTTTGTTCAGCCACAGCTCATGAGCACGCAGCAAAAGCTCGGCAAAATCCACCAGCCCGGCGCGATCGCAGGCTTCCTGATAGGCCTGGTAAATACGCAGCCAGGTCTGTTCAATCGGGTTGCCATAACTTTCGATATGCTTCGGGCGCAGCCCTTCATCTTTTTTGCCATTGATGTACCACATCCCCTGACGGGCAGGCCACTGCTTCTCATCCAGATTCATGGCTTTGATCAGGCGCTTCAGCAGGCGCAGCTGATCTTCACTGTCGAGGATCTGGAAGTCCTGCGGCAGGTTGGCATCAAGATGGTGCGCGCGCAGCAGACGGTGCGCCAGCCCGTGGAACGTACCGATCCACATACCGCCCTGGCTGGTGCCGATCAGCTGTTCGATACGGTGGCGCATCTCGGCCGCCGCTTTGTTGGTGAAGGTCACCGCCATAATCGAATAGGGGGAGCAGTTTTCCACCGCCATCAGCCAGGCAATGCGATGAACCAGCACGCGGGTTTTACCACTGCCCGCACCCGCCAGCACCAGCAGATTGCTGCGCGGCGCGGCAACGGCTTCGCGTTGTTTGTCATTCAAGCTGTCGAGCAGTTCAGAAACGTCCATAGGCACCGTCGGGGATCGGGGGCAGCATCAGGCCGCCCACTGGATATTTAACCAGCTTATTATATCAATGCGGTCAGCGATGCCAACCGGGAAATTTCCAGCGTGGGAAGCAGGCGGGTATCGTTGATATGCATCAGGTTGCCTTCACGCAGGTTAATCCAGCATGACTGCATCCCGAAGCGAATCGCTCCGGCGACATCCGTGGTGAGATCGTCACCCACATGCAGGATATTTTCAGCGGGCAGATTCAACCGCTCTGCCGCCAGCTGGTACATATCCTGGAAAGGCTTAGCGCGGCCATCCGGCCCGGCACGCAGGGTAAACTGGAAATACTTATCCAGGCCACAAAGATGGGGTTGTGCATTACCGTTAGTGATCGCTACCAGCGGGATGCGCTGAGCCAGAGCCGCCAGCGTGGCGTGTGTCTCTTCAGGCATATCAATCTCGCTGCGCCAGCGGGCAAAGACGGCCATGACATCATGCGAACCGCTCAGCGCCTGCGCTGGCGGCAACCCCACATCCAGCATAACCTGCTCAACAGCGCGACGACGCCACTCGCTGACATCATGATAAATGTCAGGTTCGGCGGCCAGCAGGCGGTCACGCACCTGCTGATACTGCGCCACGCTGTAGTCTTTCAGCGCAGGATGATACGCCTGTAGCGCGCTGTGTGATTCCCGCGTGGTCCGCAGGATCACCGGGTGGTTGTCATACAGCGTGTCATCAAGATCGAAGGTCATTGCCGCAACAGGGCGTAAAGGCCGGTAAAAGTGCATCAGGATTTTCCTCGTTTCGCACGGGGATGGGCAGCATCGTAAACCGACGCCAGGTGTTGAAAGTCGAGATGGGTATAGATTTGCGTGGTGGTCAGGTTGGCATGCCCGAGCAGCTCCTGCACGGCACGCAAATCACCACTGGATTCAAGCATATGGGTAGCAAATGAATGGCGTAGTTTGTGCGGATGAACATGGCTGGACAGCCCCTGTTTGACGCCCCACTCGGCAAAGCGCTTTTGTACGTTACGCGCTGAAATGCGCTTGCCCTGCTTCGACAGGAATAACGCATTGTCCTCCGGTGCAAACAGTTCACGCAGCACCATCCAGTGCTCAATCCAGTGAACGGCGGTACGGCCAATCGGCAGACGGCGTTCTTTGCTGCCTTTACCGATCACCCACACTTCACCGGAAGCCAGGTCAAGATGGCTCAGGTCAATGCCCACCAGTTCGGACAAACGCAAACCGGCGCCGTACATCACCTCCAGCATCGCGCGATCGCGCACGGCCAGCGGGTCATTGAGGTCAATATCCAGCAGCCGATCAACTTCATCGACATCAATATTTTTGGGCAGATGGCGTGCAGCACGCGGCGTAGCAACACCTTTCGCCGGGTTCGCTTTGATAACACCCTGGCTAATCAGCCAGTCGAGGAAGCTGCGTAATGCGGAAAGCCTGAGCGCCAGGCTTGCGGGCTTCAACCCACTGCGGCTGCTGCGCGCCGCCAGCGAGCGCACCAGGGCGGCATCCAGCCGTGGCCAGTCACTCACTTTCAATTCATCCAGCAAAACAATGATGGCATTGAGCTGCCGCTGATAGCTCTCTTGAGTCAGCGGACTGAGCTGACGCTCCACTTTAAGATAACGCAGGAAGCCCTCTACGGCTGGCAGCAGAGGCGACTCGCTGCTCACGCGCGCTCTATCCAGCGTGACAGCAGCTGGGGCAGCATCAGCGACAGATGCTGTAACAACACCGTGCCCATACCTGCCTGATAATGCTGATTATCACGGCTGCTGAAAATCAGCACGCCGAGGTCACCCTCTTCACCCAGCAACGACATCGCGACCGAGCCGATGGCTTTTGCCTGCGGCAGCAGTAACAGCAATTCCGGGCCATTAAGGCTGCCGAGATAGTGATTCTGCTTGCCCAAACGCTGAATGCGCACGGATTCAAATGCCTGACGCGGCAGCGCCAGTTGCGTAAAGTCGGAAGGGGCACCGATGCGCCATTTCTCACCGAACAGGCGGATATTAGCCCCCGCGAGGCCAAATTCACGCGCCCAGCGATGCAGGCGGTTAAGCATGTCATGCAGACTGGTGGCCGAGGCCAGACGCCCTTGCAGGGCGAACAGCCGATCAAACAGCTGCTGATTGGCGCTCGCCTGCTCCATCAACAGCGTAATGTCTTCTTCCAGCTGGTGAATATGATTGCGCTGACGCGCCAGTTGCCACTCCACCAGCGAGACAGTACCGCGGATCGGATGCGGCACGATCATCTGCTCGACCTGGCGGGCATTGCGGATAAAGAAGTCTGGATTTTGCAGCAGGAACTCACTAACCGTGCGATCGTCTAGCAAGATTTCGCCAGTGTACTGTTGTTCCCCGACATTTTTCATAAATGAATAAACCCGTCATAAACGTGAGTGGCCGGACCGGTCATATACAGGGGATGCCCCGGACCTTTCCAGGCGATATTGAGCGTGCCACCAGGCAGATCAACCCGCACTTTTTCCGCCAGCAATGTCTGCTGTATCCCAACCGCAACGGCAGCGCATGCACCGCTGCCACAGGCCTGGGTTTCGCCCGCGCCGCGTTCATACACACGCAGACGGATATGTTCGCGGCTGACCACTTCCATAAAGCCGACGTTGACCCGCTCAGGAAAACGTTCGTGGCTTTCCAGCACCGGGCCCAGCGCCTCTACCGTGGCGGTTTTTACGCTATCAACCTGTAACACGCAGTGCGGGTTACCCATCGACACCACACCACACATCACCGTTTGTTCAGCAACGCGCATCAGATAGATGTTTTCCGCTTTGTTAGCACGGAAAGGCACCTGCTGGGGTTCGAAGTTGGGTTCGCCCATGTTCACGCACACCAGTTCATCCTGGTTGACGCTTAACACCATGCGGCCAGTTTGCGTGCTGACGCGGATATCATTTTTATTGGTCAGCCCTTTCATGCGCACAAAGCGGGCAAAACAGCGTGCGCCGTTGCCGCACTGCGCCACTTCGCTGCCGTCGGCATTAAAAATACGATAATGGAAATCAAGATCGGGATCGTAAGGCGGTTCGACGATCAGCAGCTGATCAAAACCGATCCCCATGTGACGATCGGCCAGACGGCGGATCAGTTCTGGTGAGAAATAGACATTCTGCGTCACGGCATCGACCACCATAAAGTCGTTACCGAGACCGTGCATTTTTGAGAACTGCATTTTCTGCTCCGCCGAGTGCGTCATAGTTTACTGAGCCGGTTGCACACTCTGTCCGCTGGTCGTGGCAGGTTGTTGCGCCTGATTGCCAGACTGCGTTGCAGGGGTTGTCTGAGTTGTTTGTGGGTTAGCCTGCTCATCTGTCGGAAAATAGAGCGGCCCTTTTAATCCACATCCCGCCAGGCTGGTGACGGCCAGTATCACGGCCAGCTGGCAAATTCTTTTCTTCATTCTCATGTGCTCGTCATTGATGCCTTTTGGTTGTCTATCATCGCAGGTGAAGTTCGAAAAGCAACAGGAAAAGCGCAATCCCTGCTGCATCGTTAACCTCATGCAGATGACGACAACGCGTAACAGCAAGGCGTTATGGAAAGACTGGGATGTAAAGTGATCCGGGTGATGAAGGGTGGTGCTTAATGCATCTGATAACGCCGGGCGTACTCTTCGCTGGCCGCATCATCCGGTAATGCTGCACAGAGTTGTGTCAGGGCCTGGCTACGAAAGGGAATGACCTGGAAACGTTCATCCACACGCACAATCTGGTAGAACTGCGGGAGGTTGAAGTTGATGAAACTGGAACCGTAGGTGAAGCGGTCATGTGAGGAGGAGTAGAAACGGCTGACATCACGCACCAGCTCCTCTTTACTGCCTTCACAATGGTGATACACCTCAACGCGGTTTGTTTCGTCAAGGATATAGATATTAAAGCCGTGATCGTCCAGCGTATCTTCAAAGAAGAACTGGATGATACCTTCACTCGCATAGCCATTCACCACCGCAGGCAGGTGAACCTGATCGGTTTCCACCTTCAGTGACAGACCGTGCAGTTTATTATTCGAAATAGCGCCGTAGAACTCGACCGCATTTTCCAGCTTCTGTACCGAAACACTGAGGCGCTCAAAGAACAGTCCCCACGTCTGGCCCGCCACGCGTACGGCTTTAAATCGACCAGGCTCCTGACGCGTGCTGGAAAGACGCAGTTCAATGCATTCGGACACCAGTTGCTGCACACGAGTACGAATCAACCCGCGCAAGTGCTGGCTGTAGCAGAACACTTCGACGGAATCTGGCGGTGAAGCGTCCTGGTGCATTTTGCCCAGAATAGTTTTCAGCGCTTCAATCATGGCCTGCTCACCGTTGAAATGCAGCGTACGCACTTCATTCCACGAGTTGCGGTACAACAAATCGACACTGCCGACCAGGCACTGCTGCTGCTGACCAAAACTGAACACATCCAGCTTACGGAAATCGAAATGCACCACCTGATTGCGGAAGGCCGCCGTCGGGTCATATTCAAGATTGACGATAATCGCCAGATGACGGATTTCGCATGGGCTGTAAAGCGCCTTCGGCGTAGGCGAAGGCAGACGCAGCGGGAAGTGATGCGAAACGTCGGACACCAGCTCCTGCAAACGGGCAAGATCGCAGATCTCGTTCCCTTTAATATGCAGGCGCGTTTTGCTGGTCAGCAGGCCGTTAAACCACGCCCAGGCCACCAGCTTGTTAAGGTAGCGGTTATATTCCAGCGGCTGATGGCTGATGATCGAACTCATGTCTGGCGACTGGTTATACAGATACCAGCCTGCGCGGTTAGCGCGGCCATTCGGCACGTGAATAAAGGTCAGGTGCGATTCAGACAGGTCGGGCGAAATCTGCGGGTTAAGCAGGGTGACCTTCCCTGGCAGCGCTTCAAAGGCTGCGTACAGCTTACGCGTCAGCACGCCGATATCCTGCGGGCTGGCGCTGACGCTTAAGTTGTTACGGCGCGCAAAACGAATCAGGTTGCGATAGCTCTGCATCATCGCATCCAGCAGTTCATTATGGGCTTCACGTACCTGGCTTATTTTCCAGTCTGCACGGCTGTCGAGCATCGCCAGGCGGGCATTATCCCAGCCCCACTCTTTGACCAGCTGGCCAAGAATTTCGCGACGCCAGCCCGTGTCTTCCGTCGCAATCGACAGTTTTTCACATACTTTGAGATAGAAGCAGCGCCGCACCAGATCAAGGCGCGCATGATCGTCAATGCTGGTGAGATAGTGAGTCACCCGCTCCAGCATCATGCAGTAGGGGTCAAGCCCGTAGGAGACAATTTCACCGTCATGCAGGCGTTGTTTGATATCCATCGCCAGCAGATGCGTTGCAGGGTATTCCCAGGAATAGGCTTCCAGCAGCAGCGTCTTCAACACCGCCTTGTAAGGCGAGTCGATGCTCTTATACAGCTGCCACAGGCTGGCACCGAAATACTCTTCAGCCGACAGCGTGCCCAGACCACCGAGGTCCAGCCATTCGTTTGGCGTCAACACACCCTGCTGATACAGCGACATCACATAGTCGTCGTAATGTTCTTCTTCTTCGCGTGGCACCATATTCCACAGAATACGTTTACCCGCCATGCGCACCGCCGTGCGATAAAATTCATCCAGCAACAGAATATGCTGAGTGGAACCGCAATCTTCGCCGCCGAGGCTGCCGCTTTCGTTATGGCGAAAACGGTTTTCATCAATAAGGAAGAAGCTCACCTCAACGCCCATGGCAGCGCACCACTTTTGCAACTGGGTGCATTTTTTCTGCAGGCTCAGGCGTTCGTCATTGTCCAGCCATGACTGGTGGCAGACCCAGATATCGAGATCGGAGGTATCATTCTGGCCGACGGATGAAGTACTGCCCATGGAGTAGACGCCGGTAATCGGCATCTCGCCCTGAGGAGGAATAGCAGCGGCAGATCCGGATTTCCCTTCCAAATCATCCAGATAGAATTTTTGACTTTCATCAGGCGTGTAGAAGCTGATGCCATGTGGAACGTTACCTTCGAAGTAACCCGGCATCAGCGGATGATGATAATGTAATAAGGTCGGCAGCAGACTGTATACCTGTTGGAACGCAGGCCCCATGGCCGCCAGCGCGCGATCAACGCGCAGCTGGTTAATGGCATCCAGTCTCTGTTTCAGTGTCTCAATGTAGAGGTACAAGACGTCTCGCCTGATTATCCCAGTGCCTATACCCTTGTTGGACTAACGAGGGTATATAAAAGTTCGGTTTCCAAAATCTGCCGCTTGCTTTAAAAATAGTCGTGCAGATTATTGCTGGAAACGTGATCAATCTAACACCTGGCAGATTGACCGTAAAGAAAGTTGCGCTACCTACAGCCTAGCACATTTTGCGAGCAGCCCGATGCAATACCTCCGTGTACCGCCGTTTAACTGACAGCATTCCCGGTTCAATGATAGGATAATCAGTGAACGATCAAAACGGTATCAAGCATGTTAGACAAAATTTTAAGAATTGCCACCCGACAAAGTCCACTCGCGCTGTGGCAGGCAGAGTATGTTCAGCAGCGTTTAATCGCCGCCCATCCAGGACTGCGCGTTGATCTGGTGCCTATGGTTACACGCGGGGATGTGATCCTCGATACTCCTCTGGCGAAAGTCGGCGGTAAAGGCCTGTTCGTAAAAGAACTGGAACAAGCCATGCTGTCAGATCGCGCCGATATCGCCGTGCATTCGATGAAAGACGTGCCGGTCGACTTCCCTCCGGGCCTGGGATTAACCACCATCTGCGAGCGTGAAGACCCGCACGATGCCTTTGTTTCTCATCATTATGCGTCTGTGGATGACTTACCGCAGGGCGCGATTGTCGGCACTTCCAGCCTGCGCCGCCAGTGTCAGCTTAGCGCACGTCGCCCGGATCTGATTATCCGTTCGCTACGTGGCAATGTTGGCACTCGCCTGGGCAAGCTGGATGCTGGTGAATATGATGCCATTATCCTTGCCGTAGCCGGGCTGAAGCGTCTGGGTCTGGGCGATCGCATTCGTCAGATCATGCCTGCTGAGGAGTCTCTTCCGGCGGTGGGCCAGGGCGCGGTAGGCATCGAATGCCGCCTCGACGATGACTGGGTTATTGGGCTGGTCTCTGCGCTGAATCACGACGACACCGCCTGCCGGGTACGGGCAGAGCGTGCCATGAATACCCGACTGGAAGGGGGTTGCCAGGTCCCGATCGGCAGCTATGCGCTGCTGGAAGGCGATCAACTGTGGCTACGGGGGTTGGTTGGTGCGCCAGACGGCAGCCTGATGGTCCGTGGTGAACGTCGCGGCCCGCGTGCAGATGCAGAAAAAATGGGTATTTCGCTGGCGGAAGAACTGCTGGATAACGGCGCGCGTGACATTCTCGCTGAGGTCTACCAGGGAAATCCCCCAGCATGACGATTCTGGTCACCCGCCCATCACCGGCCGCAGAAGAGCTGGTCAGCCGTCTGCGCACGCGCGGTCAGGTGGCCTGGACGTTCCCGTTGATTGAGTTTACGCCGGGAACCCAACTGGATACCCTGCCTGAGCGATTGCGCTCGCTGGCGGCAGGCGATCTGGTCTTTATCTTGTCACAGCACGCGATCCATTATGCCCAGCCCGCGCTCTCTGCCGCTGGAGCAACATGGCCTGCCAACCTGAACTATTATGCTATAGGCCGCACGACAGCGCTGGCGCTGCATGCTGTCAGCGGCCATAACGTCGTCTGGCCACACGAGCAGGAAATCAGCGAAGTGCTGATTCAGCTTCCGGCCCTGCAAGCGGTGGTTGGCAAACGCGCCCTTATTCTGCGCGGCAACGGTGGACGGGAATTACTGGCAGAAACTTTGCTTGCCCGTGGCGCTCAGGTAGAGTTCATTGAGTGCTATCAACGTTGTGAAAAACATTATCACGGCGCGGAAGAAGGCCGACGCTGGCGTAATTGCGGCATTGATACCCTGGTCGTGACCAGTGGTGAAATGCTGCAACAGCTTTACCAGCTGTTCCCCGATGTTGATCGGGATGAATGGCTCCTGCACTGTCGGCTGGTTGTCGTCAGTGAACGTTTGGCTACTCTGGCCCGGGAATTGGGCTGGGCGAACATTTGTGTCGCCGGGGGTGCCGATAATGACGCGCTATTGCGCGCGCTATACCTTTAAAAGGCCGTACGGATTTTGCGTGAGCAATGAAACGTCAATGCCGAAGGTATACAACACACTTAAATATGGGATGAGCCATTATGACGGAACACAAAGATTCCTCCGCCATGGTTGAAGAGACTACCCCAGCGGTTGATAACTCAACATCTGAATCACCATCACCACGTAAAGTAAAAAACAGTGGTGCGGTTCTTGGCACTGTCGCCATCGCGATTGCACTGGCCGTGGGTGCGGGTCTCTATCTGTATGGAAACCATCAAATACAACAGCAGGCCGCAGCCAGCCAGGCGCTCGCCTTACAGCTATCCGACCTGCAGCAGTCAGCGCTCAGTGACAAACAGTCACTGGAACAGCGACTGGCAACGCAAACCAGCGCCCTGGATACCGCCCGTCAGCAGCAGGCTGCCACCAGCCAGCAGTTGGATGAACTGAAACAGAAGGTCGCCACCATCTCAGGCAGCGATGCCCAGACATGGATGCTGGCGCAGGCTGACTACCTGGTCAAAATGGCCGGACGTAAGTTGTGGAGCGATCAGGACGTCACGACCGCAGCAGCGCTGCTGAAAAGTGCGGATGCCAGCCTGGCCGATATGAACGATCCGAGCCTGATCGATGCCCGCCGCGCGCTGACGCATGACATCAGCACCCTGTCCGCTCTCAGCCAGGTCGATTACGATGGCGTGATCCTCAAATTAAACCAATTGTCTAACGATGTTGATAATCTGCGTATCGCCGATAATGACAGCGATAATGAGCCGATGGATGCCGACAGCAATGAGCTTTCCTCTTCGCTGCGTGAGTGGCGTCAGAATCTGGTGAAAAGCTGGCATAATTTTATGGACGATTTCATCACCATCCGTCGTCGTGATGCCACCGCAGAGCCGCTGATGGCACCGGACCAGGATATTTATTTACGTGAGAATATCCGTTCACGCCTGCTCATTGCTGCTCAGGCCGTACCGCGTCATCAGGATGAAATCTTTAAACAGTCTATCGACACGGTTTCCGCCTGGACCCGAGCCTGGTTTGACAGCAACGATCCCAATACCAAAGCCTTCCTCAGCCAGTTGGATGAACTGAGCCAGCAGAGCGTTTCAATGGATGTTCCAGAAGCACTGCAAAGCCAGCCACTGCTGGATAAATTGATGGAGACACGCGTGCGTAACCTGCTGGCACAGCCAGCCGCACAGTCAGCTTCATCTCAGCAGCAGGGAGAATAATGATGTTGAAAGTGCTTCTGCTTTTCCTGCTGTTAATTGCCGGTATTGTGCTGGGTCCCGTGATTGCGGGTCATCAGGGATTTGTCCTGATCCAGACCGACAACTGGGATATTAAAACCAGTGTGACTGCCCTGGTGATCATGCTGATCCTGACGCTGATCGTCATTCTGGCTATCGAATGGCTGCTCCGTCGCCTTTTCCGCACCGGTGCACGCACCCGTGGCTGGTTTAGCGGCCGCAAACGCCGCAGCGCGCATAAGCATACCAATGCGGCGTTGATCAAACTGGCGGAAGGTGATTATCAGCAGGTAGAAAAACTGCTGTCACGTAATGCCGACCACGCTGAACAGCCGATGGTGAACTACCTGCTGGCCGCGGAAGCCGCTCAACAGCGCGGTGACGAGATACGCGCCAATCAGCATCTGGAACGTGCCACCGAATTAAACGAGGGTGACCCGATACCGGTCGAGATCACACGCGTACGCATTCAACTGGCACGCAATGAAGATCACGCCGCACGCCACGGTATTGATCGTCTGCTGGAGATTGCGCCACGCCACCCTGAAGTTCTGCGTCTGGCTGAGCAGGCTTATCTGCGCACTCATGCCTGGGGCGCACTACTGGATATTCTGCCTGCAATGGAGAAAATTCAGTTGGGGAATGAAGCCCATCGCCTCGAGCTACAACAGCAGTCATGGCTGGGCCTGATGAGCCAGGCAATGGCCGATCAGGGTAGTGATGGTCTGAAGCGTTGGTGGCAGAACCAGAGCCGAAAAACGCGTCATGACCCCGCTTTACAGGTTGCAATGGCGGACCATCTTATCGTCTGTAATGACCACGATACCGCACAGCAAATCGTGCTGGATGGTTTGAAGCGTCAGTACGATGAGCGCCTGGTATTGCTGATGCCACGACTGAAAACGAGTCACCCGGAACAGCTGGAGAAAACACTGCGGCAGCAGATCAAGCAACACGGTGCGACACCGCTATTGCACAGTACGTTGGGTCAACTGCTGATGCAGCACGGTGAATGGGAACAGGCTGCTGAGTCCTTCCGTGCCGCGCTGCAACAGCGCCCGGATGCCTTCGACTACGCCTGGCTGGCTGATACGTTGGATCGTCAGCACAAGCCGGAAGAAGCCGCATCAATGCGCCGTGACGGTCTGTTACTCACACTGAAAAACAACCCATAACGTTGTAACAGCACCACACAAGCCGGGCAATGCCCGGCTTTTTTTATGCCTGAAACCACACAAAAAAAAACACCTGTCATAAGACAGGTGCAAATTTTCAGGTCGGTTAAGACAACCGATTGGTACCTGACTCAACGTATTGCCCGATAGATCCAATAAGACGTTAGCGATATTGGCTGGCTGGACAACAGGTACCGTAAAATGGCTCTGCGTCATTCCCAGGTTTATGAAGCATCAGCAAACATAAGAGGTGGAATGAGCATCTACGGGGATATTCTTGCATAGCGCGTGCCAGATTTGCAATTCACGTGCGATAATTTTATTACATCACTGATATTTAAATCATTAATCTTTATTTAAGCGGCTTTATTGCGCTTGTCAGGTGTCGCTGCAAACCAACACAATCGCATAGGGTACGTCTCCATTCAGAGACGGACAACGCATATTTAGGTAAATTGCTTATAAAACAGATTGTTATATGTCTCAATGTAGCGACAAACTGACATTATATTCTTACGCTGCGTTCGACCAGTGCCACAATGACAGCGTACAGCTCATCCCGCGCCTGTTGCCCGGTGATTTCATTACGTGTGGACGCGTAAGCCACCGATTCAGCAGCACCCAGCATGGCCCACAAACCGGCATTCGATAATGCTTTACCCCCAGTGAAAGGCGTCAGCGTTTCGCGACATTTCTCGATAAAGGCCACTTCGTAGGCCCGCTTGATCTGCTCAAGCTCGGGTGAACCGACCAACGCGGCGATAATACCCGGTATCTCCCGCCCCTGTTTCTGAACACAGTTCACATAAGATTCAGCCATCACCTGCGCTCTGGCCGACAAAGTGGCTTCACTTTGCGCTAATGCCGCATCAAACAGCGCATTCTGGCGGGCGTCGAACGCCTGATAAAGCACGGCGAACAGACCTGAACGTGTACCGAAATGATCATACACCACCGGCTTAGTGACGCCTGACTCCTCGGCCAGCCTGCCCAGCGTTAACGCTTCCGTTCCCTCAGTACGAATGAGCTGCCATGCCGTTTCAATGAGCTGCTGGTAACGCGCCTCACGCGATAAACGCCGCCGGGGCGACGGTGAAGAGTTTTTGTCGATTGACATGCTTATATACCAAAGGTAACTTACCAATAGTATATTAGCGTATCTTTTCTTCGTTCAACCTGCAAGCCGGAGGCTTCCCATGCATACCCTTATTGTCGTTTCTCATCCCGATAGCCAGTCATTAACACATCACATCGCCAGACAGCTCGCGGAGGGTATAGCGTCAACCGGCGGCAGCGTTGAGATCGCCGATCTGGCCGCCGAAGGATTCGACCCGCGTTTCTCCGCTGATGATGTGGCCGCCTTCCGTCAGCAGGGATCAATAGCAGAGGAGATCGTTGCTGAACAGAGCAGGATCGACCGTGCAGATACTCTTGTACTGGTTTACCCGATTTACTGGTGGTCAATGCCTGCGCAGCTGAAAGGCTGGGTTGATCGCGTGTTTACTCAGGGCTGGGCTTATGACGCCAATGCCGATGGGAGCCTGGTGAAAAAACTACAGCGCCTGAAGGTGCATCTGGTCGCCATTGGCGCGGGAGATATGCGCACTTATGCCCGCCACGGTTACTTTGCTGCCATGAGAACGCAGATCGATCACGGGATTTTCGATTTTTGTGGTGCGAAGGTGCTGACTTCTGAGCTGTTGTTACAAACACCCGGAGAGGCACTGAGCGTTGAACTGCAAAATGTGAGCGAGCTGGGAAGGAAAATGGGGCAGGCGTAAACGATATAAAAAGACGAAAAAAAACCTGCTTTTTCAAGCAGGTTTCTTAAATTGGTAGCGAGTAGGATTACGGCTCTTCGAGCCGCCCTGCGGGCCGTTGCTGAAGCAACGTTGTCTCGCTTCGCTCGGCTCAAACCTCC
The DNA here is from genome assembly GCF_045107195.1 of Erwinia sp. AnSW2-5. Classification (NCBI taxonomy): domain Bacteria; kingdom Pseudomonadati; phylum Pseudomonadota; class Gammaproteobacteria; order Enterobacterales; family Erwiniaceae; genus Erwinia; species Erwinia sp. AnSW2-5. The sequence continues at coordinate 49,755 of NZ_JBJGXA010000017.1, forward strand.
TTCGGAGGTTCTCATCCTCATTATGTACAGACGAAAAAAAACCTGCTTTTTCAAGCAGGTTTCTTAAATTGGTCGGCGAGAGAGGATTCGAACCTCCGACCCACTGGTCCCAAACCAGTTGCGCTACCAAGCTGCGCTACTCGCCGAATACTTCTTTGATGCCACTACTTTTCTTTTTTTATGCTCAAAACTCTCAGGTTTTAAGCAAAAACCCCGCTACAGCAGGGTTTTCTAAATTGGTCGGCGAGAGAGGATTCGAACCTCCGACCCACTGGTCCCAAACCAGTTGCGCTACCAAGCTGCGCTACTCGCCGAATACTGCGGCACTTCTTTACTGCTTAGACTTTGTGGTGCGAAGAGAGGGACTTGAACCCTCACGTCCGTTAAGACACTAACACCTGAAGCTAGCGCGTCTACCAATTCCGCCACCTTCGCATACGACAAAATCTTGTACTTAAAGTCTGGGGTGGCTAATGGGACTCGAACCCACGACAACTGGAATCACAATCCAGGGCTCTACCAACTGAGCTATAGCCACCATACCTGACTTCTTTACTGCTTCTTTCTACTACTGACTAACGCGGTAAATGTTACCACCGCCGCTCATATGCGCACAAAAAATATGGTGCGCCCGACAGGATTCGAACCTGAGACCTCTGCCTCCGGAGGGCAGCGCTCTATCCAGCTGAGCTACGGGCGCGTAGCGCCGTTGCGGATGTGCATACTACGGAGGAGAGACCTGACTGTCCAGTGCTTTTTTCACAAAAAAACGCGTTTGATTACGCTTTGTGCATTACGTCTAAACTAGCAGCGTTTTTCGGCCTTTTCACCCGTTCAAATCGCACAAAAGGCCTTTCAGTGACAAAAATGACCTGCGAATTAAAGATCGCCGCGCCAGTGATATTTAAGGTATTTCAGCAATCTGAGCTGACGCCTCAGGCGCGAAGGCTGCGAAATCAGGCGATACAACCACTCAAGACCCATTCGCTGCCATATCTTAGGCGCACGCTTCACCTGGCCAGTAAACACGTCGTAGGTGCCGCCCACTCCCATATACAGCGCATCCGGGTAGCTGGCTTTGCAGTCACGCATCAGAATTTCCTGTCGCGGTGATCCCATCGCTACCGTCACCAGTTTCGCGCCACTCTCCCGGATACGTGTAAACAGTGCATCGCGCTGGTCTGGCGTGAAGAACCCATCCTGCGACCCGACAATGTTCACATTCCACTGGCGGCGCAGCTTATCGATGGTCTGCAGCAGCACCGACGGTTTGCCGCCAATGAGGAACACCGGCGTTCCCTCACGCCCGGCACGCTGCATCAGTGCCTCCCACAGATCCGCTCCGGCAATACGCGATACCTGCGCCTGCGGATACTTCTTGCGGATAGAGCGCACAATACTGATGCCATCGGCATATTTGTATTCCGCCGCATCAATCAACTGAGATACCGCCGCGTCAGCTTCTGCGGTCAGCACTTTCTCCGCGTTGATCGCCACCAGCGTGCCGGTTTTCAGCTCACCCTGCTGATTGAGGTAATCAACAAACTGCGCCATATCACTAAAGCCTGACAGCGCTATCCCGCGGATCTGGTATTGCGGCACGGTTACAGAAACACTCATGAACATTCCTTCAAAACAAATCGCCTGGCAAAGGTTTCGGCTGGATCGAGATCGGACGAACCGGAACACGGGCACGAATTAGCCCGGCAGTATCCAGCAGCCAGTACAACAACTTCGCCACCACCACACAGACAGCGAAAATCACGCAGAAGAACACCACACGCGAAACAAATGAATCCAGCCCTTCCCGCGCCAGCACGATGATGTTGAACACGGCACCAAAGCAGAAGCTTTGCAGGATCGCGGCTTTATAGCGGTTCGGCTCCTGCTGGCCTTTTTCATACAACCAGTCGAACCACTTAATGATCAGCCCGACGCCAATCGCCCCGAGCGGAATAAACAGTGCGCCGCCCATCACGACCAGCGAACCGATCAGCGTCGGAGAGATTGCCAACCCGGAGTGGTTATCCAGCACTTCCCACGTAAAGTAGTTAGCGCTGTTGAGCACAATAGAAGGACGGTCATGCCACAACCAGCTGGGAATAAAGACGTAAAAGTCTCGCCAGATTGGCGCCAGCCCCTGGAAATCGATTTTGTCGTAGTTTTGCAGCAGCAGGCCCAGGTTCTCCCACGGCGAGAAGGTATCGCGCGTCAGATAGAGGAAGGTGTAAAAGGCCTCCGAGCCGCTGACATCCAGGTTATAGCGTTTCAGCGCCAGCCAGAACATACCGACAATCCCGCCAACCCCCGCCAGCACTAACATCCACAGGGTGATCCAGCCGCGAATAATGCCGATAAACAGGAACAGAGCAAAAGCAATAATGATGTTGGCGCGGGTGCCACCGACAATCATGTACGTCAGCAGCCCAAACGCCACCGTGCTGACCAGAAACACCAGCCAGCTCCGCTTGTCCTGCTTGAGGAAGTAGATCACTAGCATCGCAGGAATAAAGAAGTAGAAGAAGCGCTTCAACGCCACGCCGGAGACATCCGCCGAGAAAATCTGGCTGTAGCTGTGCAGCTTGAACAGCAGAAAACCATTATGCAGGAAGAACACGCTGACGGTTCCCAGCGCGACCAGCGCCAGAATGCCCCAGGTCAGATGGGCTTCAATGCGGTTAATAGTAAACACCTGACGTGGCGGCCCCTGATGCTTTGCCCGCAGCCGGGTTTTATAGCTGACGTAGTAAATCGCGTAGAAACAGCCCGCTGACAGTAACGCCTGAAGCAGATATTCCGGCTGCACCACGGCAACATCGAAACCAAACACCAACATGCAGGTAAGCGGGAAGCCGAAGAAGAAGGTCAGCAGGAACAGCAACGAGAAAAACACGTTGAAATTAAAGCGTACACGACGAAACTCGCGCCACGTCAGCGTGAGAATAAAACCACCGCAGCACAGATACACCACCAGCAGCCCGGCAAACTGTAATAACGTCATGCGGTGTCCCCTTCTACCAGACGCAGTGCCTGCTGCCAGCCGCTCAGGTAGCCCGGCTCGAAAAAGGCAATATGTGATTTATCCAGCAACATCATCTGACGCCGCGCTTCTTTCACTGTCGCTGCATCCAGCGGGTCGCCCTCAAACAGCACAGGAACCTGTTGTTCTGCCAGGTCCTGCCAGAACGGATTTTTGCGGTTAAGCACAAAGGGCACATTGGCCTGCATCAACAGACACAGCGTACCGATACCCTGCTGGCGTTCAAAAATAAAATAGCCAAGGTGGCAACGGGCGATCAGTTGCAGATAGTCGCTAAACGCCAGCTTCTCCGTCAGCAGTTCCACCACGTCCGGCGCAAACAACGCCGCAGCGGCATCACGCACGCGCTGGATATACGCGTCGTTATTGGCGGGATAACCCAGCGGCACCTTCACCCGCACATTATTGCCAAACTGCTGATGGATGGAGTGCAGTGCCTGAATATGTCGGTTGCTGGCATCCCCGGAGTTTCCGAGCAGCAGCGTTAGCGGCCCCTGTGGCTCATCACTGCCTTGCACGTTTTGTGCCAGCCGTGTTGGGAAATAGAGTAAAGAAGCCGGAACGCCCGGATGCCGCTGGTGAAAGTGATTAATATCACCTCGGGTGGCGAACACCTGTGCCACTCGCTTTTGCGCCTGACGTCGTAGCAGATAGAACAACCGGAATTTCAGGTGGGTTGAATCTTCATACAGATCGGCCCCCCAGATATGCCAGTAGATCTGTGAGCGCTTTAGCTGGCCGGACAACAGTGCCAGCCACAGGCGAGGATTGAACTGGCCGTGGCAGAAAAAGCGCGTATCGCGCTCAAGACGTCCGGTGGCAATCACGGCAGCGGCCAGTGCTGCTTTATCCGCAAAAACACGGATGTTCAGCCGGGTAAAGGGCTGCGCCATCTCAGGTTGTGCGCTAACCACCCAGAACTCGCGCGGGGCTGTCACAGGCGCCGCGTCATGAAGCTGTTGATCAAAGAAGCTCAACACCGTCTGGTTATGATGCGGAATATCTGAGCCTAAAAGATGGATTACTCTGGTCATACTCTTCTACAGTAAATAATAAACATGCCTGCACAGAGTGCAAAATAAGCGATATAGGTCGCCATATACGCCTGAGCCGCACCGGCTGCACCATGCAGCGGGATCAACCAGCGGGAAAATCCGGTGAGTAAGACAAACTGGCTCACTTCCGTCAGTACATAAAAACGTAGCGATGCCTTCGCGATGACCAGATAGCCAAAAACGTAGCAACCCACTTTGAGCACATCACCAATCAACTGCCAGACAAACAGATCGCGCATGGCCGCAAACTCACGGGAGAACAGCAGCCAGATAGCCACATCGCGCAACAGCCAGACAGTTAAACTCACGGCGGCAACCACTGGCAGCACAAAGCGCAGCGCCTTCAGAATTTCACGTGAAATCTCCGCCTTGTGTTGCAAACGCGATAAGGTGGGCAGCAGATACACGCTAAAAGAGGCCGTGATAAATTGCAGGTAGGCATCAGAGATGCTGCTGACGCCCTGCCACAGGCCAACCTGCTCCCATCCCGCATATTGTGCCAGCAGGTTACGCATCATCATCCATGCCACGGGCAGCGTTACAGCGGTGATCAGCGCCATCAGCGTAAACTTACCCAGCAGGGCCACAAACTCCGGCTGCCAGGCAGGCAGCAGATAGCGCATCGGCAGATGCTCGCGACGCACCAGCAAAACCACGGCCGGTATCACCACCAGCGCAGGCACCATCGCCAGCCCGATCAGTGCGCCGCTGTACCCGCCCAGCTTGTAGCAGACAAACCACGCCGCAACGCCCGTCAGACTACCGATGATCAGCGACCATGCATTGCCTGCCGCATCACGAAAGCCTTTCATGATCGCCAGTGCCAGATTCGCCCAGGCAATGCCCATTTGCAGGAAGGCGACGATACGGATCACCTGTTGATAGCGATCATGACCAAACAGCGCATGGCTGATTGGCGCGGCAAACAGCAGAAACACCAGCGCCAGCAGCAAGGAGAACCCCAGAACCATTGACGATGCGGTGCCGGTAACGGCACGCAGCTGTTCGGGCTGCTGCTGATACTGCGCCACATACTTTGTGACACCGTTAAAAATACCCGCGCCGGCCAGTACACCGAGTACAGTAATCAACTGACGGAAATTCCCCGCCTGCCCGACGCCCGCCGGCCCGTATGAAACCGCCAGCATTTTCACCACCAGTAAACCGGCGACAATTTTTACCAGCGTGGAGGCTGCCGTCCACACTGACGCTTTTGCCAGTGACATATCAGGAGAAATAGCTCAGTAAGGAGTTGATCACCGTTTTCTGATTATTATCAGAAAGGTTATAGAACAGCGGCAGGCGCAGCAGGCGATCGCTCTCTGTCTGGGTGAAATGATCTTCACCGTGGAAGCGGCCAAAGCGCAGCCCGGCAGGTGAGCTGTGCAGCGGAATATAGTGGAACACGGCCAGGATTTCGGCCTCTTTCAGCCATGCAATCAGCGCGCTGCGGTCTTCATGGTCGCGCAGCTTCAGATAAAACATATGGGCATTGTGCTCACAGTCCGCCGGAATGCTGGCCAGCTCAATACGTCCGCGTGTAGCAAGTGGCAGCAATGCGTCGTGATAGTTTTGCCACAGGCGCAAACGCTGCTGGTTAATACGTTCCGCCGCTTCCAGCTGTGCCCAGAGATACGCCGCCTGCAAATCCGCCATCAGGTAGCTGGAGCCGATATCACGCCAGGTGTATTTATCCACCTGGCCCCGGAAGAACTGGCTGCGGTTGGTCCCTTTTTCACGAATGATTTCAGCGCGTTCAACCAGCGCCGCGTCGTTGACCAGCGTTGCTCCGCCTTCGCCTCCGGCGGTGTAATTTTTGGTTTCATGGAAGCTGAAGCAGCCGATATGGCCAATGCTGCCCAGTGCCCGACCTTTATACGTCGACATCACACCCTGTGCGGCATCTTCCACCACCCACAGCTGATGCTTTTTCGCCAGCGCCATAATGGTGTCCATCTCGCAGGCAACGCCCGCGTAATGCACCGGCACAATAGCTTTGGTTTTGTCGGTGATCGCCGCTTCAATCAGGCGCTCATCGATATTCATGGTATCCGGGCGCACATCGACAAACACAATCGTCGCACCGCGCAGCACAAAGGCGTTGGCCGTAGAGACAAAGGTATAGCTCGGCATGATCACTTCATCACCGGGCTGAATGTCGATCAGAATGGCCGCCATCTCCAGCGATGCGGTGCAGGATGGGGTCAACAGGACTTTGCGACTGCCGAAGCGCTGTTCCATCCACTGCTGGCAGCGACGGGTAAAACCGCCGTCGCCGCAGAGTTTGCCGCTGCCCATTGCCGACTGCATATATTCAAGTTCAGTTCCCACCACCGGTGGCGCATTAAACGGAATCATGGCGTTTCCCTGTATAACCAGTAAGCGGTGCGTTCAATCACGCCACCGCAGCGAAGATAGAGTCGCAGCGCGGCAACATTGCCGAGCTGCGTTGCGACATGAAGCCGTGTCAGTCGGCGCGCGCGGCACCAGTCATTAGCCGCGTTCATCAGCCGCTGACTAATGCCCAGCCCCTGCGCGGCGGGTAACACGGCCAGCAGGCCAATGCGTGCAGTGCCGTCTTCCCGTTCACGCAACGAGACAAAGCCTTGCATTGCACCCTGCTCATCCACCGCCAGCAGGCACTGGTGATCAAAGGTGCCGCGTACGGCATTTTCCACCCACTGCGCATAAAAGCGTCCGCTGTCACCCGGCGCATACCAGGGCGCGCGAAAACGGCTGTAGATGAATGCCTCTTCTGCTGCCTGACGCAGTGCGGGGATGTGCTCTGCGCGGGCAATACGAATGCCCGTCGGGCGTTCAACAGGAGTGATGCCCAGCACGCAGTCAGCTTCCCCTTCCACCAGACGAAAGCCCAGTGCGCTCAGGGCATCCAGCTCGGCGCTCTGTTGGGCCAGCACTTTGACCTGCACCAGCGCATAGCTGTCGAGCTGTGCGTTATCCAGCGGTGTTTCGCCCTGCAATTCAAGCAGGGCACTGTGACAACCGAAGAAGGCGTTTTCCCACGCCAGAGGTTTAATACTGGCGAGGACGGACATGGAGCAGATCGGATAAATACTGGCCGTAGCCGGTTTTTGCCAGGGCATCGGCCGAGCGACGCACATCTTCGTCAGACAACCAGCCGTTGCGCCAGCCAATCTCTTCCAGGCAGGCAATTTTAAACCCCTGGCGTTTCTCAACGGTCTGCACAAAGGTGCTGGCTTCGATCAGGCTGTCGTGAGTGCCGGTATCCAGCCACGCAAAACCACGTCCCAGCAGCTGAACACTGAGTTCACCGCGCTCAAGGTACATCTGATTGATGGAGGTGATTTCGAGTTCACCACGTTCAGAGGGCTGCACCTGTTTCGCAAACTCTACGACACGATTGTCATAGAAGTAGAGACCTGTCACTGCCCAGCGAGATTTTGGTTGCTTCGGCTTCTCTTCAATCGACAACGCGCGGAAGTCATCATCAAATTCCACCACGCCAAAGCGCTCTGGATCCATCACCTGATAGCCAAACACCGTCGCACCTGTCGTTGATGCCACCACCTGCTTCAGTTTCGGGCTGAAACCCTGGCCAAAGTAGATGTTATCTCCCAGTACCAAACAGCAGTTATCGCCATCAATAAATTCTTCACCGATGATAAACGCCTGCGCCAGACCATCAGGGCTCGGCTGCTCAGCATAGGTCAGGTGGATACCAAACTCCTCACCCTGCCCCAATAACCGCTGGTAGTGCGGTTTATCCTCGGGCGTGGTGATAATCAGAATGTCACGGATACCCGCCAGCATCAGTACCGACAGCGGGTAATAAATCATTGGTTTGTCGTACACCGGCAGCAACTGTTTGGACATGCCACGGGTAATAGGGTGCAGACGTGTGCCGGAACCACCAGCAAGGACGATACCTTTCATTACAGGCTCCTCTGCATTTTCATAATGACAGGCCCAAACGTTCGACCCGATAGCTGCCATCCAGGATGCTTTGCCACCAGCCCTGGTTGTCGATAAACCAACTCACTGTTTTACGCATACCACTTTCAAACGTTTCCTCAGGTCGCCAGCCCAGTTCACGCTCAATTTTTCCCGCGTCGATAGCATAGCGACGATCGTGGCCAGGACGATCGGTCACCCAGGTGATCAGATCACGATACTGCTTTATCCCCGCAGGTTTCTGTGGGGCAAGCTCTTCCAGCAATGCACATAAAGTCTCGACCACGTCAATATTACGCCGCTCATTGTGGCCACCAATATTGTAGGTTTCACCGGCTTGACCCCGTGTGACGACCTGGTACAGCGCACGAGCATGATCGTCAACGTACAGCCAGTCGCGAATTTGTCCACCATCGCCATACACCGGCAACGGTTTGCCTGCCAGCGCGTTGATGATCATCAGCGGGATAAGCTTTTCCGGGAAGTGATACGGACCATAGTTATTGGAACAGTTGGTGACTATCACCGGCAGGCCGTAGGTGCGGTGCCAGGCACGCACTAAATGGTCACTGCTGGCCTTGCTGGCAGAATAGGGGCTGCTCGGCGCATAGGGAGTGCTTTCAGTGAAATAATCACTGTCGTTTTCCAGGTCACCGAACACTTCATCTGTTGAGATATGGTGGAAAATAAACGCTGATTTCTCTGACGCTGGCAACCTGCTCCAGTAGTGACGAGCCGCCTCCAACATCATATAAGTACCGACAATATTGGTTTCAATAAACGCCAGCGGGCCGTCAATCGAACGATCCACATGGCTTTCTGCAGCAAGATGCATAATCAGGTCGGGGTGAAAGGCAGCAATCGCCTTATCAACCGCGATACGGTCGCAGATATCGACTTTGTCGAAGGCAAAGCGCGGGTTATCCGCAACAGGGGCTAACGAGGCCAGGTTGCCTGCGTAGCTGAGTTTATCCAGCACCAGCACCTGATCATCCGTCGTCGCGATAATATGACGGACTACGGCAGATCCAATAAAACCCGCCCCACCCGTCACCAGAATACGTTTCATCGCCAGACACCTTTCGTATCAACAATCCATTGCTGGCTCACAGCGGTCGGATCAATGGCTTTAAACTGTCGATGATCTACCAGCATCACCAGCACGTCGGCCTGTTGCAGCGCATCCTCCAGCGCCACTAACGTCACGCTGTCCCGCAGTTTTGCCGGAAGCTGCTGCACGTTAGGTTCCACCACCAGCGTGGTGCCCTGATGCCAGTCGGCAATCATTTTCGTGACCTGCACTGCCGGGCTTTCCCGCAGGTCGTCAATATCGGGTTTAAACGCCAAACCAAAACAGGCGATTTTCAGCTCGCTGGCGCGTGTGTTGTTGCTCATCAGGCAATCGGCCACCTGGCGCTGCACCTGCTCCAGCACCCAGTGCGGCTTACTGTCGTTAACTTCACGCGCAGTGCGGATCAACCGTGCCTGTACCGGGTTCTGCGCAACAATAAACCACGGGTCGACCGCGATACAGTGCCCGCCCACGCCAGGCCCAGGTTGCAGAATATTGACGCGCGGGTGGCGATTGGCCAGCCGGATCAACTCCCAGACGTTGATGCCCTGATCGGCCGCGATCAGCGACAGCTCGTTCGCGAAGGCAATATTGACGTCGCGGAAGCTGTTCTCGGTTAATTTGCACATCTCAGCGGTGCGCGAGTTAGTGACCACGCACTCACCTTCAAGGAAGATGTTGTACAGATCGCAGGCGCGCTGTGAACAGCGTGGCGTCATGCCGCCAATCACACGATCGTTTTTAAACAGTTCAACCATCACCTGGCCAGGCAACACGCGCTCCGGGCAATAGGCCACCTGAATATCCGCGTTTTCACCTGCCTGCTGTGGGAACGTCAGATCAGATCGGGCTGCCGCCAGCCATGCCGCCATCTGTTCGGTCGCGCCAACCGGTGAGGTCGATTCCAGGATCACCAGATCACCCTTTTTCAGCACCGGGGCAACCGACTCGGCCGCCGCCTGTACGTAAGCCATATCCGGCTGGTGGTCGCCTTTGAACGGTGTCGGTACCGCAATCAGATATGCATCGGCAGCCTGTGGCTGCGTAGCAGCGCGTAACCAGCCGCCTTCTACAGCGGTTTTCACAACACGATCGAGATCCGGTTCGACAATGTGGATCTCGCCGCGGTTGATGGTTTCCACCGCGTGCGCATTGATATCAATGCCGATCACCTGCTTTTGGCGTGAAGCAAAAGCGGCGGCGGTAGGCAGGCCGATATAACCCAGCCCGATCACTGAAATGGTATTGAAACTCATAATGTTATCCGATTATTTTTAAGGGCCTGCACAATGCGCTGACAGGCCAACCCGTCACCGTACGGGTTATGGGCGCGGCTCATTGCATGCCACGCGTCCTCATCGGTGAGCAGTCGAGTCACTTCGCTGACGATCTTCGCGCCGTCGGTGCCCACCAGTTTGACGGTGCCCGCGGCGACCGCCTCAGGGCGTTCAGTGGCATCACGCATCACCAGCACCGGTTTACCGAGCGAGGGCGCTTCTTCCTGAATGCCACCGGAATCCGTCAGGATCAGCCAGGCGCGATCCATCAGCCAGACAAAGGGCAGGTACTCCTGCGGTTCAATCAAAATGATATTATCTATACCCCGCAGAATGCGGTTTACCGGCTCACTGACATTCGGATTGAGATGCACCGGATAGACAATCTGCGTGTCCGGATGCAGGCGTGCAATTTCAGCCAGCGCGTTGCAAATGCGCTCAAAGCCGCCACCGAAACTTTCGCGACGATGGCCGGTGACCAGAATCAGCTTCTTATCCGCATCCAGGAAAGGATAGCGGGCTGCCAGGCTATTTCTCAGCGCATCGTCGCTGAGTACGCGATCACGTACCCAAAACAGCGCATCAATCACCGTGTTGCCAGTCACGAAAATACGCGATGCGGGCAGATTTTCACGCAACAGGTTCTGCTGCGAATTGCTGGTCGGCGTGAAGTGGTAGCTGGCAAGATGGCCAGTCAGCGTGCGGTTCGCTTCTTCTGGCCACGGCGACCAAAGGTCACCCGTGCGCAACCCTGCTTCTACGTGCCCCACCGGAATTCGGTGGTAAAAAGCGGCAAGACTGGCAGCCAGCGTGGTGGTGGTGTCACCGTGAACCAGCACTACATCTGGGGTGAAATCGGCAAACACCGTTTTCAATCCCTCCAGAATGCGGCTGGTGATCTCGGTCAAACCCTGGCCAGGCTGCATGATATTAAGATCGTAATCCGGCACGATGGAAAACAGGTGCAATACCTGATCGAGCATTTCCCTATGCTGTGCGGTCACGCACAGGCGTGACTCGATGTCCTCGTCCTGCGCCAGCGCATGCACCAGGGGTGCCATTTTTATCGCTTCGGGACGCGTGCCAAAAACCGTTAATACTTTCACCGTGACTCTCTTAATTCGAAATGGTTTAACAGCACTTGTTCAGTGCCCTTAACGGCGAGAGCGGCGCACCAGCGCAGTCCCGGCACCCAGCAACACACCTACCGTGCCCCACATGATCATCAGTAATACACGGCGTGGGCTGTCACGGTTTACCGGCTCTTCCGGTGTGCGCAGATAACGCCAGGTCTGGAATGATTTTACCAACGTAGGGCCGACATTCAGCGTCGCCTGCATGGCCCGGTTTTGATCGTACTCCAGATCGTAGGACGGGCCCGTTGCACGCAGATTTTCCAGGCGCGCCTGCAACATTGGCCTGCCGAGCATGAACATTTCAGAGTCCGGTAATTGCTCCGAAGGGGTCTGCGTTTTCGCTTGTTCGAAGCCCTGCTGTTGCGCAATTTTCAGCGCCTGTCCGATGCTGTTGATCTGACGGTCGTAAATAGCTTTGGCTACCGCTTCCTGGCGTTTGATCTGTGCCTTTAACTGGATGCTGCGTGCAGCCCAGGCCGCCGTGAGTTCTTCATTGAGATGGGTGGTAGCACGGGCATTGGCAAAGGCAACATACTGGCGTAGCAGCGCATTCGCATCTGCTGCCGTTTCCGCGATCAGCTTGACGGTATCGTTGATATTTTTTGCACTGTCGGCGGGCTGGAACTGGATATTAGCAATCATTTCATCCAGTAAGGCTGCATCTTCACGCGCCTTACCGCTTTTACGCTGCTGGTAATAGCTGGACTGTAACCAGAAATCACGACGCGTATCCCAGGCAAAAAGCTGCATCATAAACTCCTGATACGCTTCATCCATCACCGTCGGTGGAGCCACGGTCAGGCTGCCGGCACGGATATCCAGATTGTTGAGAAACTGCTTCTGGGAATAAAACCCGGACAGCATATTCACCGTAGGCCGATCCACAATCGCCGTGGTGCTCCATTTCGGCGTCACCAGCAGCGAATAGGTCCAGGCAAGCAGCGCAAAGAGCACACCTCCCGCAAGAATCCATAACTTACCGCGCCATAGCGTGCAGCAAAGGCCACGAATATCCAGCTCGTTATCTGCAGCGTCAGGATAGGTCATACATCTGTTTCCTTGTCGTCAGGGCATAGGTCAGTCAGTGGAAGATTTGCTGTCATTATTGTTATTTCGCAGACGGCGTTTAAACCGTTTAATCATTCGTGCCACGCGCCACGCGCGTTTGATGCAGTAGCCATAAAGCATAAATGCCAGCAAGAACAGGACCAGCATCATCCATTCAGGGATAAATGAGAGGTATTCCCCCAACACACCGACGATGGCCAGCAGGGCCGCAGCCGCAGTGATCAGAACAAATGCCTGACGCGAAGTAAAACCGGCGCGCATGATCAGATGATGAATATGCTGGCGATCGGCGGAGAATGGGCTCATTCCTTTGCTCAGACGGCGATACATAATGGCGACCATATCCATTAACGGGATCGCGATCAGCCAAAGCGCAGTGACCGGCGTGATGGGATGGTTCTGACCCTGGGTCGCCTCTAACAGGATCCAGATAATCGTGAAGCCAATCACCGTGCTGCCAGCATCCCCCATAAAGACTTTGTAGCGGCGGCCAAACATACCCAGATTCAACAGGATGTAGGGCACAATGGCAGCAATCATGATAAAGCACCACATGGCAAGACTGCTCTGCCCATCAAACAGTAGTATCACCCCCATCGCGAGGAAAGTGACGCAGGATAAACCGCCCAGCAGCCCGTCGATGCCATCCACCATATTGAAGGCATTGATCGCAGCCCAGACGGCAAACAGCGTCAGCACATAGCCGAACGGCCCCACTACCAGTTCCCACGGGCCAAAGATGTAGCCCAGGCTTAGCAGGTACAGTTTGGCTTTCATCATCATGACAATGGCGACGCCCGCCTGTACAACAGCGCGGAATTTCACACTGATGTCGTAACGATCATCAAGCGCCCCGACCAGTACCAGGCAGCCGGCACAAGCCAGATAAAGTACTGAATGAGGTATGTAGAAGTTCGTCAATGCAAATGCAAAACAACTGCCTGCAAACACAGAGATACCGCCTACCAGCGGAATGGCCCCCTGATGACGTTTGCGGTAATTGGGTTTGTCCACCAATCCAATTTTTTTAGCCGCTTTACGTGCAAAGAAAAGAAACACCAATGAAAATAAAAAAGTCAGGCCAAGTTCTGTACTCATATTGAGTAAATTCACATTATCCAGCTCTCTGCTAAGAATTGCACAATGTTATAAGCAATATTTGTGCCAATAGCATCTCTACAATTCTGATTTTATTCACCAGGACAAGCATAATCAGTATCGCGATTGATCAGTGTCCTGTGCCGTTCTTTAGATTAATTCTCCCAGATCAGGATAGCCTATAGGCCAAAAACAAAAAACGCCACGACTATGCGTGGCGTTACCCGAGTTTTGTACTTAATTTGACGACTGCGGCATGACCAGACGATCAGTTCGTCGCCTGCCCGCAGCCCAACGACCTGTTATGAACGTTTCATCATATCGAAGAAATCATCATTGGTTTTCGTCATCGCCAGCTTGTTGATAAGGAACTCCATCGCGTCGATTTCGCCCATTGGGTGAATAATCTTGCGCAGGATCCACATCTTCTGCAGCTCTTCGGAGGTCGTAAGCAACTCTTCTTTACGCGTACCGGAGCGATTGTAGTCAATAGCAGGGAACACACGTTTCTCAGCGATTTTACGCGCCAGATGCAGTTCCATGTTACCTGTACCTTTAAACTCTTCGTAGATCACTTCATCCATCTTCGAACCGGTATCAACCAGTGCGGTGGCGATAATGGTCAGGCTTCCGCCCTCTTCCACATTACGCGCAGCACCGAAGAAACGCTTCGGACGATGCAGGGCGTTGGCATCCACACCACCGGTCAGTACCTTGCCAGAAGCAGGAACAACGGTGTTATAGGCACGCGCCAGACGGGTGATGGAGTCCAGCAGGATGATCACGTCTTTCTTGTGCTCAACCAGACGCTTGGCTTTTTCGATCACCATCTCAGCAACCTGAACGTGACGGGAGGCAGGTTCGTCGAAGGTTGAAGCGATAACTTCACCTTTAACCAGACGCTGCATCTCGGTCACTTCTTCCGGACGCTCGTCAATCAGCAACACCATCAGCACGCAGTCTGGGTGGTTGTAAGCAATGCTCTGCGCGATGTTCTGCAGCAGCATGGTTTTACCGGCTTTCGGGGGAGCCACGATCAGACCACGCTGACCACGACCGATTGGCGAAGCCAAATCCAGTACGCGGGCGGTCAAATCTTCGGTAGAACCGTTGCCACGCTCCATGCGCAGACGAGAATTGGCATGCAGCGGCGTTAAGTTTTCAAACAGGATTTTATTACGGGCATTTTCCGGTTTGTCGTAGTTTACTTCATTAACTTTCAGCAGTGCAAAGTAACGTTCACCTTCTTTTGGCGGGCGAATCTTGCCAGAGATGGAGTCACCTGTGCGGAGGTTGAAGCGGCGGATTTGGCTGGGAGAAACGTAGATATCATCGGGACCGGCGAGGTAGGAGCTGTCTCCTGAGCGGAGGAAACCAAATCCATCCTGCAATATCTCGAGTACGCCGTCGCCGAAGATGTCTTCGCCACTTTTCGCGTGTTGCTTGAGGATGGCGAAGATAATGTCCTGTTTGCGCAAGCGCGCCAGGTTTTCCAGCCCCATATTTTCGCCGAGGGTAATCAGGTCAGAAACCGGCGTATTTTTTAATTCGGTAAGATTCATAATGGTGGGTTCTTAAACTCGGGGTAAAACATGAACTGTTTGTCGTGAATGGTATGGCGAAAGATCCATGCCTGTTTAATTGGTTCTTGGTTCCGAAGTCCACTCGATGATCACGTGCAGGAAAACGCAAATCTGAGACGAGGAGACGGTGAGGACAAGAAGCCGGAAATCAGTTGATACTAACCGTCAGATTGCTGAACATCTGTAAGACTTTTGATGAATACTGTGTTCAACAAGGAGTAATTCTAAAGATTCAAACTACAAGGCAAGTGCGTAGTGCAGTAGATTTAACTTAGCATGCTTAATGCCGGACGTCTAGCGGTCAGCGAAAAATTCAAACCGCAAGGCGCCGGCACGGCATGATTAGCCCAGGTTCGCGTTCAGGAACTCTTTGAGCTGGCCTTTAGACAGTGCGCCGACTTTTGTCGCGGCCACTTCGCCATTCTTAAACAACAGCAAGGTTGGGATGCCACGGATACCGTACTTAGGTGCGGTAGCAGGGTTTTCATCAATATTCAGTTTAGCAACGGTGAGTTTGCCTTCGAACTCTTCGGCCACTTCGTCAAGAATAGGGGCAATCATTTTGCAAGGGCCACACCATTCTGCCCAGAAGTCAACCAGCGTCAGACCTTCTGCTTTCAGAACGTCGGTTTCAAAGCTGTCATCGGTCAGGTGAACAATTTTATCGCTCATGTTTACTCCAGGAGATTATCTTTACCTTGATGTTGCATTAAGCAGCATCAGGCTGAGTTTATTGTACTGCTTTTATTTCACCGGATAAGCTTTCGTAAAGCAATAGTAAGCTGATATTCTACCACACTATGAGCAAAACACACTTAACCGAACAGAAGTTTTCCGACTTCGCCCTGCACCCTCAGGTTATTGAAGCCCTTGAAACTAAAGGGTTTCATAATTGCACGCCTATCCAGGCGCTGGCATTACCGTTTACGCTCTCCGGGCGTGATGTAGCAGGTCAGGCGCAAACCGGTACCGGGAAAACGATGGCGTTTCTGACGTCAACGTTCCATCATCTTCTTTCTCACCCCGCACCGGAAGGTCGCCAGGTTAACCAACCGCGGGCGCTGATTCTGGCACCAACGCGCGAACTGGCGGTGCAGATTCATGCAGATGCAGAGCCTCTGGCGCAGGTAACCGGACTGAAGCTTGGTCTGGCTTACGGTGGCGATGGCTATGATAAGCAACTGAAAGTGCTCGAAAGCGGCGTCGATGTGTTGATCGGCACCACCGGTCGTTTAATCGATTACGCTAAACAGAATCACGTGAATTTAGGCGCCATCCAGGTGGTGGTACTCGACGAAGCTGATCGCATGTTCGATCTCGGCTTCATTAAAGACATTCGTTGGTTGTTCCGTCGCATGCCTGCCGCCAACCAGCGCCTGAATATGCTGTTCTCTGCAACATTGTCCTTCCGCGTCCGTGAACTGGCGTTTGAGAACATGAACAACGCAGAATACGTTGAAGTCGAACCGGAGCAGAAAACCGGACACCGTATTAAAGAAGAGCTGTTCTACCCTTCCAATGAAGAGAAAATGCGTTTGCTGCAAACGCTACTGGAAGAAGAGTGGCCCGATCGTGCCATCATTTTCGCCAATACCAAGCACCGCTGTGAAGATGTCTGGGGCCACCTGGCAGCAGATGGTCACCGTGTGGGTTTGTTAACTGGCGATGTGGCACAGAAAAAACGTCTGCGTATCCTGGATGATTTCACCAAAGGTGATGTCGACATCCTGGTCGCTACGGATGTCGCTGCACGCGGCCTGCATATCCCTGCAGTGACCCACGTGTTTAACTACGACTTACCCGACGACTGTGAAGACTACGTTCACCGCATTGGTCGTACAGGTCGTGCAGGCGCAAATGGTCACTCTATCAGCCTCGCTTGTGAAGAGTACGCGCTGAACCTGCCGGGTATTGAAGAATATATCGGTCACAGCATTTCGGTCAGCCGCTATAACAGCGATGCGCTGATGAGCGAACTGCCACCACCAAAACGTTTAACACGTAACCGTTCTGGTAATGGCCCGCGCCGTGGTGGAAATAATAACCGCCGCAGTAGCGCACCGCGTAACCCTAACCGCAAACGTTCAGGTTAAGCCGCCATGCTAAGTGCATCATCACTCTATGCTGCGATCGATTTAGGATCGAACAGCTTTCATATGTTGGTGGTGCGCGAAGTGGCTGGCAGCATCCAGACCATTGCCCGCATCAAGCGCAAGGTGCGTCTTGCTGCTGGTCTCGATGCCGATAATCATCTTTCTGATGAGGCGATGGAACGGGGCTGGCAGTGTCTGCGGTTGTTTTCCGAACAGCTGCAGGACATCCCTCCCGAACAAATCCGCGTTGTTGCGACAGCCACGCTGCGTATTGCTTCCAATGCCGGGAGTTTCCTGGTCAAAGCGCAGGAGATCCTCGGTTGCCCGGTCAATGTCATTAGCGGTGAAGATGAAGCACGCCTGATTTATCAAGGTGTGGCGCATACCACGGGTGGCTCGGACAAACGCCTGGTCGTCGACATCGGCGGTGGCAGCACGGAGCTGGTCACCGGCAGAGGTTCACAGACCACGACGCTGTTTAGCCTGTCGATGGGCTGTGTCACCTGGCTTGAACGCTACTTCACCGATCGTCATCTGGGTAAAGACAATTTCGAGCAGGCGGAACAGGCCGCACGCGCCATGATCCGTCCGGTTGCTGACGCTTTACGCACACAGGGCTGGCAGGTCTGCGTGGGTGCGTCCGGCACAGTACAAGCCCTGCAAGAAATTATGATGGCTCAGGGCATGGATGAACGCATCACGCTCAGTAAACTCGAACAACTCAAACAGCGTGCTATTCAGTGCGGCAAGCTGGAAGAGCTGGAGATTGAGGGGCTGACTCTTGAGCGTGCGCTGGTCTTCCCCAGCGGCCTGTCGATTCTGATTGCTATCTTTACCGAACTGAATATCAACAGTATGACGCTGGCCGGTGGCGCGCTGCGTGAAGGTCTGGTGTATGGCATGCTGCATCTGCCGGTGGATCGCGATATCCGCAACCGCACGCTGCACAATATCCAGCGCCGTTTTGCGATTGATCCTGAGCAGGCAGATCGTGTTCGCCAACTGGCAGACAGTTTTGCCCGTCAGGTCAGCCAGGTGTGGAAACTGGATGACCGCAGCCGGGAACTACTGGAAAGCGCCTGCCTGATCCACGAGATTGGTTTGAGTGTCGATTTCCGTCAGGCACCACAGCATGCAGCTTATCTGGTGCGCCACCTTGATTTGCCGGGCTTTACGCCAGCGCAAAAAAAGCTCCTGGCGACACTCCTGCAAAATCAGGTGAACGGCATCGATCTGGCGTTGTTAAGTCAGCAGAATGCGGTGCCGCCACGTGTTGCCGAACGCATGTGCCGTCTGCTGCGATTAGCGATTATTTTCGCCAGCCGCAGGCGTGATGACATGCTGCCCGCCGTTCGTTTGCTGGCGGATGATGACAATCTGACGCTGACATTGCCGACAGGCTGGCTGGAAGCCCATCCTCTGCGGGCAGAACTGCTGGAGCAGGAAGCACACTGGCAGAGCTATGTACACTGGTCATTAGTGCTCATTTGAGATCGGCTACGCCCGGTGATGCGGCGTCAATCCGGGCGCTATTTCTTCGCTTTCGCCAGCTGAGCACGGAGATTCGCCAGGTGGCTCTGGCCTTTCTGCATACGCTCTTCCGCACTGACCACCTTACGCTCGCTTTCCCACTGTAAGTCATCCTGCGGCAGTTCCAGCAGGAAACGGCTGACTTCCGGGCGCACTAGCTCACCATACTGGCGACGTTCACGGCACAGGGTAAAGGTCAGCTCTTTCTGCGCGCGGGTAATCCCCACATAAGCCAGGCGGCGCTCCTCTTCGACGTTGTTCTCGTCGATGCTGCTCTGATGCGGTAATAACCCCTCTTCCATACCGACCAGGAACACGTAAGGGAACTCCAGGCCCTTAGAGGCGTGTAATGTCATCAACTGGACCTGATCGGAATCTTCATCGCTTTCGCCACGCTCCATCATGTCGCGCAGGGTGAAGCGCGTTACCACCTGGGTCAGCGTCATTGCTTCGTCAATATCGCTGCCTTCGAGCATTTCCGTCATCCACTGGAACAAGGTATTGACGTTCTTCATACGCATTTCAGCAGCTTTTTGGCTGGGCGACGTTTCAAACAGCCAGCTTTCGTAATCGATGCCACGGATCAAATCACGCACCGCAGCTACAGGCTCACGTTCGGCCAGTCTGGCGATCTCCTGCAACCAGTGAGTAAAACGCTGTAAGGATTCCAGCCCGCGTCCGTTGAGCGTCTGCTCCAGACCCATATCAAAACTGGCGCTGAACAAACTCTTGTTGCGTTGCGTTGCCCAGTCACCCAGCTTTTGCAGGGTGGTTGAACCGATTTCGCGCCGTGGGGTATTCACAATACGCATAAACGCACTGTCGTCGTCAGCGTTAGTCAGCACGCGTAAATAGGCGAGCAGGTCTTTGATCTCCGGGCGTGAGAAGAATGAAGTGCCGCCTGAGATACGATACGGGATGCGGTTTTGCATCAACATCTTTTCGAACACCCGCGACTGATGGTTACCACGATAGAGAATGGCGTAATCTTTGTAGCCGGTCTTGTTGATGAAGTGATGGGCAATTAACTCCCCGGTCACGCGTTCCGCTTCATGATCTTCATGGTTGGCCGTGATCACTTTTAGCTCGGCCCCATAGCCCAGCTCAGAGAACAGACGCTTTTCAAACACATGCGGGTTATTGGCGATCAAGATATTCGCGGCTTTCAAAATGCGTTCAGAAGAGCGGTAGTTCTGCTCCAGTTTAATCACCTGTAACGCCGGGAAATCCTCCTGCAGCAGAACCAGGTTTTGTGGCCGCGCCCCACGCCAGGAGTAGATAGACTGATCGTCATCCCCCACCACGGTGAAACGTGCCCGGTTACCCACCAGCAGCTTCACCAGCTCATACTGGCTGGTGTTGGTATCCTGGTATTCGTCCACCAGCAAATAGCGTATACGTTGCTGCCAGCGTTCGCGAACCTCCAGATTACGCTGAAACAACAGCGTGGGCAGCAGGATCAGATCGTCGAAGTCCAGCACGTTGCACGACTTAAGATGGCGGTCATACAGCGCATAACAGCGGGCAAAGAGCTTATCACGCTCGGACAGCGCCCCCGCAGCCGCACGCGATGGATCCATCAGATCGTTTTTCCAGTTCGAGATCGTCGAGACCAGCTGTTGCAGCTGGGTTTTATCATTTTCCAGCCACTCTTCCGTCAGATCTTTGAGTAATGCCAGCTGATCCTGATCGTCAAACAGCGAAAATTTGGCTTTCATTCCCAGCGCAGCATACTCGCGTTTGATGATTTCCAGCCCCAGGGTGTGGAAGGTCGAAATCATCAGCCCGCGAGCCTCTTTACGGCCGAGGGTTTGCGCCACTCGCTCTTTCATCTCACGCGATGCTTTATTGGTAAACGTCACTGCAGCGATATGGCGCGCCTGATAGCCGCACTCGCGGATCAAATGGGCAATTTTGTTGGTGATCACGCGTGTTTTGCCCGAACCGGCACCAGCCAGTACCAGGCAAGGCCCGGTAACAAATTCGACGGCGTGTTGCTGACCAGGATTAAGACGCATAGATAAGTCACTCAATGAAATTGCAGAGGGAAGAAAATAACAGCGTGGTAGTATAGCCAGCCAAATCCCTATGACTCAAGGTAACATCATGGCAAAAATGGCAGCAGCACTGCACATTCTGGTAAAAGAAGAGAAACTGGCTCAGGACCTGTTAGCCCAGCTGGCAGAAGGCGCCGATTTTGAGAAGCTGGCGAAGAAGCACTCAACCTGCCCGTCAGGCAAGAAAGGCGGCCATTTAGGTGAGTTTAAACAAGGTGCGATGGTGCCAGCATTCGATAAAGTGGTGTTCTCTTGCCCACTGATCGAGCCACAGGGCCCACTGCATACCCAGTTCGGCTACCACATCATTAAAGTGTTGTACCGTAACTAATGAAAAAAGCGCCTTGCGGCGCTTTTTTTTCGGGCGGATTATGGATCCGCCCCAGGCTTTGGATGATTAACCTGCGACAGCGATACGCTTCATATCCGTCATGTAGCCACGCAGTTTGCGGCCTACAGATTCGATATCGTGGTTGCGGATGGCTTCGTTCACATCACGCAGCTGCGCATTATCAACGGTGGTTGCAGTGTTCACGGCTTTACCCAGATCGCCTGCCTGCAGAGTGGTCATGAACTCTTTCAACAGCGGTACTGCCGCGTAAGAGAACAGGTAGTTACCATATTCTGCGGTATCAGAGATAACCACGTTCATTTCATACAGACGCTTACGTGCGATAGTGTTCGCAATCAGCGGCAGCTCGTGCAGTGATTCGTAGTAAGCAGACTCTTCGATGATGCCAGCAGCAACCATGGTTTCGAATGCCAGCTCAACGCCCGCTTTCACCATGGCAATCATCACAACGCCCTGGTCGAAGTAATCCTGCTCGGCAATTTTACCTTCAAACTGTGCAGCGGTTTCGAAAGCGGTTTTACCGGTCTCTTCACGCCAGCCCAGCAGGTTTTTATCGTCGTTCGCCCAGTCAGCCATCATACCGGAAGAGAACTCACCGGAGATGATGTCATCCATGTGCTTCTGGAACAGCGGCGCCATGATAGTTTTCAGCTGCTCAGACAGGGCGAAAGCACGCAGTTTTGCCGGGTTAGACAGGCGGTCCATCATCAGGGTGATGCCACCCTGCTTCAGCGCTTCGGTGATGGTTTCCCAGCCGAACTGAATCAGTTTTTCTGCATAAGGTGCGTCAGTGCCTTCAGCCACCAGCTTGTCGAAGCACAGCAGTGAACCAGCCTGCAACATACCACACAGGATAGTCTGCTCACCCATCAGGTCAGATTTCACTTCCGCAACAAAAGAAGACTCCAACACGCCCGCACGGTGACCACCGGTCGCCGCGGCCCAGGCTTTAGCAATCGCCATGCCTTCGCCTTTCGGATCGTTTTCCGGGTGAACCGCGATCAGCGTTGGTACGCCGAAACCACGTTTGTACTCTTCACGAACTTCAGTACCCGGGCATTTCGGCGCGACCATCACAACGGTGATGTCTTTACGCACCTGCTCACCCACTTCAACAATGTTGAAGCCATGAGAGTAACCCAGTGCTGCGCCGTCTTTCATCAGCGGCTGAACAGCCTGAACAACAGAGGTGTGCTGTTTGTCCGGCGTCAGGTTAACCACCAGGTCTGCCTGCGGGATCAGTTCTTCGTAAGTGCCCACTTTGAAGCCGTTTTCGGTCGCTTTACGCCATGAAGCACGTTTCTCAGCAATCGCTTCAGCACGCAGAGCATAGGCAATGTCCAGGCCAGAATCGCGCATGTTCAGACCCTGGTTCAGGCCCTGAGCACCACAACCAACGATGACGACTTTTTTGCCTTTCAGGTAGCTGGCTTCATCAGCGAATTCTTCGCGAGCCATAAAGCGGCATTTACCTAATTGCGCCAACTGGTTGCGCAGGTTCAAAGTGTTGAAATAGTTAGCCATGGGGTACTCCGTATGAGGTTGTGTTCGCATTATTGTTTGTTGTCCGGGTAGGTGATTAATTCCTTACCCTGAATAGACCTTATCATATGACAGGAAATGCGTTGCTGAAATTGATATATTAACAACGTGACGTTGCACATTTTGCAACGTGAACCTGAGGCGGGTATTTGATGGATTTGCGCGACCTGAAATTGTTTCTACATCTGGCTGACAGCCGCCATTTTGGGCGCAGTGCGCGGGCGATGCATGTCAGTCCTTCCACGCTCTCACGGCAAATCCAGCGACTGGAAGAAGACCTCGGCCAGACGTTGTTTTTGCGTGATAACCGCACCGTCACCCTGACCGATGCCGGAGAACGTCTCCGTCAGTTTGCCCAACAGACGCTGCTACAGTACCAGCAGATGCGGCACGCGATAGGCCAGAACGGTCCGTCGCTCAGTGGCGAGATGAAAATGTTCTGCTCAGTGACCGCCGCTTACAGCCATCTGCCGCCGATCCTCGATCGCTTTCGTGCCGAACATCCGCTGGTCGAAATTAAACTCACCACCGGTGATGCGGCCGATGCGGTGGAAAAAGTACAGTCTAACGAAGTGGATATCGCCATCGCCGGGCGGCCGGAAACGCTGCCCACCAGCATTGGCTTTACCCCGTTGGGATTAATTCCGCTGGTGTTAATCGCCCCGGCGCTGCCGTGCCCGGTGCGGACTCAGGCCACGCAGCCGCAGCCCGACTGGGCGCAAATTCCGTTTATCCTGCCCGCTCAGGGCCCTTCGCGGCGGCGTATTGATCTCTGGTTCCGTCACCGTCATATCGCCAATCCGCAGATTTATGCGACGGTTTCCGGCCATGAGGCGATTGTGTCAATGGTGGCGCTGGGCTGTGGCATTGCTTTGCTACCGGATGTGGTGCTGGAGAACAGCCCGGAACCGATACGCAACCGCATTCTGGAGCTGGAAGATGTGGAGATGGTGGCACCGTTTGAGCTGGGCGTTTGCGTACAAAAAAAGCGGCTCACTGAGCCGCTTATTGATGCTTTCTGGAAACTGCTTTAACCGGCAAGGAAGAAGCGGAAAGCCGGGTTATGCGTTTCATCATGGAAATCATAACCCAGTGCCGCCAGATGCTCTTCAAACTTAGGTTCACTGTCACTCAGCTCAAACGCCGCCAGCACGCGGCCATAATCGGTGCCGTGGCTACGATAATGGAACAGCGAGATATTCCAGTGGGTACCCAGTGTTTGCAGAAAACGCAGCAGCGCACCCGGTGCTTCCGGGAATTCAAAGCTGAATAGCTTTTCACGTAATGGCTTCGACGGACGCCCGCCCACCATGTAACGCACATGCAGCTTCGCCATCTCGTCGTCGGAGAGATCCACCACCTTGTAACCGCCTTCTGACAGCAACGCCAGAATCTCCTCACGCTCGGACAGCCCGCGCGTCAGTCGTACACCGACGAAAATACAGGCATCGTCTGCGTTGGCGTAACGGTAGTTGAACTCGGTGACCGAGCGGCCACCCAGCAACTGACAGAAACGCAGGAAACTGCCCTGTTGCTCCGGGATCGTCACCGCCAGCAGCGCTTCGCGCTGTTCTCCCAGTTCGCAGCGCTCTGAAACATAGCGCAAACCGTGGAAGTTAACGTTAGCACCGGACAGCACATGCGCCAGACGCTCACCCTGG
This sequence comes from Erwinia sp. AnSW2-5, assembly GCF_045107195.1. Lineage (NCBI taxonomy): Bacteria > Pseudomonadati > Pseudomonadota > Gammaproteobacteria > Enterobacterales > Erwiniaceae > Erwinia > Erwinia sp. AnSW2-5. The sequence goes on from NZ_JBJGXA010000017.1 coordinate 74,252, forward strand.
ATCTGGTGCTGCTGGATATACTTCTTCATGCCAGCCAGTGCCAGTGCGCCCGAAGGCTCCGCCACCGCACGCACATCGTCAAACAGGTCTTTCATCGCGGCACAGATCGCATCGCTGTCGACGGTGATGATGTCGTCAAGATACTCCTGGCAAAGACGGAAAGTTTCGCTGCCGATCCGCTTCACTGCCACCCCTTCAGCAAACAGCCCGACGCGTGGCAGATCAACCGGATGCCCGGCATCCAGCGCAGCTTTCAGGCAGGCCGAATCAGCCGCTTCCACCGCAATCACTTTGATTTGTGGCATCAACTGTTTGATCAACACGGCAACACCCGCCGCCAGACCGCCGCCGCCGACCGGCACGAACACACGATCCAGATGTGCATCCTGTTGCAGCAGTTCCATCGCCAGCGTGCCCTGCCCGGCGATCACCATCGGATGGTCGAACGGCGGCACAAAGGTATAGCCCTGCTGCTCAGACAGCTCAATGGCTTTGGCTTTGGCCTCATCAAAATTGGCCCCAAACAGATAAACCTCACCGCCAAACGCCCGCACAGCATCTATTTTGATATCCGCTGTCGCCACCGGCATCACAATCAGGGATTTAATTCCCAGCTTGGTGGATGACAGCGCCACGCCCTGGGCGTGGTTACCGGCTGATGCTGTAATGACACCACAGGCTTTCTGTTCTGCGTTTAGCCCGGCAATCATCGTATAGGCGCCACGCAGCTTGAAACTGTGAACCGGCTGGCGATCTTCGCGTTTCACCAGAATCGTATTACCGAGACGCGCAGAGATCTTCTCCATCTTCTGCAAAGGCGTTACCTGTGCAGCTTCGTACACCGGCGCACGCAGTACGGCACGCAGATACTCTGCGCCACTGGGCTGGTCGGATAGCGGTTGAGATTCAGCCATGTTTGTTAGCCTCCCAGCTTACTCTTATCACGGACGGCGCCTTTATCGGCACTGGTTGCCAACGTGGCATAAGCACGCAGCGCGAAGGAAACCTGACGCACACGACCGTGTGGCGTCCAGGCCTCATCGCCACGCGCTTCTTCTGCACGGCGACGAGCATCAAGCTCCTCATCAGAGATCGCCAGCTGAATACCGCGGTTGGGAATATCGATGTTGATGGTATCGCCATCCTGCACCAGCGCAATAACGCCGCCACTGGCCGCTTCTGGTGAAGCATGGCCGATAGAAAGACCGGATGTACCACCAGAGAAACGACCATCGGTGATCAGCGCACAGGCTTTACCGAGGCCCATTGATTTCAGGTAGGTGGTTGGATAAAGCATTTCCTGCATACCCGGACCGCCTTTTGGCCCTTCGTAGCGGATCACGACAACGTCACCCGCAACCACTTTACCGCCGAGAATGGCAGAAACAGCATCATCCTGGCTTTCATACACTTTTGCCGGGCCGCTAAAGACCAGACTGCCTTCATCAACGCCCGCCGTTTTTACAATACAGCCATTTTCAGCGATGTTGCCGTACAGTACGGCCAGACCACCATCCTGACTGAAGGCGAATTCGCGTGAACGAATACACCCTTCCTGGCGATCGTCATCTAACGTGTCCCAGCGCGTGTCCTGCGAGAACGCCTGTGTGGTTCGAATGCCTGCCGGACCAGCGCGGAACATCTTCTTCACGGCTTCATCTTTGGTCAGCATGATATCGTACTGATCCAGCGTTTCACGCAGGCTCAGGCCGAGGATATTACGCACGCTGTTGTCCAGCAGGTTGGCACGGTCCAGCTCACCGAGGATGCCGAGTACGCCACCCGCACGGTGCACATCTTCCATATGGTATTTCTGGGTGCTGGGTGCCACTTTGCACAGGTGCGGAACCAGGCGGGACAGACGGTCGATATCTGAGATGTCGAAATCGATTTCGCCTTCCTGCGCGGCAGCCAGCAGGTGCAGAACGGTGTTAGTGGAACCGCCCATGGCGATATCGAGCGTAATGGCGTTTTCAAATGCCGCTTTGCTGGCGATGCTGCGCGGCAATGCGGTTTCATCATCCTGCTCGTAGTAACGCTTGGTCAGAGCAACGATGCGACGACCGGCATTCAGGAACAATTCTTTACGGTCAGCGTGCGTTGCCAGCAGCGAGCCGTTGCCCGGCTGTGACAGACCCAGCGCTTCGGTCAGACAGTTCATTGAGTTTGCCGTGAACATACCGGAGCAGGAGCCGCAGGTCGGACAGGCCGATCGCTCAATCTGGTCGCTCTCTGCATCGCTGACGTTCGGATTGGCGCCCTGGATCATCGCATCAACGAGGTCGAGCTTGATGATTTTATCAGACAGCTTGGTTTTACCGGCTTCCATTGGGCCGCCGGAAACAAAGATCACTGGAATGTTCAGGCGCAGTGAGGCCATCAACATGCCTGGGGTGATTTTGTCGCAGTTGGAGATACACACCATGGCATCGGCACAGTGCGCATTAACCATGTATTCCACGGAGTCAGCAATCAACTCACGTGACGGCAGAGAATAGAGCATCCCGCCGTGGCCCATAGCGATACCATCATCCACCGCAATGGTATTGAACTCTTTCGCCACGCCGCCAGAGGCTTCGATCTCTTCAGCAACCAGTTTCCCCAAATCGCGCAAGTGAACGTGACCCGGCACGAATTGCGTGAAGGAGTTAACCACCGCAATAATCGGCTTGCCGAAATCATCATCGGTCATTCCTGTGGCGCGCCACAGGGCACGGGCACCGGCCATATTACGGCCGTGGGTGGTGGTAGCGGAACGATACTTAGGCATGCTCTTTACTCCAGAAATCAGATAGTGCGCGGGCATCAACTGATGCCCGCGAAAAGGAATGTTTTGTTATGGGTTAACCGGATCCAACCAGCCCCATTTGTCTTCCGTTTGACCAGTGAACAGACCAAAGAATGCAGACTGAATACGCTCGGTTACCGGGCCACGCTTGCCTTCGCCAACCTGAATACCGTCGACGCTGCGTACCGGGGTGATTTCCGCTGCTGTGCCTGACATGAACACTTCATCAGCCAGATACAGAGATTCGCGAGACAGCACCTGCTCACGGACTTCAATACCCATATCCTGCGCCAGTTTGATGATGGCGTCACGAGTAATCCCTGGCAGAGCAGAAGAGGTGAACGGCGGCGTGAACAGGATCCCGTCTTTAACTTCAAACAGGTTCTCGCCCGCACCTTCAGAGATGTAACCCTGAGTATCCAGCGCGATGCCTTCCTGGTAACCGTGGCGGCGTGCTTCACTACCGACCAGCAGAGAGGACAGGTAGTTACCACCGGCTTTCGCTGCGGTTGGCAGGGTGTTAGGGGCGACGCGGTTCCATGAGGACACCATCGCATCAATGCCCTGCTCCAGCGCTTCAGCACCCAGGTAGGCGCCCCACGGGAAGGCCGCAATGATGATATCCGTTTCGTAGCCGTCCGGCGGGTTAACCCCCAGACCAACGTCACCCACAAAGACTAATGGACGGATATAAGCGCTTTTCAGGTTGTTCTTGCGCAGCGTGGCGCGGCAGGCTTCCATCAGTTCATCAACACTCAGGCTGACCGGGAAACGGTAGATTTTTGCAGAATCACGCAGGCGCTGCATATGTTCACGATGGCGGAAGACTACTGGTCCTTTGTGCGAGTCATAGCAGCGTACGCCTTCAAATACTGAAGTACCGTAGTGCAGTGCATGGGACATCACGCTGACCTTTGCGTCTTCCCATTTGACCATCTCGCCGTTGAACCAGATAAAGTCTGCTTTCTTCGTCATTCTTGTTTCCTTGCGCGCTTATGCGCGGATTTGTTGTGTTGTTTGTTGTTGAACCTGAACGCATGCAACGTCCATCAATTTACTTAACTGCGTTGACAGTAAATCGACAGAGCGCTGGCTGGCAACGGTCATTTCAATATTAATATTGTCAGTATTGACCAGCGACGCCATGTTCATCGAGCACACCTGGAAGCCACGGTGGCGAACGACGCGCAAAATGCGTTCCAGTATTTCCGGGCGAAAGCGTGCTTCTATAGACAATTGATGCTGCTTCATGAAGTCTTCTCCATCATATTTTCGTTGCTGGCACCCGGTGGTACCAGAGGCCAGACGTTCTCATGCTCATCAATCGCGACGTGGAGCATGTATGGCCCTTCACTGTGCAGCAAAGCGTCTAATGCAGCGTCGACCTGATCTTTACGGGTAATACGCTGGCCGGGAATGCCAAAAGCACTGGCCAGGACGAGAAAGTCGGGGTTATCTGAGAGATTTGTTTCACTGTAGCGCTCTTCGAAGAACAACTGCTGCCACTGGCGTACCATCCCCAGGCGCTGGTTATCCATCAAAACGATTTTTACCGGCAGCTGTTTACGCTTAACCGTGCCCAGCTCCTGGACATTCATCATAAAGGAGCCATCGCCGGAGACGCAGATCACGGTGTCATCCGGGCGGGCAACCTGCGCACCCACGGCGGCAGGCAGGCCGAAGCCCATTGTGCCCAGACCGCTGGAGGTGATGAAATTTTCCGGGCGGTTGAAACTCATATGTTGGGCAGCCCACATCTGATGCTGGCCCACATCGGTGGTTACTACCGCACTTTGCGGTTTACGGTCTGATAACTGTTTTAAAAACAGCGGGGCAAAAATAGCGTCGCCAGGGTGATCATAGCGCCAGCCCTGATCGGCCTTCAGCGTTTTGACCTCTTCGCGCCAGGCATCGATAGCCACGGGCTGGTACAAATCGGGTAACAGCTTGTTAAGATCGCCCTGTAATCCGACATGCGCACGACGCAGTTTATGCAGCTCAGCCGGATCGATATCCAGATGGATCACGCTAGCATGCGGGGCGAAGGTGTCGAGCTTACCGGTCACGCGATCATCAAAACGCGCCCCCACGGCGATCAACAGATCGCATCGCTGTACCGCCAGATTGGCCGCTTTAGTCCCGTGCATGCCCAGCATGCCAAGGTAGCACTCATCATCGGCATCAGGTGCGCCCAGACCTTTCAGCGTCGCAACGGTAGGAATTCCCGTCTCTTTCGCAAAAGCACGTAACGCGTGTACGGCATCAGCCATACCGACACCGCCGCCAACATACAGAATCGGCTTACTCGACTGCGCCAGCAGGTTACGTGCCTGCTGCAGTTCCGCATGAGGATGCGCCATTTCCTGTTCAACCGGCAGCAGATGAGCGGTCAGATCGCCGCTGGCTAACTGGATATCCTTAGGAATATCAACCAGCACCGGACCGGGTCGACCCGATTTCGCAATGGCAAAGGCTTCAGCCATCACGACAGGCAGTTCATCAAGGGATTCAACGAGGAAACTGTGTTTGGTGCAAGCCAGCGACAGACCGAGAACGTCAATCTCCTGGAAAGCATCCGTCCCCATCACGGCAGAAGAGACCTGGCCCGTGATGGCGACGATAGGAACGGAGTCCAGCATAGCATCTGCCAACCCGGTGATCAGGTTGGTGGCACCCGGCCCGGACGTCGCAATACAGACGCCAACTTTACCTGTTGCTCGTGCAAAGCCGATAGCGGCCATAGCTGCACCCTGCTCATGGCGGCACAGTAGATGTTCGACACCGCCGTCATAGAGCGCGTCATAGACCGGCATGATTGCACCACCCGGATAGCCGAAAACTGTTTCGACTCCCTGTGCACGCAAAGCTTGAACCACCCACTGAGCACCATTCATAGTTATTCCCCCGCCTCTCGCTGGGAACAACAGCATTTTATGCTACTGTTCATATTCTGTTCCTCTGTCGTTGATACCTTGCCAAAAAAAAACCCCCGGACCTTTCGGTGCGGGGGTTCTTTCGAAATTAGGCTTGATTTTTAAGCCTTTCTTTCTCCGAGCGTAGCCCCGCACGGCGTGATAATAATCACGACGACGCTAATGACGACTAGGCTAATGACTCGTAGAAGGGCTTTCATTTGGATTCTTTTAATTCGCTTGTTCGAAGTAATGCCTACAGAGTTATCACAGTTATCTTCATTAATTCAACTTTTTTCATCATTTTATTTTATGACGGCTGACGCAAATTCAGAAAAAACTATTGTTTTTCAGTCAATAAGGAAAAATTGATTTTTTTTCATCACTCACGGCGCGTGACTGCTTTATTTCCACATAGTGAGAATGTGTGGTGGCTCGCACGAAGATGTCATCCGTAGTCGACCCGATGAAATTCATTACGGCGCCGCTTACAAATTCCCGATCTCATCCTCGTAAGAGGAAAATCGACAGTACACTGTAGTGAATACAAGGAGTGTTTATGTCGCTATCTGTTGCAAATACCCGTGCCGCATTGGGCATTCAGGCGCCGCTGGTGTCTGTTGAAGTCCACCTGAGTAATGGATTACCCGCTTTGTCGCTGGTCGGTCTGCCCGAAACGACTGTCAAAGAAGCCCGCGACCGCGTGCGCAGCGCCATCATCAACAGCGGTTTCACCTTTCCGGCAAAACGCATTACTGTCAACCTTGCCCCCGCCGATCTTCCGAAAGAAGGTGGCAGGTATGACTTACCCATCGCTATAGCTATTCTGGCAGCTTCAGAGCAGATTCCTGCAGCGAAACTTACCGGGTATGAATTCCTCGGTGAGTTAGCCCTTAACGGCGCGCTACGTGGCGTACAGGGCGCAATTCCTGCGGCCGTTGCAGCACTCGATGCAGGAAGACAGCTAATCCTCTCAGCGGATAACCAAAGTGATGTTGGTCTGATCCAACACGGGAAGAGTTTAATCGCCAGCCATCTTCTTGAGGTCTGTGCTTTCCTGCATGGCAGAACGCAGTTGGAAGAAGCCCAGAGCCATGAGCAGGGTTGCATGCCGCACGTTACAGGAGACTTAAACGAGATTATCGGCCAGCAGCAGGCAAAGCGTGCACTGGAGGTCACCGCGGCCGGTGGACATAATCTGCTATTAATCGGCCCACCTGGCACAGGGAAGACGATGCTGGCATCGCGATTAAATGGTCTGATGCCGCCTCTAAGCGATCGTGAGGCCCTGGAGAGTGCCAGCGTAGCCAGTCTGCTAGGCAGTGGCGATCTCCACCGTCAGTGGCGCCAGAGGCCGTTCCGTTCCCCTCACCACAGTTCATCTCTGTATGCACTTGTCGGTGGAGGGTCGCTGCCCAAGCCTGGTGAAATTTCCCTTGCCCACAACGGCATACTGTTTCTTGATGAGCTACCGGAGTTTGAACGCCGTGCGTTGGATGCACTACGTGAGCCGCTTGAGTCGGGGGAGATCAGTATTTCGCGTGCGCGTGCCAAAATCACCTATCCGGCACGCTTTCAGCTGATCGCCGCAATGAACCCCAGCCCAACCGGGCATTATAGTGGCCCGCATAATCGCAGTTCACCTCAGCAGACATTGCGCTATCTCAGCCGTCTGTCTGGCCCTTTCCTCGACCGCTTCGATCTCTCTCTTGAAGTGCCATTACTGCCACCGGGTATGCTAAGTGCGCAGCAGGGTGGCGGAGAATCCAGCCAGCAGGTACGTGAGCGTGTGCTTGTTGCACGGGAACGCCAGATCAATCGCTGCGGAAAAGTGAATGCGGTAATGAACAACCACGATATCAAGGCATGCTGTACACTTACGCCTGAGGATGCTCAATGGCTGGAGCAAGTGCTGAACCAATTGGGACTGTCAGTGCGGGCATGGCAACGCCTGCTGAAAGTGGCACGTACGATTGCCGATCTGGCGGGGGAGAACGAGGTTAACAGGGAGCATTTAACGGAAGCTGTCAGTTACCGAGGGATCGACCGCCTGCTGATTCATCTGCATAACAGCCTGCAATAGCGTAAATGAAAAAGGGGCCGAAGCCCCTTTTTCTTAATCGTCACTATCCGTGTAGTCTTCAACGCCTTCCATCTGCGGTTTGCCGCCGGAAAGGGTATGGAAACGTTTAGGACGTTTAATTCGGGTCATATATTTTGACCAGACTTTTTCTGCCTCGGTTTGCGGCTCACGCACGCCCCGGCACACCTCAATGAACAGACGCTCTTCTTCCGTACCTGGCTCACGTTTTGCCAGGTCCAGCTCGTTGAAAGCGTAACCATAACGCTCAAGAAGTTGGGCTTCTTTGATGGTGAAATCACCGTGACGGGAGAACCCGCGAGGGTAATGTTTGTTATCAAAAAAACGATTCGTTGTTGCGAAGCTTTCCGCCATTTTACACGCTCCTAACTCATTTATGGCCGTGCTATTTATGGCGCGGAGTATTAGATAGGCTTGACAGAGTGTAAAACAAAACATTTAAATCATAACGACAAATGTTTTTTAGGAGATGGATGTGGATACGGAATTACTGAAAACCTTTCTTGAAGTGAGCAGAACTCGCCACTTTGGACGTGCCGCGGAAGCACTCTATCTCACGCAATCTGCTGTAAGTTTTCGCATCAGACAGCTTGAAAATCAGCTGGGAGTGAACCTGTTTACCCGCCATCGTAATAACATCAGGCTGACGTCTGCAGGGGAACGTTTGCTGCCCTATGCAGAGAGTCTGATGAGCACATGGCTGATGGCTAAGAAAGAGGTAGCGCACACTCAGCAACATCACGAGCTGTCGATCGGGGCCAGTGCTTCTCTGTGGGAGGCTTATCTGACTCCGTGGCTGCAAACGCTGTATGAGACCCGTGAAAGCTTACATCTGGAAGCGCGTGTTGCGCAGCGTCATTTGCTGGTTAAACAGCTACATGAGAGGCAACTTGACCTGCTGATTACAACCGAAGCCCCCAAAATGGATGAATTGACCAGTCAGCAAATTGGTCATATTTCACTGACTCTTTTCCGGTCGAGAAAGTCCGAGAAAAAGGAGAAATATGATTATATTAAGTTGGAATGGGGTGCTGATTTTCATCAACATGAAAGTTATCTTGCAGGCGCTGATGATGTTCCGGTACTGACGACAACCTCAGCACATTTAGCCAGGCAACTGCTGCATACAACTGGTGCCTGTGCATTTTTACCGGATGTGTGGGGTAAAGAGTACAGCGATCTGCTGGTGATCCCTGATACCGCCGTAGCGTCCAGACCGCTGTATGCGGTATGGCTGCAAAACAGCGATCAGCAAGCATACATCCGGCAACTCATTAAATCCCCGGTGAATATAAGAGCATAACTGGTATAAATAACCATCAAACAGGGCCAGCTTGCTGGTCCTTTTTGATGCTTTTAGGATGACTACAGGAATAAGATGGCAGGAATTTTAGACAAAAAAAATCCTTTGCCGAAGCAAAGGATTGTTTTTATTTGGCAGGGGCGGAGAGATTCGAACTCGCGACACCCGGTTTTGGAGACCGGTGCTCTACCAACTGAGCTACGCCCCTAAATTATGCTTAACATTATGCCTGCTAAAGTTAGCAGGCATAATTTTTAATAAGTGGCGGAACGGACGGGGCT
>NZ_JBJGXA010000018.1:0-195104 GCF_045107195.1 Erwinia sp. AnSW2-5
GTCAGCCCGTCTGGTGCACATCATCAGCAAGGGTCGATCGAAAAGGATGATCGCCCCCTACAAGGTACCGCATCGTTGGTGAAAAACATCGCAGAAATTAACCCTGCCAGCGCCACCAGACCGATGCGGTATACTGCCTGGCAAGCCAGATGGAAAACCACAGCAGCAGAGTTTGCGCCATCGAAAAATGCCTGAAAAGGGAGCATTACCTTGATAATAACGAGGCGCCCGAAGCAGGAACATGTTCTATTGCTGCCGGGAAAAGTCTTATTCGGAAGATAGGAGGGAATACGATGTTTTTGACATCTTCAGATTATCAGCAGGCGGTCACCTCGCTGGCAGCAGACGAGGAAGAACTGCTGGCGGCAGTGGCGTTTTGGGGAAAAGGGGCAGAGACGCTGATCTGCCCGCGTGCGGGCCAGCGCGCCAGACTGATTTGTAATTTAGATAGTGGGGCCACGAATCCAGAAGTGGTCAAAATACTGCGTAATAGACCGGGTGTGACAATACGCCAGTCAGACAAGCTGCATGCCAAAGTCATCGCCGGGGCCAAAAAAGCGCTGATCGGTTCTGCCAACTTATCGGCCAACGGGTTAAACCTTGAAGGCAGCGAGCAGTCCTGGTGGGATGAAGCCGGTCTGCTAACTGAGGAACCCGGACAAATCGCGTCCATTCATCAATGGTTTGATTCGCAGTGGGAAACATCGCGCGTCATCAGCGATAAGGATTTGCTGCTCGCACAGCAGCGATGGTCACAGCGGCGTTCCGGCCGCACAGCATCCGCGCCTCTTCACGCACTGGAACGCCTCCGCCCCACAGACGCTAAAGACAGGAATATTTACCTGGTTATTTATAATGAGGCGATGTCCGAAGACGGAGAAAAAGCTTTCCGGGAAGAGCAGAAAAAGCGCGTCTGCCAGCCACAAACGGATAACCCGGTGTTGACGCCCCTCTATGAAGGCTGGCCCGATTTGCCGACAGATGCCTTGCTGATCGATCTGTATTACGAGGAAGGAAGGAAGATAGAGTGCGCGGGCATTTTCACTCGTACCTTACAGGATATCCATTTCACCTATTCCGATGGCAGTGCGGGACATCTGGCGTTGTGCAAACTGGTGAGCGAAAACATTATGGGCTATCCATTTGGTGAGAAAGAGGCGCGACAGTTTGTGAAGCAAATACGGCCTCACATTAAAAAGATCCTGCAACAAACTACGGGTTCGGAAAAGAGCAGCTCAGTGTGCATTCCATTCCCAGAGGTACTGCGCATCTGCCAACAGTAACGTTGGGCAACCTCAGGACGGGGGGACGACGACGCACCGCTCGTCGCCCCATCATCTTAGGGTTACTTAATCGCTAACGCGTCCTTGATGGTATAGAACAGATCGGTCTGATCCGTCAGGCCGACCACGTTCGCCGCATGAGGACCATACGCCGCGATACGCAGTTGCGTGCCGGTGTGCCCCTGAGAATCCTCTTCGGAATTACCGTAGCTGATGGTCATCGGGCTGCCGTCTTTGGTGATCAGCGTCTGCGTCAGGCCCGGCGCTTTGCTGTCATTGGCAATAATCTGGCTGGAGTGCGCATGGTCAGCGGTCACAATCACCAGCGTGTTGCCGTCTTTACGCGCAAATTCCAGCGCCTTTTGCACGGCTTCATCCAGATCCACCGTTTCACCAATCTGACCGCACGGATTAGCCGCATGATCCTGCTTATCAATAGACGCCCCTTCCACCTGAAGGAAGAAGCCCTGCTGCTTGCTGCTTAACAGTGAGATGGCTTTATCGGTCATCTGGGCCAGCGTTGGCGTTGAGGCCGGACGCTCGGCGTTCACTTCACAGGTGATCGGCTTGCCGTCCAGGTTACCGTGATAAGTGGCTTTCGGGCCTTTCCAGCGCACCGGCATATTGCCGTCGGCAAACAGCCCCAACACCGGCTTATCGTTGCCCGCTTCGCTCAGTCCGTTCATACCGTCAAGATCGTTCACCCGCTGATAGCCGCGCAGCTGCGCCTGCTCGTGCAGCGTTTTGCCCTGCCATTCACCCGCTTTCGCCGTCTCGCTAAAGGTTTTACCGCCGCCCCCGAAGGTGACGTCGGCACGGGCATTCAGCAGCTGCTCGGCGATGGAGCCTTTACCGCCGTTTTCCAGCGCGTTAGTCGCACAGAGTTCACTGGTTTTTACCGGTCCGTAGCATTTTCGCGAGGTGACATGGGCAATCTGCGCGGCCGGGGTGGCATCTTCCAGCTCGGCGGTTGATACATTGCCTGTGGCTTTCCCGGCTGCTTTGGCCAGTTCCAGCAGCGAAGGATAGTCTTTACCGTTCACATCCACACCAATCGCGCCATTATAAGACTTCACCCCGGTGGCCCAGGCCGTTGCGGATGCGGCGGAGTCAGTGACGTAATCGGGTTTATGGCTTTTTTTATCAAGTGCGTAATGGGTGTACTGTCCGGTCAGCGGCAGCGCATCAATACCTTTAAAGAAACCGCCCGCCCCTTCCGCATAGTTACGTGCTGCCGTGATTTCAGAGTCGCCCATACCATCGCCAATCAGCAAAATGACATTTTTCGCTGTGGTGCTGCTTAACGAGGCTTTGATTGCCTCGGTCTGGTCACCGGTCAGACGGCGCGCACCGCCGGGCTGGGTGATATCCCCCTGCGCAGCACGATTCCAGGTGGCGATATCCGCCACGGCGGAGGAGCAAATCAGCGATGTCAGCAGGGAAAGAGCAAAGGCTTTATGTTTCATTATTGGCGATCTCCATGAATAAATTTGTCTTAATATTTCTAAGTCACAGTCTGCGATACAACTATTTCATTTCTGTGTCAGTCATGTGACAGTGAGATTTCATTGCCGGGTGTGCTGATTGCGGGAATTTTGCGATTGCTCATGAGTTAAGCGAATAGAAGCACAGGGAAAAATACTACTTGACCCATTAACGGCGACTGCCTATAGTACCGCCCCGTTACCCCCTGCGGGTGACGGCAGTAAAATATGGTGAGGTGTCCGAGTGGCTGAAGGAGCACGCCTGGAAAGTGTGTATACGGCAACGTATCGAGGGTTCGAACCCCTCTCTCACCACCATATTCCAAGAGAATGCCTGAGCGAAAGTTCAGGCATTTTTTTGCATGTAATTCAGTGGAGAGAGGGAGTGAAGAACCCTCGTCAGGGTTCGACAAAACGGCAGGATAGCCGTTTTGCACAGCCGCAGGCTGCCCGCAGGGCGAGCGCCAGGGATGGCGCGAGTGATCCCCCTCTCTCACCACCATATTCTAAGAGAATGCCTGAGCGAAAGTTCAGGCATTTTTTTGCCTGTTTTTCACCAAACCAATCCATATTCTGCTGTAGGGGCTGACCTTCTGTTTCGGTCAGCCCGTTTTGTGGATATCGTCAGCACGGGTCGATTGAAAAAGATGATCGCCCCCTACGGGGTACCGCATTGTTGTGGCGGGCCGCATGGCGCAAATGTGATCTGCCGCACAAACGGGCTACTCGAACATCCCCATCTTCACTATCTTTACTCCCTTATTGTCCCCTATCTTAACGACCAGGTATCCCATGAATGATATTACCCAACTGCTGAAAAGCCATCGCAGCGATCGCAGCTACCTCGATAAACCGATTGCCGACAGCATTATTGATGACATTATCGAAGCGGCCTGGCTGGCACCGACCTCCGTTAACTCGCAGCAGGTCTCGCTGGTGGTGGTGCGTGACCCGGCAACCCGTGCACGCATTGCTGAAGTGGCTGGTGGACAACCCTGGATAGCCAAAGCGCCCGTCTTTATCACCTTCGTACTCGATATGCATAAAAGCCAGCTGGGCATTGCCGCAGAAGGGAAAACGCAGATTGCGCATGAAAGCCTGGAAAGCCTGATCTCTGGCTCAACGGATATTGGTATTGCGCTGGGTGCGGTGATGACGGCAGCCCGTTCTCACGGGCTTGGTGTGGTGCCCATTGGGGGTATCCGCCGTGAACCAGAAGCCATGATTGAGCTGCTGAATCTGCCTGAACTGACCTTCCCGGTGGCGGGCGTGGTGCTGGGGTATGTCGATCAACCCGCCCCGCAGAAACCCCGCATGTCGCTGGCAGGCTTCCGCCATGAAGAACGCTATGACAGCGCCTCATTACCGGAGGTGATTAAAGCTTACAACGAGGTTCTGGTGGCGCACTGGAACAGTACCGGGCGCACCGACGGTGATAACTGGGGCAACAACACCGCCAGCTATTATCAGAATATTTATTTCCCGCATGTGCAGCCAGCCATTTTGAAGCAAGGCTTCGGCATCGATAAATAAAAAAAGCCCGGCAGAGTCGGGCTTTGATTCATGCAGGGCGATAACAGACCGCCCTGCATTACCGCTGATTAACTGTAAGCGAGCAGCGCTCGTTGGCAAAGCTCTGAACGCACACAGTCCTCTTTATCAAAACGCACCACACCAATCATTTCGTCTTCCTCGAAGCGCGCCATCGCGTCGCTGAGGCCAGACTTCACATGAGCTGGCAAGTCACACTGAGTGATATCACCGTTAACGATGACCGTCACGTTTTCCCCAAGGCGGGTTAAGAACATTTTCATTTGGGCTGCGGTGACATTCTGCGCCTCATCCAAAATCACCACCGCGTTCTCGAAGGTACGGCCGCGCATATAGGCAAAAGGCGCAATTTCCACTTTGCCTATTTCAGGACGCAGGCAGTACTGCATAAAGGACGATCCCAGACGTTTAACCAGAACGTCATATACCGGCCGGAAGTACGGAGCAAATTTCTCGGAGATATCCCCCGGCAGGAATCCCAAATCCTCATCTGCCTGAAGTACCGGACGAGTCACGATGATCCTGTCGACATCCTTATGTATCAGGGCCTCAGCTGCTTTCGCAGCACTGATCCAGGTTTTACCGCATCCGGCTTCTCCGGTGGCAAAGATCAGTTTTTTGTTTTCTATGGCGTGGAGATAGTGCGCCTGAGCTTCATTTCTGGCTTCAATCGGTGAATGGTCGCGGGTATCGCGTGCCATGCCAATCGAGTCCAGCCCACCCATCTGCACCAGCGAGGTGACCGATTCTTCTTCACGCTGACGATGACTGCGTGAATCGCTACGAAGCACACGTTTTGCTTCACGACGCGCTTTGATCACTGCTTTCTGTCTTCCCATAGTGGCACCTTACAGTTGGTTTCATTTCCCGCATCCGTCTATCGATGCGATTACGTGAACGCTTTAGAGGTCGTGGCTTCCTTTTAAGCCTTGTCTGGCCGTTGGAACAAATGCACAGCAGAAATCATGCCCACAATGCACCGGTAAGGGTTAAAGGAATTGAGTAGCCGTTGAGTTGTGAAAGAAGAGAAAGCTGAAGAGGAAATGATTTCCTCGCAAATATTCGCGATATGAGACTTTTTGACGACTGGCCCGGTAAAGGACTTCTGCATTCGCTATCTCCAGAGTGGAAAACTATATGCGAAAATCAACAGCAATTTCATATTCTTCATATTAGCGAAGAAATGCAACACTTTTTTTAACGTTATTATGACAATTAGATGAATGCGATTAAAATCATGAGGTTATGTTAATCTTTTTATTAACAATAGCGAGAAGGGAAAGATTAACTGAGTGATTTTTAATCAGATTAATTTTATTGATGTTAAGAATCATCCAGACGGGACAGGCTTAGAATTAGCGGATTAAGATTAATCCGCTAATTAATATCACGCCTCCAGCAATCCCTGTGCCAGATAGTGTTGCGCATCAGCAACGCCAGGGAGAACGAAGAAATACCCCCCGCCGATCGGTTTTATATATTCTTCCAGCGCTTCGCCATTGAGTCGTTTTTGCACGGTAAGAAAACCTTTCTCTAAATCGTGCTGATAACAGACAAATAACAGCCCCATTTCCAGCTGCCCGGAATTGGAGACGCCGAGAGAATAACTGTAACCGCGACGCAGCATCAGGCTGTTTTGCGTTTCCGGCGTGCGCGGGTTCGCCAGACGGATATGCGCGTCCATCGGGATAACATCCCCATTGGGATCGCTGGCATAATCCGGCACATCATGCTCCTGGTGCATGCCCAGTGGCGCGCCGCTGTGCTTCTCACGACCAAAGATGGTTTGCTGTTCACGTAACGGCGTACGGTCCCAGAATTCCACATGGAACTGAATAATGCGCGCCGCCTGATAGCTGCCGCCCAGCGTCCACGCAGGTTCACCCTGCGCTTTGGTCACCCACAAAATAGTGTCCATCAGGTGACCGTCGGTGCTGTCCGGGTTCGCCGTACCGTCCTTGAAGCCCAGCAGATTGATTGGCGTTTCTTTGCCTTTACTGCGTGCCGCATGGTCAGAGATAAACCCTTCACGCCGCCAGCGAACGCTGAGCAGATCCGGCGAATGCTTGATAATATCGCGCAGCGCGTGGATGACGGTGTCATTGGTATTGGCGCAAATCTGCAACAGCACATCACCGTGGCACAAACTGGCATCGAGTGAATCGTTAGGGAAACGCGTCATCCGCTGTAATTTCAGCGGTTTCAACGCCTGCAAACCGAAACGCTCGTCAAACAGGGATGTGCCAACAGAAACAGTAATGGTGAGGTTATCCGGGTAGATCTCATCCCCCAGAATACCGGAATCCATCGGTGGCAACTGCGGGTTGGTCACCAACGGGGCTTTTCCCCCCGTGGTCAGAAACGCAATGCGTTCGGTTAACAGGCGAAACAAACGCACCAGATCGGCTTTGTCCGTGGCCAGCACATCAAAGGCCACCAGCATCATTGACGCTTGCTGTGGCGTGGTGATCCCGGCCTGATGCGCACCATAGAACGGCTGACGTTCCTGGCGGGCGCCAGGTGACAGCGTTCCGGGTGACGAGGTTTTCTCGTCACTGGCCGCATGAACCGGGCAACCGCCCGCCACTGCCAGGGCACCACTGAGGATGCCCATTCCTTTCAGTAAACGACGACGTGACGCTAGCGCCACCCCGTCAACAGGTTTTGCCATTTCTGATTAATCCAGGCCGAGTGTGCCGCGCAGCAGGGAAAGGTCTTCGGCCAGCGCCGTGATGGGACCTTTCAGTGCCGTGCGATCGGCATCAGTCAATTTTTCGTAAGATTCATAGCCGTCTTTGGTACGGTACTTCGCCAGAATGGCGTCGACTTTCTTAAAGTTACCGTCCACTTTCGCCAGCAGTTTAGGGTTCGATTTCTGCACCAGCGGACGTAGCAGATTCACGATCTTCTGCGCACCATCGACGTTGGCCTGGAAATCCCACAGGTCAGTGCGGCTGTAGCGGTCTTCTTCACCCGAAATTTTGCTGGAAGCGACTTCCTCAATCAGACCGGCAGCACCGCCAACCACTTTGCCCGGAGGGAAAGCCAGTTCACTGATACGGGTCTGCAGATCAAGCACATCTTTGTACAGCTGGTCGGCGAATTTATCCATACCTTTGGTGGTGTTATCCGCAAATAACACTTTTTCCAGTCGGTGGAAGCCGGTGAAGTTAGGGTCCTCTGCTTTCTTCTCGAAATCATCTTCACGGGCATCAATCTGGCCGTCGAGATCGGAGAACAATTCAGCAATCGGTTCAATGCGCTCGTAATGCTGACGGGTCGGTGCAAACAGGGCTTTCGCTTTCGCCACATCGCCCGCTTTCACGGCGTCCGTGAACGCTTTAGTTTTGCTGACCAGCTGGGCCACTTCCTGCGTCACATACAGCTTATAATCCGCAATCGGGCCAACCAGTTGCAGCACATCTGGCTTGCCGTCGTTCACTTTACTGCCGTTAGCTTTAACAATCAGCTTGCCTTTCGGGTTACTCAGCAGGCCGCAGGTAATATCGTACTCACCCGCTTCCAGATTCGCGGTCAGCTTCTGCGTGAAGGATGGCGCGATATTTTCACGCTCTTCCACCACCATCACACCTTTCAGGATCTCCCACTCCAGCGCTTTCTGGCTGTTGTTCTTAATGATGAACTGCGTTTTGCCCGCCTCCACGGTCAGTGTCATTGGCTCACACTGTTTATCCGTCACGCTGACGTTAACCTGTGGGATATCGGCAGCCAGCGCCGCGCCGGACGAAGTCAGAGCGGCCAGCAGCGCAGCATTCAGTGCGTGGCGGCGAAAGTGTGTGGTCATAGAGTCATCCCAGTCAAAGTGTTGTGAGCGGCAGGCTATCCGCCTGCCAGACAGATTCAGCGCGTGGAACGCACCGAGGTCGATACAGAGCGCGCAGGCAGTGCAAACAGCAGCAACGCAGGCACCAGATAGATAAACCACACCGCGATTTCACTGACGCTTGGCGCTTCCTGGTAGCCCAGCAGGCCCTCCAGCAAAGTGCCAACAACGCTGTGAGTGGTCAGCGTGTTACTTAAATCAAACGCCACGTCCTGGAAGTGATTCCACAACCCGGCTTCGTGGAAGGCGCGTATCGCCCCTGCGGCCAGTCCGGCTGCGACGAAAATAATGAACAGGCTGGTCCATTTAAAGAAGCTGGCCAGGTTAAGACGCACCCCGCCCCAGTAAATCAGCATACCCAGCACGACCGCCGTGCCAAGGCCGAGCATCGCACCCAGCGGTGGCGCATAGCCGACATCCTGCTGGAATGCAGCCAGCAGGAAGAAGACAGATTCCAGACCTTCACGCGCCACGGCAAGAAACACCATCATGATCAGCGCCCAGCCGCTGCTGTTGCCCTTCTGTAAGGCGCTATCAACAGCATCTTCCAGCTGTGCCTTCACGTTACGCGAGACTTTACGCATCCAGAAAACCATCCAGGTGAGGATCACCACGGCAACAGCGGCGACCAGGCCTTCAAACAGCTCCTGCTCTTTCTGCGGGAACTCACCCGTGGTTTCGTTGATAAACCAGCCAAGCGCAAGGCACAGGGCGGCAGCCACAAACACGCCAATCCACATGGCGCCAAACCACTGGCCGCGCTGGGTGCGCTTCAGGTAACTGGCGATCAGGCTGACAATCAGCGCCGCTTCCAATCCTTCGCGTAACATAATGAGAAACGGAACAAACATGCCATACACCTCAAAGCGTGAAATTAGGTCAAAACCCGTAAAGATAAGTAAAATAAAAACGATACCGATTATCATTATCGTGCGGGTAATTACAAGATGGCGGGAGGATATTTTCGTGTTTTGCGAGGTGGGAAAAATTCGCTGGCACCTGACGGCACCAGCGAAGGAGAAGCATTTAGTCAGCCTGATATTCGGCTTCAGCGGCATCAAAACGCTGCTCAGCAGCAGCGGATGGCCCTTTGCCCAGCAGACTGAATACGACAATCGCGATACTGGCGAACAGGAAACCAGGAATGATCTCGTAGAGGTCAAGCCATGCGTACTGTTTCCAGATAAGCACGGTGGCCGCACCCACGATGATACCCGCCAGTGCGCCGTTACGCGTCATACGTCTCCAGATAAGCGAGAACAGCACCACCGGACCAAAGGCAGCACCGAAGCCAGCCCAGGCGTAGCTCACCAGACCCAGCACACGGTTGCCCGGGTTAGCGGCCAGCGCAATGGCAATCACCGCCACCAGCAGCACCATCAAACGACCTACCCACACCAGCTCACGCTGGCTGGCACCCTTGCGCAGGAAGCTTTTGTACAAATCTTCTGTCAGTGCGCTTGAGCATACCAGCAGCTGGCAACTCAATGTTGACATCACCGCCGCCAGGATCGCTGACAACAAGATACCGGCAATCCACGGGTTGAACAGAAGACGTGCCAGCTCAATAAAGATACGTTCGCTATTCTGTGAAACCTCGCCCGCCAGCGCAGGATTGTTTTGGAAGTAAGCAATACCAAAGAAGCCCACAGCAACCGCACCCGCGAGGCACAGGATCATCCAGGTCATACCGATACGACGTGCCGTACGTATGGAGCGGTGGGAGTCTGCGGCCATAAAACGCGCCAGAATATGGGGCTGACCGAAATAGCCCAGCCCCCAGCCTAACAGCGAGATGATGGCGACAAAATTGAGGTTTTTCAGCATATCGATGTTCTCGAGGCTTTTGGCTTCAATAACTTTCATCGCATCATCCAGCCCTCCCACGGCGAGGATCACCATCACTGGCGTCAGGATCAGCGCAAAAATCATCAGGCTGGCCTGTACGGTATCGGTCCAGCTTACCGCGAGAAAACCGCCCACAAAGGTATAAACAATAGTGGCGGCCGCCCCGGCCCACAGTGCAGTTTCATAGCTCATACCGAAGGTGCTCTCGAACAGTCGCGCCCCCGCCACCACGCCAGAGGCACAATAAATAGTGAAGAAGACCAGGATAACCAGCGCCGAGATCACACGCAGCAACTTACTGGTATCTTCAAAACGGCTGGAGAAGTAGTCCGGCAGCGTCAGGGCATTGTCGTGATGCTCAGTCTGCACACGCAAACGCCCCGCCACAAACTTCCAGTTAAGATACGCGCCCAGCGTCAGGCCAATGGCGATCCAACTCTCGGAAATCCCGGACAGGAAGATGGCCCCCGGCAAGCCCATTAGCAGCCAGCCGCTCATATCTGAAGCACCCGCTGAGAGTGCGGTGACAAAGCTGCCCAGACTGCGGCCGCCCAGAATATAGTCATCAAAGTTTTTCGTTGAACGGTACGCGATGAAACCAATCAACACCATGCCGAGAATATAAACACAAAATGTCACCATCATAGGTGTACTTACAGTCATTCAGGTTCTCCACTTATTATTAGTTTCCACAGCGGGAGGCTGCATATGCGTGTGATGCCGGAACTTAGCAACGCAGCGCACGGGGGTGGCATCCAGCCGGGGGCGGTATCCTGCCGTAAACGGCTGTGTGGCACAAACGATTTAACACAGCAAGCACATCCATTTCACCAGGTTGTTACGATTAAATGTTGACAGGTTGCACTGCATCACATTTCATCGGGTTGCACCCGCACATAAACCTTATACAACCCAGGGATTATGGGCTTTTTTAAACCTGGCGAGTTTCTTGCAGCAATATCCATGCCGCTTTTTAAACGTTAACAAAAAGCCAGTTTTTAAGATTGAGGACAGGGTCACATTTAACGAGGTTGCACAAAGTTGCAACATCAGTGATATTGCACCCTATCATTTGTCATCCACTGATTCAGGAGCAGTAAGGCATGGGCACAACTACCATGGGCGTCAAACTGGACGATGCAACGCGTGACCGAATTAAACAGGCTGCGCTGCACATTGACCGCACCCCACACTGGCTGATTAAGCAGGCCATTTTCAACTATCTGCAACAGATTGAGCAAGGCGCCACGCTGGCCGAGATACCGACCAGCACCCTCGTGGTAGAAAGCGACGTACGCCCACCGGAAGAGGCACATCAGCCCTTCCTGGATTTTGCCGAGCAAATCCTGCCGCAGTCGGTCGCCCGTGCCGCCATCACTTCCGCCTGGCGTCGACCAGAGACTGAAGCGGTGCCCATGCTGCTGGAACAGGCACGTTTACCGCAGCCGCTGGCAGAGTCCACCCATAGTCTTGCTTACCAGCTGGCAGACAAGCTTCGTCACCAAAAAGGGGCAGGCGGACGCGCCGGAATGGTGCAAAGTCTGCTCCAGGAGTTTTCACTCTCCTCCCAGGAAGGCGTGGCGTTAATGTGCCTGGCTGAAGCCTTACTGCGTATTCCTGACAAGCCAACGCGTGATGCCCTGATCCGCGATAAAATCAGCAACGGTAACTGGCATTCTCACCTTGGCCGCAGCCCGTCGATGTTCGTGAATGCCGCGACCTGGGGTCTGCTGTTTACTGGCCGCCTGGTCTCGACCCATAACGAAGCTAACCTGTCGCGTTCGCTCAACCGCATTATCGGCAAGAGCGGAGAGCCGTTGATCCGTAAAGGGGTCGATATGGCGATGCGCCTGATGGGCGAACAGTTCGTGACTGGGGAAACCATCGCCGAAGCGCTGGCCAATGCCCGCAAGCTGGAAGAGACCGGTTTCCGCTACTCCTACGATATGCTGGGTGAAGCCGCGCTGACGGCGCAGGACGCCAAAGCTTACCTGCTCTCTTATCAGCAGGCGATCCACGCTATTGGTAAAGCGTCTAACGGCCGCGGCATCTATGAAGGTCCGGGGATATCCATCAAGCTTTCGGCCCTGCACCCACGTTACAGCCGCGCGCAATATGAACGCGTGATGGAAGAGCTGTACCCGATCCTGAAGTCGCTGACTCTGCTGGCACGCAGCTACGATATCGGCATCAATATTGATGCCGAAGAAGCCGATCGCCTTGAGCTGTCGCTCGACCTGCTGGAAAGACTCTGCTTTGAACCGGAGCTGGAAGGCTGGAACGGTATTGGCTTTGTGATCCAGGCCTATATGAAACGCTGCCCGATGGTGATCGACTATCTGATCGACCTGGCGCAGCGCAGCCGTCGCCGCCTGATGATCCGTCTGGTGAAAGGCGCCTACTGGGACAGTGAAATAAAACGCGCCCAGATAGATGGGCTGGAAGGCTATCCGGTCTACACGCGCAAGGTCTACACCGACATCTCCTACCTCGCCTGCGCACGCAAACTGCTGGCGGTGCCGAACCTGATTTATCCGCAGTTCGCCACCCACAACGCCCATACGCTGGCGGCAATCTACCAGCTGGCAGGTAACAACTACTATCCCGGCCAGTATGAATTCCAGTGTCTGCATGGCATGGGAGAACCGCTGTACGAGCAGGTGGTGGGGAAAGTCGCCGACGGTAAACTCAACCGCCCTTGCCGTATTTATGCCCCGGTCGGCACCCATGAAACGCTGCTGGCCTACCTGGTGCGCCGCCTGCTGGAAAACGGTGCGAATACCTCCTTCGTGAACCGCATTGCCGATGCCACCCTGCCGCTGGACGAACTGGTGGCCGATCCGGTGTCTGCCGTGGAAGCGCTGGCACGCAGCGAAGGCGCCGTCGGTCTGCCCCATCCGAAAATTCCGTTACCGCGTGATCTGTATGGCGAACACCGTCAAAACTCGTCCGGGCTGGATCTCGCCAACGAACACCGCCTGGCTTCACTGTCCAGCGCGTTGCTGAACAGCGCCAGTCAGACCTGGCAGGTGCAACCGCTGATTGATGGACCTCTGGCCTCCGGCGATAGCATCCCGGTGATCAACCCAGCTGAACCGCTGGATGTGGTGGGTTATGTGCGTAATGCGACCCCGGACGAAGTGTCGGCCGCGCTGGATGCCGCCGCCAGCGTCGGACCTATCTGGTTCGCCACCCCGCCGCAGGAGCGTGCCGCCATTCTGGAGCGCGCCGCCGTGATGATGGAGGGCCAAATGCAGCGCCTGATCGGTATTCTGGTGCGTGAAGCCGGTAAAACCTTCAGTAATGCCATTGCTGAAGTGCGTGAAGCCGTGGACTTCCTGCACTATTACGCAGGTCAGGTGCGTGACGACTTCGATAATGAAACTCACCGTCCGCTCGGCCCGGTGGTGTGCATCAGCCCGTGGAACTTCCCGCTGGCGATCTTCAGCGGGCAGATTGCCGCCGCACTGGCCGCCGGTAACAGCGTGCTGGCCAAACCGGCAGAACAGACGCCGCTGATTGCGGCTCAGGCCGTTGCCATTCTGCATGAAGCGGGCGTACCGCCTGGTGCTCTGCAACTGCTGCCGGGTACGGGTGAAACCGTGGGTGCCCAGCTGGTGCAGGATGACCGCGTGCGCGGCGTAATGTTTACCGGCTCGACCGCCGTTGCCACCCTGCTACAGCGCAATCTGGCCGGACGTCTTGATCCGCAGGGCCGCCCGACGCCGCTGGTGGCGGAAACCGGCGGGATGAATGCGATGATCGTCGACTCCTCGGCCCTGACCGAACAGGTGGTGACCGACATCGTGGCCTCTGCTTTTGACAGCGCAGGGCAACGTTGCTCCGCCCTGCGCCTGCTGTGCGTGCAGGATGATGTGGCCGAACACACGTTAACCATGCTGCGTGGCGCTATGGCCGAATGCCGGATGGGCAACCCGGAGCGTTTCTCCACCGATATTGGTCCGGTGATTGATGCCGAAGCCAAAGAAGGCATTGAGCAACACATCGAGGCGATGCGCAGTAAAGGCTTTACCGTGTTCCAGGCGGCACAGCCGCAGGCAGCGGGCCGCCGCGAATGGCAGAACGGCACCTTTGTAATGCCAACGCTGATTGAGCTGAACAAGGTGGAGGATCTGACGAAAGAGATCTTCGGTCCGGTACTGCACGTGGTGCGCTATGCGCGCAATACCCTGCCGCAGGTGATTGAGCAGATCAATGCCTCCGGTTACGGACTGACGCTGGGCGTGCATACGCGCATCGATGAGACGATCCAGCGGGTGGTGCAGAAGGCGCACGTGGGCAACCTCTACGTTAACCGCAATATGGTCGGTGCCGTGGTGGGTGTGCAACCGTTTGGCGGCGAAGGTCTGTCCGGGACCGGGCCGAAAGCCGGTGGCCCGCTTTACCTTTATCGTCTGCTGTCGTCGCGCCCGGATAACGCGCTGTGCGTTACTCTCAATCGCCAGGACAAAGAGCGCCCTGTTGATGCGGCACTGCGCCCTGCACTGCTGGCAGCGCATCAGGCGCTGAGTGAGTGGGCCGCTGACCGTCCCGATCTGGCGGCCTGCTGTGCCCGTTTTGCCGAACTGGGCCAGGGCGGTACGATCCGTCTGCTGCCAGGGCCAACGGGTGAACGCAACACCTTTACCCTGCTGCCGCGTGAGCAGGTGCTGTGTCTGGCCGATAACGAGCAGGATGTACTGGTGCAGCTGGCGGCTGTGACCGCCGTGGGCAGCCGCGCACTGTGGCCGGAAGATGACCTCCATCGCAGCCTGTGGCAGCCGTTGCCTCCGGCGGTACAACAGCGCATTGATTTTGCGGCGCAGCCACTGGAGAGCAAAACCATTGATGCGGTGATTTACCACGGTGATGCCGACCAGTTGCGTGATGTGTGCCAGGCGGTGGCCGCACGTGACGGCGCGATTATTTCCGTGCAGGGCTTTGCCCGTGGGGAAACGAACCTGCTGCTGGAGCGGCTACTGCTGGAACGTTCGCTGAGTGTGAATACGGCGGCGGCCGGGGGGAATGCCAGCCTGATGACCATCGGTTAACGACACGGGGCGACCGGAAAAAAAGGTCGCCCCCTACGTGCTGGTGCGGACCTTCTGTTTCGGTCCGCCCTTCTCTCTCAACCTTCAAACTTCATCCGCAGTAGCCGAGGATAGATAAACAGCGACTGGCCCCAGCCGCGATTCAGTAACGTCCACACGCCGACCGAACAGCCGACGCAGAGAGCCACCATCAGCGGAGGGAAACCCACGGCCCACAACAGCGAAAATGCCTTGCTGGCAAACAGCTGATGACCCACGGCATACAGGATTGCTGACAGACCAAAGAACTCAATAAAGATGCGGTGCAGGACGTAGATCTGCAAGGTGTTCTTCCCCACCCAGTTGAGCCAGTGCATTGAAAATATCCGGTTCAGGGTGCGGCAGAGCGCAATACAGCCGAGGATCGCCAGCACGCACAGGAACAGGCTCTGTTCCAGGCCCAGCAGGCTGTGCGCGATTGTCATCACCAGCAGCAGCGCCCAGGGCAGCAGGTTATCCCGTCGCCATTCGCTCCAGCGGATCAGGATCTCGCTGTAAAATACGCCTAACACGAAGAAGACAAAGTATTGCGACAGGCTTTCCGGACCCCAGCCGGGGATGATGCCGGTCACCGCCGCATAGTTCAGCCCTACTGCCACCAGCAGGATCAGCGGTTTCTGCTGGCGAAACAGTTTGGCAAACAGGAAAAACAGCGCCAGGGCGTAAAGATACCAGGAAGAGCTCATCGCCAGCAGCATCAGCTTAAGAAACTGCCACGGCGAATCAGCCCAGGCGGCATTGATATTACCTGAGAGATGCCCGCCCATCATGCTGACCGACACGCCGTTGATCATCAGCCACTGAATCAATCCCCAGAGGAAATAGAGGTAAAACAGGTTGGTCACGCGGCTGGTGAATACCTGCTTCCACGGACGATTCAGAATAGCATTGGCCGCCAGCAGGCCAGAAACAAAGAAAAATGCCGGCATACGCAACGGGGAAAGCTGGTTATTAAATGCCAGCCACAGTTTGGCCGGTAACTGCCCGGCGGTCAGTAAAGGAGCAATATCGGCATAACCGGGAAGTACAACGTGATAAAGCACCACAAGTAAAATACAGCCGCCTTTCAGGGTATTAACCCAGGCGATATCTTTTTTGGTCGTCATATTCATGACAATACTCCTGCTGTGAGCATCTGATATTGATAAAAGGGAAAGGCATCCTCCGTCACGGTCGTTTTATATTTTTTATTGGTATCGAAAAAAATGTACCCGTCATACCGATGTGCATAGCGGATATAAAAAAGGCCGATATCATCGGCCTTTTATGAAATTTCAGCCGTTGTTGGCGGCTTTCTCCGCAGGCTGCGGTTTACGCAGCAGCCTTGGGTACATAAAGAGTGCTTTACCCGGCCCGCGATTCAGCAGGTTCCAGGCCACCAGCGAAATACAGGTGGTGATGGTCACCGCGAAAATCGGCAGCACCAGCGCCCAGGCCAGCGAGAAGCCCTGGTTGTCGAACAGGCCATATTTCACTGCCAGCGTCAGCATGGTCAGGCCCAGCAGTTCGATAAAGATGCGGTGCAATACGTAGATTTGCAGCGTGTTGCGACCAATCCAGTTCAACCAGCCCATATTGAAGCGGTTGTTCAGCGCCCGGCACAGCACAATCCCGGCGACAATCGCCACGATGCAGTAAAACGGGTTTTTCATCATCCCGGCGGCATGATGCGCCACCCCAACCAGTACCATTGCGGCTAACAGGGCCAGGTGACGGCGCGACAGCTGGCTGATCTCCACCAATGTGTGGCTGAAGAATGCCCCCAGAACGAAGTAAACAAAATTCTGCACCACCCCGTTAGGTCCCCAGCCCGGCACCAGATGAAACTGCGTGGCGTAGTTGAGCAGGACAGCCCCCACCAGCAGCAGCACTTTTTGGCGATGGAACAGCTTCGCCGCGATAAAATAGCCCGCCAGCGCATACAGATACCACAGGCTGGTCATCGACAGCGTCAGCAGCTTAACGAACTCCAGCGGCGAACTGGCATAAGCGGCATTGACGGCGGTAGAGAGTTTCTGGCCGATCAGATTGGCGGAAATAGTGTAGATACTCGCCCACTGAATCACCCCCCAGAGAATATAGAGGTAGAGAATATTAGTGAATTTCTTAGTAAATACCTCGCTCCAGCTCTTTTTACTGATGGCACTGGCCGCCAGCAGACCCGAGACGAAAAAGAAGGCCGGCATACGCAGCGGCGAAAGGTATTTATTAAACACAACCCACATTTCAGCCGGTATCATTCCGGCGGAGAGATACTGCAAAGAGGGAATGAAGGTGGTAATTATGGTGTGATGCAGCACCACCAGTAATATGCACCCGCCCTTGAGGGTATTAATCCACAAGACTTCTTGCTTGCCAGCAACAGACATAATAATAAAACCCAATCTCATCATATTATTCCGAAAGTATCCCTTGATACTCTACGGATCACTATGAGGATCGTCTGAAAGCGTTCCGAATGCTTTCAAATCCTTAACGTTTTTCCTGCCCTTATCCGCAATATGCTCTGATTTCAGGCAGGTATCATTAAACTTTAAGAATAACCTTATTAACGTTTAATGATGATAGGCAAACAGCGCGGGTGATCCTCCGGTGTGAATAAACACAATCGGCCCTTCACGACGAAAACGCTTCCGGGCAATCCCATCGATCAGGCCCGCCATCGCCTTGCCGGTATAGACCGGATCGAGGAAGATCCCTTCCAGCCGGGCCAGCAGTTTTACCGCTTCCATGCCTTCTTCATTTGGCTCGCCGTAGCGGGGTGCAAAGTAGTCATCCCATAACGTGATCGGCGCTGAACTCACCATCTCCAGCGACCGGGCCAGTTCCTGACGGATTTTCTCCACCTTCGGTAATTGATCGGCCGCCTTGCGCGAAACGGTAACGCCCACCAGTTCCGTCTCAGGCAGCAGATGTTCCAGCCCAACGGCCAGCCCGGCATGAGTGCCTGCACTGCCTGAAGCCACCACCACCGCAGCAAAGTCGACCACACCTTCACTCTGATGGGCAATTTCCTGTGCGCAGTCAACGTAGCCCAGCGCCCCCAGCGCATTCGAGCCGCCCACCGGGATCATATAGGGACGGAAGCCCTGTGCCTCCAGTCGCGTCGCCTGCTGTTCAAGCTGCGCATCCGGTGCATGCAGAGCATCAACCATGACAATCTCGGTGCTCATCAGCTCCAGCAGCAGTCGGTTGCCGTTGCTGAGGTAGTTTTCAGCCGTGGTGCCAATCGGATTTTCCAGCAGCGCCACGCACTTCAGGCCCAGTTTCGCGGCCACTGCGGCAGTCTGGCGCACATGGTTGGACTGAATTGCGCCCGCTGTCAGCAGAACGTCAGCCCCGGCACGCAGCGCATCGGCCGCAATAAATTCGAGCTTTCTGAGTTTGTTACCTCCCAGGGCTACCGGCGTGACATCGTCACGTTTGATAAAGATATCGCGGCCGAGGTAATCAGACAGACGGGGAAGATGCTCTAAAGGCGTGGGTGACCCCAGCAGTTCAAGACGGGGAAAATTAGCAATATTGTGTAAGGACAACGCGGCCTCCATAGCAGGCGTTCAGGTTATCCTTACAGTGTTGCAGAAGATGACCTGATGGTCATCTTCTTATCATCGATACCGTTAATTACGCTGCCAGCCGAGGAACTGATCATATTTACGCAGCGCGATGCGGTAGTTGTTATTCCCCGCATCCGGTAAGTCATTTGCGAGGCATTCATGCCAGCTTGGGCCACTCAGCCGCTCTGCCGGGAAACCTCGTGCTGAGAGCATATCGTCAAGACGACGCAGGCGAACAACATATTCGCGAATGGTACTGTGGCTCATTTCAGTCTGCTCGAACAGGTACTGTTTGAATGCCATGATGTCAAAGTAAGTCGGATGCGTGTTGCAATAAATGTCGCTACAAAAACGGCACAACGCCGTAAGCTCATTCTGTAATTTTAACCAGACCTGATCGTCGATCAGCTGATCCATCCGGGCGATGGCCTCTTTGTTAATGATCTGACCACGAAAAACCAGTGCCATGCGGTCTAATACTTTTCCGCAATGCGAGCAGTTGCTTTGGCTGTGTTTGTAGTCTTTCAAATAACGGCTCAATGGCCTCATTTTAGTTTTGGATCCCATTCGAGATTCCCCGGTTGGTGTTGAGAGTGCAAAACTGACTCCGTCAGCGCGCTCCCGTTAACCGGGCGCGCAGGCGTTTGACCGCCTGACTGTGCAGCTGGCTGACACGGGACTCGCCCACCTCAAGCACTGCGCCAATCTCTTTCAAATTCAGCTCTTCCTGGTAATACAGCGTCAGCACCATTTTTTCGCGATCGGGCAAAGCCTCAATTGCTTCAATGACACGTTCGCGCAGACTCCCTTCCATTAACTGATGCAGCGGATTGGCCTCTTCATGGCCGTCCGTCACCAGCTCTGCGCTGTCACCGTGTTCTTCACGATATTCGTCGTAAGAGAACAACTGGCTATTATTGGTATCCAGCAGGATCTGCCGGTACTCCTCCAGCGAGACATCTAACTGCGAAGCCACTTCCTGCTCGGTGGCTGAGCGCCCCAACGCCTGCTCCACCTGATGCATGGCACCCGCCACCTCGCGCGCATTACGGCGCACGCTGCGGGGTGCCCAGTCGCGGCTGCGAAGTTCATCAAGCATTGCCCCACGGATACGCTGTACGGCGTATGTCGTGAATGCGGTGCCTTGTAGTGCGTCGTAACGCTCTACGGCATTCAGTAGCCCGATGCCTCCCGCCTGTAACAGGTCATCCAGTTCGACGCTGGCTGGCAGACGAACCTGCAAGCGCAACGCTTCATGGCGAACCAGCGGTATGTATCGTTGCCACAGAGAATGTTTGTCCATCACGCCATCGGCGGTATATAGATCGTTCACTCTGACCTACCCTGCTGTAATTAAGTTATCGGCACGATTATCTGTTTCTGTAGGGCAGATTGATTGGGGGAATAGCGGTTAAAAAGGCGGGTTATTTCATTTTTGTGCGGTTGAACGATCCCCGTGACGCGATTTTTCGATGCGGGGATCCCTCAGAATAAAAAAGGTCAAACTTTGCGCAGCAGACGGTGGCGAGTGTTCTCCGGCACCTGCTGCCACAGCGCACACACTTTCCCTTCCAGTTCCTGATAATACGGTAACAGGGCCTGATCTTCCTGCAATGTGCGGCGAAAATGTACCGTTCCGTTTAAGGGATCGATGGTCATTCTGCGGCTGGTAAAGAGACGGTGCAGATCGCTGCGCAGGAACAGGCCGTTATCCGCGCTGTTATCCAGCAGGAAGCCCTGTTCATTCTCACGCATGTCGATATGACAGGCTTCAACCCAGGGCCACGCATGCTCATCCGTCAGCAGTGTGCCGGTAATCACACAGGCACCGTAACGTGCGCGTACCGCGTGACTGAACTCATGATGACTGGCACGGTGCCACAGCCGGGCTTTCACCCGTCGCCCCACCTGCGTGCCCTGAATGACACCGGCCGGCGGCGGCAACAGCGGTGACGTCAGCACCACAATAAATTGCAGCTGACGCGAGTATTCAAAACAGGGCTGAGACTGGCGATCGTACAGCTGCCAGTATTCATCATCTTCATCGCTGCGTAACAGCGTCAGGGTGTAACCCCGCTGCTGTAACAGGCTTTGCGCCATGATCGACGCCGGATCCAGCATCGCCAGCACTTTGCTCTCCCCCATCACCTTCCAGGTATTCCAGGGTGTGGGTTCCAGCGGACGGCGAAAATAGAGAAAACTCTCCTGACGCTGCAAATAGTGCTCGAAGCGCTGAAGGTAATTTTTACGTTCGTTATCATTGGTAATAAACAGTAAGTCTTCCAGCGGAATATGGCAGTCTTTGCTGGCAAAGATCGCGCGGATAGTCCAGTTTTTGCTGGAGGTCGACGGACTCAGCAACCCTCGGGTCGTCAACGATTTATCGTCGGGGTACTTTCTGCTGTAGCGGTCGTTTATCTCCTCAAACGGCAGCAGTTCCCCAGGTAACAAGTCATAATTGAAGCGCATAGCACACTCCAGAGAGAAAAAACCCCGCAGTCGCGGGATTTAATTAAGGTAAAAAGGATTTAATATAAAAGAACAATTACTTCAAAAGATAAATCAAAGACAGGTCGTCGTTCACTTTGACATTGTCAATTTCTTCAAAGAAAGCAGCCATAGAGGAATTATTATGTTTCGTCACGGCATGGAAGCTATAGATAATATTGACAATATCATGTTCATCAATAGCGCCCACCAGCTCTACGCAGGCAGCAATCAGCGATCGAATCATAAACCACTCAGCGGTCAGCAGATAAAGGCTGGCGAGCGGTGAACGTCCCTGATAGCCAGGGAACGAATCACTGTAAATACGGTATTGCAGATAATTGCTGATCACATGCGGGCGTTCTGCCATCCACGGCATGACTTTGTCATTCCACACGGCGTCAAGACGTGTCATCGATGAACCAATATCATGGCCTTTCGCATCACTAATCTGAATATGCACCAGCTTCATGAGGTAATGCTGCAGAATATCAGCGGAGCGGGTTTTAACTTTGCTTGAGAAATAGGTTTGCATCCGCATTAACAATGACCATTGCAGATCGTGATTGTTGTTAATCCCTGCAATGCTCTGCGCCACTGAACCGTTACCGATAGCATCCATGATATTAAAATAATCATTCTCTAATGCTTCGCTATTAAACCCCTGCTCTTTTTTCATCTGCTCAAGATGAAGCAGTAACATTGCAATACCGTACAGACCTTCACTTGCGTTACAGCCTGCTGCTTTAACCATATTGGCACACATCAGGTTGACTAATTTATGCTCATTATCAACATCTTCGTTTTTATTCGCTTCCGCCTGAATCTGTACAGTCTGATTAAGCAGCATCGCATCCGGACGGCTTAACAGTTTTTGCGTTGCTTCCGGGCAGGAGAGGGTCAGCGATTTATTGACCTCGTATTTATGGTTCTGCTGAGTACGCGGATACGTCGCACAGGTCGGACTCAGTGCTGCCGGCCCCATCTGCTTGTGTACCTTACACAATTTATCCTCATCCATAAACGCGCAGTTTACTTTTGAGCTGAGTTTCATTACCCCCCAGCTCTGGAAGCTTTTTTTAACCTTAACAATATGTTCAGAAGCAATATTTCTGATTTCAATCTGAGCGCTTTTCAGATAGCGATTAACCGTTGTTTTATCCAGCGTAACATCCCACCCCTTACAACAGTGGTCACGGCACGCACTGCCTGCACACTTGAAGTCAGTGACAAAAACCGGTTCAACAACTGTAATCTCTTTCATAATCGGTCCCGCTTAAAATCGAATTATTGCCTTAATAAAAAGGCGACCCGAGGTCGCCTTTCGTATGCTTACCGATAAATCGATTAGCCCTGCAGCAGAGACAGAACCTGCTGTGGAACCTGGTTAGCTTTAGCCAACACTGAGTTACCCGCCTGCTGTACGATCTGTGCTTTAGACATGTTTGAAACTTCAACCGCGTAGTCAGCATCCTGGATACGTGACTGAGCAGAAGACAGGTTGGTGGTGGTGTTGTTCAGGTTAGTTACCGCTGAGTTCAGACGGTTCTGTACCGCACCCAGGCTTGAACGGAAGGTATCAACCTGTGCAATTGCTTTGTCCAGCAGTGCCAGTGGGTTAGAAGAAGCCGCACCAGCAAACTGAGCAGTCGGGGTTGCAGTTGACAGTTCAACAGTAACTTTGTTGTCAGTACCCGTTTTGGTGTTGTCGTCATCCAGTGCAGTGGTAACGGTTGTTGCGTAGTTTTTGCCCTGGAAGGTCACGAAGCCTTTAGCTGCGCCAGTAGAGTCAGTACCCACTTTGATCAGCTGGTCAGCCTGCGTTGCCGCAGTGGTCAGACCGTTGTCGGTATCAGTGTACTCAACGTCAGCTTTGTTCAGTGTTACTGCACCAGTGGTGTGGTCGACAGAGGCAGAGTAGAAGTCGCTACCGCTCTGTACGACGAACTGTGCAGTTGCAGCGCCAGCTGAGGTCAGGGTGTTGTGCAGGGTCAGGCTTGATGCATCAACAGTTTTGCCGGTTGCAGTAGTCAGTGAAGTCGCAGCAGCTGACAGGTCAGCAGCAACTGGTGCAGTTGCAGCAGCGCCAGTGATCTGAGTGATTGAATCGCCAACTTTCAGTGCGTTACCTGATACAGAGAAACCGCCCAGACCCAGAGTAGAAGAGTCGATTTTCTGCAGGTCGATGTCAATTTTCTGACCGTCGTTTGCGCCAACCTGGATGGACATTTTGCCATCTTTAGCCAGTACGTTCACGCCGTTGAACTGAGTCTGACCAGATACGCGGTCGATTTCAGACAGACGGGATTTGATTTCGTCCTGGATTGAAGACAGGTCAGAGGTAGAGTTAGTACCAGTAGTTGCCTGTACGGTCAGTTCACGAACGCGCTGTAAGTTGTTGTTGATTTCTGACAGTGCGCCTTCAGTAGTCTGCGCAGCAGAGATACCGTCGTTGGCGTTACGAGCAGCCTGAGTCAGGCCCTTGATGTTAGAGGTGAAGCGGTTGGCAATTGCCTGGCCAGCAGCATCGTCTTTCGCGCTGTTGATACGCAGGCCAGAAGACAGGCGCTCAATAGAAGTAGACAGAGCAGACTGGTTCTTGTTGATGTTGTTCTGAGTGATCAGCGAGAGGCTGTTGGTATTGATTACTTGTGCCATGATAAAGTTTCCTGTTAAATCATTTCGGGTTAAGTGGTTGGGCTTGTTTGCCCCCCGGCTTCATCGCCGTCAAAGTTGTTATCGTCTGTCCACCAATAACCTTTAGAATTTTTTTCCCTCCCCCCCCATTTTTTTTCATTCTGCCCTACTGGCCGAAATACCCCTCCTTATTGCCGTTATTCGCTTTATTGCCGTTGCGCAAAAAATCGTAAACTTTGTTCATCAGTGGCCGATAACCTCGGTATTCATACTCCGTCCTGATTAAATAAAGGAAACATCATGGCTAGTATCTCTACCCTCGGTATCGGCTCCGGCCTCGATTTAAGTACCATCCTGACCAGCATGCAGACGGCAGAGAAGGCAGCCTTAACGCCAATCTCTACTCAGCAGACGGCTTACACCGCCAAACTGAGCGCTTACAGCTCAATGAAGAGTGCGCTGACGACCTTTCAGACGGCCAATGACAAACTGAACAAAGCCGATCTGTTTAGCTCGACCAAAACCGTCAGCAGTTCCACCGCCTTTAGTGCGACCACCACCAGCGGCGCAGTCGCAGGTAAATACACGATCGCGGTTTCGCAGCTGGCAACGGCGCAAACCCTGACGACCAAGGTACAAACCAGTAACACCGCAGCACTCGCGACGGCGGACAGCACTATTTCGATCAAGCTGGCAGGAAGCGATAAAGCCGTTGATGTGACCGTCACGGCAGCCAACTCCTCGCTGACCGGCATTCGTGATGCGATCAATAAAGCGGATACCGGCATGACCGCCAGCATCATCAAAACCGGCGACGGCAGCTATCGTCTGTCTTTGTCTTCAGATGAAACCGGTGCGGATAATGCGGCGACCATCAGCGTGACCGGCGACAGCGCGGTGCAGGATCTGCTGACCTATGACGGCACCACAGGTGGCAATGTCACCCAGAGCGTGGCCGCACAGAATGCCAAGCTCACCGTGAACAACGTGGCGATTGAAAACAGCAGCAACACCATCAGCGATGCGCTGGAAGGGATCACGCTGAATCTGGCTGGCGAAACCACCGGCACTCAGACGCTGACCATCACCAAAGACACCACCAGCGCATCCAGCACCATTGCCGCCTGGGCCACCGCCTATAATGCCCTGCAGGACAGCCTTAACGCGCTGACCAAATATACTGCGGTTGATGCCGGTACGGCTGCACAGGACACCAGTAACGGTGCTCTGCTCGGTGACAGCACCCTGCGTTCAATTCAGACGCAGATGAAAAATATGCTGACCAACACGGCCAGCACCTCAACGTTTAAAACGCTGTCGCAGATTGGTATCACCACCGACCCAACCAACGGAAAACTGATCACCGATCAGACCAAACTGGATGCGGCGCTGGCGAAAGACCCGGACGGCATTAAAGCGATGTTCATTGGCGACGGTAAAACCACCGGGATTACCACTAAGTTTGCCACGAATCTGACCAGCTGGTTATCCAGCACCGGCGTGATCCAGGCAGCAACCAATGGCGTCAGCAAAACCCTGAACAATTTGACCGAGCAGTACAACAAGGTCAGCGATAATATCGATGCCACTATTGCTCGCTTAAAAACCCAGTTCACTGCGCTGGACGTGATGATGAGTAAGCTGAACACCACCAGTAGCTACCTGACGACGCAATTCGCGACGTCAACCAGCTCCAGCAGCAGTTCATAGCCCGTGAGGAGTCATAATGTATAGCGCAAGCGGTACCAAGGCCTATGCAAAAATCGGCGTGGAAAGCGCAGTGATGAGTGCCAGCAACGATCAGCTGATCACTCTCCTGTTCGACGGGGCACTCAGTGCCCTGGTTCGCGCACGGCTTTTTTTGCAGGACGGCAATATGGGCAAAAAAGGAGAGTCGCTCTCCAAAGCCATTAACATTATCGAAAACGGCCTGAAGCTGGGTTTGGATGAAACCAGTGAAGATGAATTAACGCAGAACCTGCTCGGACTGTACCGCTATATGGTACACCGCCTGCTGCGTGCGAATATCGATAACAATGCAGAAATAATTGAAGAAGTTGAAGCGCTGTTGCGCAATATCGCCGATGCCTGGAAAGAGGTTTCTGGCACAACCGCTCTGGTTTAGGACTCTGTATACATGAACATTGCCCCACATCTGCTCGCGATTTATCAGGAAATTTTGACTCACAGTCAGTCTATGCTGCGTCTGGCTGGCGAAGGACAGTGGGACGCACTGATTGATATGGAAGTTAACTACCTCAATGCTGTTGAAAAACTGGCGAAAGCCACGCAAAACGAACCGGTACCGACGCACACTCAGGAGCAACTACGCCCGATACTGCGTCATATCCTTGATAACGAAGCAGAGTTAAAGAAACTGCTGAAATATCGTCAGGATGAGATTTCCGGTTTGATACAGCAGGCCGGGCGTCAGAAATCGGTCAACAGTGCCTATACCAAAGTATCCGGCGTGGTGTTGTTTCCCTCTGGAGCCAACGGATAAACCAGACAGTTAATTCGCATGACCCATCACACATTCTCCTGTGGGCCAGAGTGGAATAAATAATTCCCTCCTGGCCCGCACTTTTTCTGCCGCTTCGCTCATACTTCATTTTCCCGTCTGGCGAAAATGGACCCACTACATGCGCAATCCTACGCTATTGCAGTTTTTTCACTGGTACTACCCCACAGGCGGCAAACTCTGGCCGGAAGCGGCAGAACGCGCGCAGTGGCTGGCAGAAATCGGCATCACTGACGTCTGGCTACCCCCGGTTTATAAAGGGGAATCCGGCGGTTATTCGGTTGGCTACGACAGCTACGATCTGTTTGACCTCGGCGAATTTGACCAGAAAGGCTCGCGTGCCACCAAATACGGTGACAAAGCGCAGCTGCTGGCCGCCGTTGACGCGCTGAAGTCACACGGCGTGGGCGTGATCCTGGATGTGGTGCTTAACCATAAAATGGGCGCTGACGAAAAAGAACAGGTGCAGGTTAACCGCGTGAATCCTGATAATCGCGATGAAATCGACCCGGACGTATTCACTGCTGAAGCCTGGACGCGCTTCACCTTCCCGGCGCGTGCCGGACAGTATTCGCAGTTCGTCTGGGACTATAAATGCTTCAGCGGCGTCGACCATATCGAAAACCCCGATGAAAACGGCGTGTTCAAAATCGTCAACGACTACACCGGCGAAGGCTGGAACGACCAGGTGGATGACGAGCTGGGCAATTTTGATTATCTGATGGGCGCCAATATCGATTTCCGCAACCACGCGGTGACCGAAGAGCTGAAATACTGGGCGCGCTG
Organism: Erwinia sp. AnSW2-5; assembly: GCF_045107195.1. Classification (NCBI taxonomy): domain Bacteria; kingdom Pseudomonadati; phylum Pseudomonadota; class Gammaproteobacteria; order Enterobacterales; family Erwiniaceae; genus Erwinia; species Erwinia sp. AnSW2-5. Next base: position 27,089 of record NZ_JBJGXA010000018.1, read on the forward strand.
GGTGATGGATGAGGTGCATTGCAGCGGTTTTCGTCTGGATGCGGTGAAGCATATTCCCGCCTGGTTCTATAAAGAGTGGATTGAGCACGTTCAGGAAGTTGCAGAACAACCGCTGTTTATTGTGGCGGAATACTGGTCGCACGAAGTGGATAAGCTGCAACAGTATATCCACCAGGTTGACGGCAAAAGCCTGCTGTTTGATGCCCCGCTGCAAATGAACTTCCACAACGCCTCTAAACAGGGGGCAGATTACGACCTCAGCCAGATCTTTACCGACACACTGGTCGCGGCCGATCCCTGGCATGCGGTAACCCTTGTGGCCAACCATGACACACAGCCGTTGCAGGCGCTGGAAGCCCCGGTCGAACCCTGGTTCAAACCGCTGGCCTACGCGCTGATCCTGCTGCGTGAAAACGGTGTTCCGGTGCTGTTCTACCCCGATCTGTTTGGCGCTCACTATAAAGATGAAGGCGGCGACGGTGAGCAGTACGACATTGAGATCCCGGTGATCGCTGAACTGGAAACCCTGGTGCGTGCCCGCCAGCAGTACGCCCACGGAGAACAACGCGAGTGGTTTGATCACCCCAACTGCATTGCCTTTGCGCGCAGCGGTACGGAGGAGATGCCGGGCTGCGTGGTGATCATGTCTAACGGCGAGGCCGGTGAGAAAACGCTGGATTTAGGCGAGAACTACGCCGGGAAACGCTGGCACGATCTGCTGGGGCACATCAGTGAAGAGGTCGGGAGCGACGAACAGGGCAACGCGGTGTTTCGTTGCCCGGCGGGCAGCGTCAGCGTCTGGGTACTGAACTAAGGACGGTCGTGGCCAGAACGGCCACGACAACCTGATTACTTCGCGGTGTAGATCATCTTATTGTGTTTTTTTGGCTTCTCAGCAGGGCTGTTCGCAGGCTGCACGGCCTTCGCTTCCTGAGGTTTCGCCTGGTCGGCCAGCGCTTTCTGGCACTCCGCCGTGGGTTGCGACACTTTCTGCAAGATCAACTTATCGTAGTGCAGCTCGGTGCCTTCCAGCTCCAGCGGCATCACCCGCGCCGCGTTATTCACATTCACCCACTCGCCGTCAAAATGGGTCACTTTACCCGGCTTGGCAATCACGCGCTGCCACTGGCGGCAGTCCAGCGTGTCACCCTCAGCGGTGATGATCAGGCTGGCTTTGGCCTCCTTGCTGATCAGGCCTTTCTGCGGGCCAAAGGTTTGCCAGTTTCCGACCAGCGTCGCCGGAGGCGGCGTTTTCACCGCGCTGGCGTAATCCGTTAACTGCGCACAACCACTTAAGGTCACCACCGCTGCGGCGGCAACAATCCACTTTTTCATTTTTTTCATCCTGATCTTCTCAATTAGGCGATACGTTATAATTTTTCCCTGCCCCGCCGCAAGCCCGGCGCGCCCTGCCGCTGTGCTTTCTGATTTTTCATGGCTTTTCTGATAGTTACTTTGCAGGAAAATTAAACAAATTCTTAAAGTTTGCCTTATGTCCTGCCGATAGCAGTTTAAATGAGGGAACCCGCCGCACAGAGAACAACCACCCTCCCGGACTATTGCGTCGTCAATTCAGGGGAAATAACTGTTATGCGATTAACCATTCGCGCCCGCTTAATCGGGATCGTGGGCCTGCTGTGCATACTGCTGATTATCGCCGCAGTGTGGGGAATTATCGGGCTACGTGCTGCTGACCAGCGCGCTGCCGCCACCTACCAGACCGAATTACTCCCGTTACAAAGCTCTTCCCGCCTCTACCGCCTGGCTCAGCTGCAATCGGCCACGCTGTTTGAGGCGCTGCGTTACTGGACCGACGCCGGGGAAGTGGATAAACGTCTTGCCATCATCCAGCAGTATGCCAGCCAGATTGAACAGATCCTTATACAGTACCAGAGCCTGGCACAGATCCCCGGAACCGAAAACCTCAGTAAACAATTTGTCACAGACCTCACTCAGTGGCAGCAAGCGCTGAACGACGCAGGCGCCCTGCTGAAAACCGGCAATCCTTCTGCGGCACTGGTGATCATCGAAACCCGCCTGCGTACCGGCAGCCTCGCGCTGCAACAGGGCATTGACCAGCTTGATCGGTTGATGCGCGAACACGCCGAGCGTAACTACCAGCAAAGTGCGCACTCCTACGAACTGGCACGCAACAGCCTGATCGGCATTCTGACCGTGGGTCTGCTGCTGGCACTGATTGCCGGACTGATGCTGGTGCGTTCCATCACCCGTTCGGTGGGCAAAGCCCGCCGGCTGGCCGAAGCGATCGCCCGCGGCCAGCTTGACCACCATATTGAGCACTTCGCCCACGATGAACTGGGTGAATTGATGCGGGCGCTGGCCAGTATGGACCATCGCCTCTCCGGCATTGTGCGTGAAGTGGGCGACAGCGCCGTGGCCTTAAATGATGCCGCGCATCAGATGGCCGAAGGCAATCAGGATCTCTCCGGGCGCACCCATGCTCAGGCCAGTTCGCTGGAACAGACGGCCGCCAGCATGGAACAGATGACCGCCACCGTAAAACACAATGCGGATAATGCCGCACAGGCGAACGAACTGGCGATGACGGTGCGTGAACAGGCGCTGCGCGGTAGCAAAGTGCTGGATGATGCCGTCGGCGCGATGCGGGAAATCGAAAGTTCCAGCAAACAAATTGCCGACATTAACCGGGTGATCGATGAGATTGCCTTCCAGACCAACCTGCTGGCGCTGAATGCGGCAGTGGAAGCCGCCCGCGCGGGCGAAATGGGGCGTGGCTTTGCCGTCGTCGCGTCAGAGGTCCGCCAACTGGCCCAGCGTTCGGCACAGGCCGCCCAGCAGATTAAAACCCTGATCCAGACCAGCGTCAGTAAAGTCGATACCGGCAGCTCGCTGGTGATACGCTCTGGCGAAATGTTGCAGGAGATCAACGGTGGCGTGGCGCGCGTGGTGGAGATCGTCGGAGAAATCGCCGTTGCCAGTCGCCAGCAGTCCAGCGGCATTGAACAGGTCAACGTCGCGGTGATCCAGATGGACAGCGCCACCCAACAGAATGCCGCGCTGGTCCAGCAGGCCAGCAGCGCCAGTCAGACGGTGAATCAGCATGCCGAGTTGCTGGTTGAAAAAATGGCCTTCTTCCGTTTTCGCGGTGACCGCCCCCGTTCCCCTTCGCTGTAATATCAGGAGCGATTATGCGTAGCAAACTGACCGACGCCGCCCTGTTGCTGATACTGGCTGCGGGCGCTGCCCGGGCTGACACCACGCTGACCATTGCCACCATCGCCAATGGTGACATGACCATCATGCAGCAGCTTTCCGGCACCTTTGAGCAGGCGCACCCCGGCATTCACCTGCGCTGGCAGGTGATGGATGATGCGGAACTGCGTAAGCAGGTGCTGGCGGCGATGAACAGCGGCCAGCCGACCTTTGATGTGATTACCGTCGGTACCTATGAAGCGCCACTGTGGGGCAAACGCGGCTGGTTAACCCCGCTGGATGCCCTGCCTGCTGACTATCAGGTGGACGATCTGCTGAAACCGGTACGTAAAGCGCTCTCCTGGCAGGATAAGCTTTATGCCCTGCCGTTTTACGGCGAAAGCAGCATGACCTATTACCGCAAGGATCTGTTCGCTGCCCGTGGCCTGACGATGCCCGAGGAGATCAACTGGAGCGACATTAAACGCCTGGCGGCGAAGCTGACGGACAAAGCGAACGGCGTTTATGGCCTGTGCCTGCGCGGCCGCCCCGGCTGGGGTGATAACGTGGCGTTTGTCACTACTATGGCGAACGGCTACGGCGCGCAGTGGTTTGATCTCGACTGGAAGCCGACGCTGGACAGCCCGGAGTGGCGTGAAGTGCTCAGCGACTATGTGCAGATGGTGCATGACTACGGCCCGCCGGACAGCGCAGAGAACAGCTTTGGTCAGATCCTTAAGCTGTTTGCCGAAGGCAAGTGCGCCATGTGGGTCGACAGCACCGTGGCTGCCGGGCTGCTGATTAACCCGCAGATCTCACGCGTGGCCGACAAAATTGATTTTGCCCCGGCCCCCGGGGAACTGACGCGCAACGGCTCGAACTGGCTGTGGTCCTGGGCGCTGGCCGTCCCCGCCAGTGCGGCAAACAAAGCGGCCGCGCAGGAATTTATCAGCTGGGCGACCTCTCCCGCCTATATCCAGCAGGTCGCCCAGACGGTCGGCTGGGGTGCGGTGCCGCCAGGCAGTCGCTACTCCACCTACCAGCAGGCCAGCTACCAGCGCCTGGCTCCCTATGCAAAACGGGTGCAGGCCGCGATGGAAAGCGCCACGGTGGAACAGCCGACCCTCGGTCCGGTGCCTTATCAGGGCGTGCAGTACGTCAGCATTCCCGGCTTCGACCAGATGGGCAACGCCGTGGGTGAGAACATCGCTGCGCTGTTGCAGGGCAAGCTGACGCTGGACGAAACCCTGCAACGCAACCAGCAGGCCGTTACCGAGATTTACGCCAAAACCAATCCATAAACGGGTGCCGGGCAGCGCGTCTGCCCGGCTTTCCCCGATCCATCCGGCCGTGTACACTAATGCCAGTCAATTTCCCTGCATCAATCCGGGCATTATCGTTATGAAAACCGTTGAAGAATATTACGCCATCGCCAAAGATCTGTTTCTTGAGGCACACCCGACGCTGAAAGCCGGCATTGAAAATCTGACGGCAGAACAGGCCGCCACGCTCGGTATGACGGTGGAGCAGCTGCAATCTATGCAGAAAGATCGTGCCTATGCCGCGTATGTGCGCGAAAAGAAACTGGATGGTGTGCTGTTTGCCATTCAACTGGCTGAGCCGGATAAAGAGGTGATGGTGAACGCGATTGAAGCTTATCTGCACACCCACGCTGAAGCGCTGGGGATGAGCTGGGAAGAATTTTGTATTAAAAACGAGTTGTAATAACATCAACCTGTTTTCCGGGCCGATCCTCTTTTCCGATCGGCCCGGAAAACATCACCGAACGTTATCCCGCTAATCGTGCTGCGGACGACAATGACGACAGCTCTTCTTCGCGGAACGCCTCGCGCTGCACGCTAAAACCATCATACCAACGACACTCGACCATACCGCTGGCCATTCCCGTCACAATCATAGCCGGGCCACCATCCTTATGTTGCACTTCATCACTGACAATAAAGCTCATACAAAGTACCTCCCTATCTGCTTATCACTGGTTATCGAACGTCAGATAGTTATAGCATCTGAATATTATCCATGCTGTTAACGCCAGGTAAAACATTTGTTAAATTTCAATAAGCAGTTAAAAACACTAAATATAAAAAAAGCGTGTAGTTTTACTACACGCTTTTTATGTGAAACCTGTCGCATTTTGCGCTTAGATTTTGCAGCCTTCGCAGTCGGCTTCATCACCTAAGTCAGCCGGAACTTCGGCGGCTTTCTTCTGGGCATTGGCTTCTGCCTGCTCAAGTTGAGCATCAATATCAAATTCAAACATATCGTCGTTCATCATTAACCCCTGGATATTTACTGATTTCAGCCCGTCTTTATACTGATGACGGGCGCATTTTGGCAATCAAATTTACCGCGCACAGCACAATCGACCCCACAATAAAGCCGATGATCAGATTAGCCACATTGCTCAGCAGCATTGCCAGCAAACCATGTAAACCTGCACTAAAGCCCTCAATAAGATGATGCAGGAACGGCAGACCGTGCACGATAATCCCACCGCCGACCAGGAACATCGCCAGGGTGCCCACAACCGTGAGGATCTTCATCAGCAACGGCGCTGCCACCAGCAGCACGCCGCCAATCGCTTTCGCCGCCGCCGAGGACTTCTGCTGCAACCACAGGCCGAGATCGTCAATCTTCACGATACCCGCCACAATCCCGTACACGCCAATCGTGACCGCAATCGCCACGCCAGACAGGACAATCACCTGGTTCAGCAGCGGTGCTTCGGACACGATGCCCAGGGTAATGGCCACAATCTCTGCGGAGAGAATAAAGTCCGTGCGTACCGCTCCTTTGACTTTTTTCGCCTCAAACTCCGCCGGATTCTGCTCTGCCGCCTTCAGCAAACGCGCTTCGCGCGCTTCTGGTGTCTCCTGGCTTTTATCTTTATGCAGACTGTGCAGCACTTTCTCCACGCCTTCGAAGCAGAGCCAGGCCCCGCCCACCATCAGCAGCGGGGTGATTGCCCAGGGCGCAAATGCGCTGATCAACAGCGCCAGCGGCACCAGAATCAGTTTGTTAAGGAATGACCCTTTCGCCACGCTCCACACCACCGGCAGTTCACGGTTCGCTTTTACCCCGCTGACCTGCTGCGCATTCAGCGACAAATCGTCGCCCAATACGCCGGCGGTTTTCTTTGCCGCCACTTTGCCCATCACCGCGACGTCATCCAGCAGTGTGGCAATATCGTCCAGTAAGGTCAGTAAACTACTTCCGGCCAAAATCAGATTCCTTATTCATGTCCATCATGTTGACAACAGGGGCACAGCTCCATTTCGGTCACCGCCATATCGGCAATGCCATCACAGTCCCACTCAACGCGCACGGGCTGCCCCTGCGTTTCCGCATGGTGCAGATACTTACTCACCGGGCTTTCGGTCATCCCGCTGATCTCTTCCGTGGCAATCAGACGATCGCCCACGAAAATACGCGCCGTCGCCTGGGTGTTGACCATGCGTTCGCCGCTGAGTTTATACAGACGTCTTACCGTCAGTTTGACACTGGCCATGGCTCACCCCTGGCTGGCTGTATTAAAGAGGGAACAGATCTAAGCAATTATGGGCATGGAGTGCAAATTTTGTAAAAAAATTACGCCTGCCGGGGAAAATTAGTGGCAAAATCGGGTCCTTATAACATTTACATAACCTGATATAACTTTAGGAAGATACGACAACATGACGTTACGCCGTGCCCCCGCCCTGCTACCGCTGCTAGCTGCACTGTTTTCTCTCTATTTTATCTGGGGTTCCACCTACCTGGTGATCCGTATTGGCGTTGAAAGCTGGCCGCCGATGATGCTGGCCGGGCTGCGCTTCTTGCTTGCGGGCGTGGTGCTGTTGGCATTTCTCTTACTGCGAGGGGAAAAGTTGCCCTCCTGGCGTGAAGCCGGTAACGCCGCGATGGTCGGTGTGCTGCTGCTGGCGATGGGTAACGGAGCGGTCACCGTCGCGGAGCACCAGCATGTGCCTTCCGGGCTGGCTGCCGTAATGGTGGCGACCGTGCCGCTGTTTGCCATGTGCTTTAGCCGTATGTTTGGCATCACCACGCGCTGGATTGAGTGGCTGGGGATTGGCGTTGGTCTGGTGGGGATTATTTTACTCAACAGCGGCGGCCATCTGGCGGGTAATCCGTGGGGGGCGCTGATGATTCTGGGCGGATCGCTGACCTGGGCCTTTGGCTCGGTGTGGGGTTCACGTATTGCGCTGCCGCACGGCATGATGGCCGGGGCCGTCGAGATGCTGGCCGCAGGCGTCGTGTTACTGACCGCCAGCCAGCTAAGCGGTGAACATCTGGTACAGAAACCCTCACTGGCGGGCTTCTTCTCGCTGGGCTATCTCAGCCTGTTCGGTTCGGTGATTGCCATTAATGCCTATATGTTCCTGATCCGCAACGTCACACCCGCTATCGCCACCAGCTACGCCTATGTCAATCCGGTCGTTGCGGTGCTATTGGGCATCGCCTTTGCGGGTGAAAGCCTGTCAGGGCGTGAATGGCTGGCGCTGGGGATTATTGTGCTGGCCGTGGTGCTGGTGACGCTGGGTAAATACCTGTTCCCGGCAAAGCCGGTGGTTAAACCCTGCTCGCCCACCTGAGTAAACCCTACGCGTAGATACCGTCTTGCCAGATAACTGGCAAGACGGTATCTACGGCAAATTACGGATCCCTTGTTCATCGATCTCGCCGTTGCTTTCAGCGGCGCAAATCCACTCCTCCAGACGCGTGCGCAGCGCCTCTTCCTCCAGCCGTGTTTTGCCGCGTAGCGCGCACTCCCATACCAGCAGGACGCGCCAGCCGCTGGCGGTCAGCTCCTCGATATAACGTTTATCACGCGCCACGTTACTGTCTATTTTTCCCTGCCAGAACGCCGTGCGTGTCGCAGGCATCTTGAACAGATGACAGTGATGACGGTGCCAGAAACAGCCGTGAACAAAGATAATCGCCTGATAGTCAGTCAGTACAAAATCCGGGCGCCCCGGCAACGATTTATCCTGCACCCGATAACTCAGGCCCAGTTCAGCCAGCAGTTCTGCCAGCCGTTTTTCGATTGCCGTATCGCGGGTACGAATAGCGCGCATATTCTTACTGCGCACGTCGGAAGAGTGAACGTCGGCCATCTTGATATTCCTTTAACGAAGACCTTAAGTGTAGCTAAAAGCGGCCCTGCCGTGATGGCACCTGGTCAGATTTTACTGGCGCTGTTGTACCGCCTGCTGGATCCAGGGGCGCAATAATTTTGCCACCGCCGCGAAGGCAGGCACCACCACCGAGTTGCCAAACTGGCGATAGGCCTGGGTGTCCGATACCGGAATATGGAACGCCTCCTGGCCGGGCTGTTCAAAACCCATCAGTCGGGCGCATTCGCGCGGCGTCAGACGACGGGGTCGATTCTGCTGATTGTCGGCATTATCGAAGTCCTCCTCTCCCAGCGCTTTATCCCAGCCCCGATCGATAAGGATCTCCGAACCATCTTTGTAATATCGCGCCGACAACGTGCGTACCACGCCCTGCTCCAGCGCCGGGTCAACCAGTCCGTAACCGAAGCCGTTGCCTCGTGCCTGGTGCTTCTTCGCATACAGGTAAAGATACTTCCATAACGTTGGCGTCAGAATATATTTGGCATCAACGACCGGGTCGAGCAGTGCCTTAAGTGGCGTGCGCTGCGGCGGATAAAGCGCCGATAAAGCGCTCAGGCTGAAAGCAGGCAGCGCCAGATCGCGACGGAACCCCACCAGCACAATGCGTTCACGGTGCTGCGGCAGGAAATGCTTGCCGTCGATAATTTTCGGGTCCGGCGAACCGGTCACTGCCGCATCCGCCACGTCATAGCCCAGCTCGTCCAGCGTCGACATAATAATGCGGAAGGTATTGCCCTTATCGTGGCTTTTCAGGTTCTTGACATTTTCCAGTACGAAGATCGCCGGTTTTTTGGCCGTGATGATGCGTGCCACATCAAAGAACAGTGTGCCCTGCGCTTCGTCTTCAAATCCGTGTTTACGGCCCAGGGCATTTTTCTTCGACACACCCGCCAGCGAGAAAGGCTGGCAAGGGAAGCCCGCGAGCAGCACATCGTGGTCCGGCACCTGCTGGCGAATATGCTGATATGCCTGCTCTTCATCGACCTGTGCATCGCCACTCAGCGTGACATCGCGGATATCCTGGTTAAAACGGTGCTGCTGTTCATCGCAGTACCAGTTGGCTTTATAGGTGCGCACCGCATGTTTGTTCCACTCGCTGGTAAACACGCACTGGCCGCCAATCGCTTCAAAGCCGCTGCGGATGCCACCGATACCGGCAAACAGGTCAATAAAACGGAAGGCATAATCGGGATGGTGTGCCGGAGGCGCAGGTAACATACTGTGCAGCAGGCTGACTTCGGCTTCATTTAGCGTTTTACGGCTGTTGCCCTTCACCCAGCGATTCACTGATTCCCGCGTCCACTCCTGCTGACTCACCTTACGCAAGGTAGCCGCCACTGTTTTCTGATCATAAATTTCCAGCACCCGCAGCAGCAGCTCACGGTCCTGTTCTTCTTTATGTTGGGCATGCACTCGTGCCTGTTCGGCCAGTTCTGCGGCCACGCGGTCAAAATCGCTCATAATCACTCAGTTAACGGGGATAAACAGGTGTCAGTCTATCACTTCATTGACCCAGCGCCAGGCGCAAATTCACCGTGTCCTGAAAGCAGGGATCGATCAACACGGCCTCAGTCATACACCGTCGTTTATCATGAAAAATGTACTCACTTACGTTAATTAAAAGTAATAACCGCAGGAAAACAATAAGATAATTTGCCTTATCAGCGCAGGATCCTCTAATTCTTTTCTCCATGTTATCGCTGTAACACAACTGACATTAAACTCACTAATACTCCCTTTTATTTTAAGGGAAACTTATGTCACTGCTTACGATTTTACCCTTACGCGCCATGCTGCACCGCCCGCGTTTCTCCTTGTTAATGACCGGTTGGGTCTGGCTGCGCAGCCTGCGTGGTGGCTTCGTGCTGTTTCTGCTGATCTTCTCACTGTTGCAGTGTGCCAGCGTGCTGCTGCTGACCCGCCTGGTCTCCAGCACCGGAGACAACATTTCCGAGATCCATACGCTGTCTGGCCGCCAGGCATTGCTGGATAAAGCCCGTATGGAACTGCTCACCGCCAGCGACAATAGCCACCGTGCCGGCATCTATCTGATGCAGGATAACCAGACCGGCTCCGTCGACAGCTGGAAAAGCCTGGCCGAAACGGCTCAGGTCTCACTGGATAATGCCCGTAAGCTGTTTAATGAGTATCCGCTGGCGCAGGACAGCCCGCTGAAACAGAACTTCGATATGCTGGCCGACGGATTGCAGGAGCAGCTTAAAGGGCTGAACGCAAAAGATATCGATGCCTTTTTTATGGTGCCGATGCAGGCCTTTCAGCAGCAGTTTAATGACACCTACTATCAGGTGCTAACGCAGGCCAACCATCAGGCCGACGATCTCAACCTCGGGACGCTCTCATCGCTGACCACCAGCCGCAACCTTTCCCTGGGCATCTCTGCCCTGCTGGGCGGGTTGCTGTTACTGAGTGGCGGGTTATTGCTGATCGGGGTGATCCGGCCGATGGATCGGGTGTCGCGCTGGCTGGCACAGATTGCGACGGGCGATATCTCGCAGCAGGTACGTCAGAGCCGTTACCAGTCAACGGAGATCGGCCAACTGATGCAAAACGTGAACGGGATGCAGCAGGGTTTACAGCATATCGTTGGCGAAATTAACGCCATTTCCGGCGCCGTGCGCGGCAGCGCAGACCGGATGGCACAGCAGAATGATGAGTTCAGCGCCCATAATCAGCAACAGAGCAGCGCATTTGAGCACATCAGCGAGCGCCTGAACCGGGTGGCAGAGGAAGTGGGCCACAGCGTCACCTTCACCCATCATGCCACGCAGCAGGTGCAGGCCGCCGACGAACTGACCCGCCGCTGCGGCGCGGTAGTGACCGCTGTTGAATCACAGATGCGCCAGATTGTTGATGCTTCCGGTGAGATCGCCGGAATTGTCACTCTGCTGGATGGCATCTCGCTGCAAACGCGACTGGTGGCGCTGAATGCCGCTATCGAATCAGCCCATGCGGGTGTTTATGGCCGCAGCTTCTCGATTGTGGCAAAAGAGATCAGCCTGTTGTCGGAAAAGAGCAGCGCCTCGACCCGCATGATTGACGGACTGATCGGCTCCACCCATCACCATATTGAAGGCGGTTTTAGCCAGGTACAGACGCTGGACGAATTGTATCGGGAAATTACGCATGCCGTATCCGGCGTAGTGACGGTGTTGAGTGAGTTGCAGCACAATTCGGATGCGCAGAGTAAAAGGGTCAATGCGATCGCACAGGAGATTGGTCGCCTGAATCAGCAGGTCAAAGAGAGCGAGCAACTGACGCGCCGCAGTGCTGGCACAGCAGAAGCACTGGTGGAGCATGCCCAACGACTGTCGCACAGCGTCAGTCAGTTTGTCATGTAAGGCGGTTGAAAGCGTCTCTCAGGGCGAGAGACGCTGGATAAGACGGGGCTTACTTCTTCTTCTTCGACTTCTTCAGCAGTGCGCGAACTTGTTTCAGCTCCGCCTGGCTCAATTGTTCGGCCATCTCTTCTTCTGTATTGGTATTATCGACTGCATCGGGTGCCTGAGCAGAAAAACTCTTCACCAGATGCTGGGTGACCAGCTCACTAAGGGAAATCTCACTATCCAGAGCGAGTGTTTTAATAGTTTCCTTTAAGGCGGGATCGATCTTTATTGTTAAGCTAACTTTGTCGGTCATTGCCTGATTCTCCTAAGAATTGTCCCAACAACGTAACCTGTAAAGTACGATTTAACCATACTGTCATAAAAATTTAATATTTGAGGGCGTCGAATTAAATTCTTCCAGCACGGCTTGATCCAACGCGTAAAAATCCCCTTTCAGTTCAGCGCACAGCTTGGCCATATAGGTGACGAGGAAACTGGCATTAAATTCCGCCAGACGCCGCCCTTCTGCCGTTTGCATCGTTTCAGGTAATTTAAGTAATTTTTTCTGGAAATGGTCCAACGCCCATTCAGCATCATCCAGTGGGCGATCGCGCCCCAGCGGATCGCGACTGTCAAACAGGGAACGCCCTAATGCGCCGGAGACATAAAATACCCGCGCCAGACCAATAGCACCCAGTGATTCCAGACGATCGGCGTCCTGCACGATCTTGGCTTCAATGGTTTCAGCCGTCACGCCAGCACTGAAGCTGTGTGCGTGAACCGCGTGAGCCACGGCTTCAATTTTATCAGCGGGAAAATCCGTAAAGACCTGCTGTAACGCCCGGCGTGTCTCGTCAGCCGCCTGTGCAGAGGCCAGATGACGTTCAGGATGATTTTTCGGCAGGTTAACGATGTCATGAAAGTAACATCCGGCCAGCACCACCAGCTCGTCGGCCCCGGTGCCCACCATAATGCGCTGCGCAGACTGCCAGACGCGCGTCAGATGCGCCACATCATGCGCTTTATCACCATGTTGCCAGGTGTCGTGCAACCAGTGCTCAAAACGTAATTGCCAGTCAGTCAGAGTCATAGACTTCTCCTTAATTGTTTTAACTTGTTGAGATGTCGGTGGCGTTAACCCACTGCAACGGGTTGACCATTTCTGCTTAAAAATGCGATCCACATCAAACTTATAGCTGCTGTTATGCCGGGGTTACAGCATTTTTTCTATTTTCAGCCTTTTCTGGCTAATGTTTGCCTGGCTGTTTTTTGATCTAAATGATAAAAAAAGATTATGAAAGAATGCGGATAGCCCTCTCCCAAACAACAAAACAGGGGCGGCAGGCGCCTGCCCTTTCAATGATCTTGAGGGACAGGCGAACTCAATCACTGGGACGCAACGGCCGCCAAGCATTCGTCGCACTAACACATTGTAATATGGTAAAATGTCAATTTGAATACACCTTGACCTGTTCGCGATGATGTAGCAGGGCTCGCTAATCAGCTGCGTCCTGTCACCCGGTGAGTACGCAAATTTGCTGCACGTTTTTATTTTTATCAGTTTTCCTGATGTTTAATAAAATAAACACGCTGAATCGTTTTTTTGAGCTAATGTTAGGAATTATCTGTATTGTGTTTTTACTTTGCTTATGAACCAGGATCTGGTCAAGAAAGTCATACTAGAGGTTACACCATGAAAGAACGCCCGATTCTATTTAGCGATCAACGGGTGCGCGCCCTGCTCTCAGGCCAGCAAAAGCAGACAAGGCGCATCATGAAATCCCAGCTGTTTGGGCCAGGCCAGGACAACCATGAAGGTTGCTACGGCATTGATGTCCTGAGCAACAATCTGCAAGGTAACCGTGTACTGGGCATGGAAAACCTCAGCTATCATTGTCCTTACGGGCAACCGGACGACCGCCTGTGGGTGCGTGAAACCTGGCGCGGCCCTGTGGTTCCCGCAGAAGAGATGACGCAGTATCAGGCCTCTCCTGCCCAGTTTAAAAATATTGATTACTGCCAGTACCGTGCAGACTCCAGCATCTATACGTCTGAAGAAGAAGAGACGAATTTTGGCTGGCAGGCAGGGATTCATATGCCGCGCTGGGCCAGCCGTATCGACCTGATCATCACCGCCATCCGGGTCGAGCGCATCCAGGATATCAGTGACGATGACGTGATGGCCGAAGGTGTGCAGGTGGACTCTCACTTCCTTAATAACTTTTTCACCCTGCACAGCGAAGCCGTTTCCGCCAAAGACGCTTACCGCAAGCAGTGGGCCATTCAGTACGGCGGCACCAGCTGGGAAGTGAACCCCTGGGTCTGGGTCATCGAATTCGCGCGTATTTGATCGCCGCAAACCTCAGCAGCGCTGACTTTTTTCAGCGCTGCTTGCGTTTTGTCACAGACAATCTGCAATATAACTGATGGAATATTCCCCTTATTCAGCGGCGTTAACGCCATCATCAGGCAGGAGCGACAACAGCATGATCAAATGGCCGTGGAAAGGCGGTGATGACGCAGTAGAAAGTGGGCTGCCCTGGCAACAGGCGCTGGAGATCCCGCTGCTGACAACCTTAAGTACTGCCGAACAGCAGGCGCTCTGCCAGCTTGCCACCCGTTTTCTGCGCCAGAAACGCCTGGTACCTTTACAGGGTTTCGAACTGGACGATGTGAAAAGCTGCCGACTGGCACTGCTGTTTTGCCTGCCCGTCCTCAGCCTTGGCTACGACTGGCTCGACGGTTTTCATGAGGTGCTGATCTACCCTTCCCCATTTATGGTCGATGATGAGTGGCAGGATGAGTTCGGCCTGGTTCACCGTGAACAAATGGTTCACGCCGGGCAGAGCTGGCAGCAGGGTCCGATTGTCCTGAACTGGCTGGATGTGCAGGACTCGTTCGATCTTTCCGGCTATAACCTGGTGATCCATGAAGTCGCGCACAAACTTGATGCGCGCGGCAGCGATGAAGCCAACGGCGTTCCGGCCATTCCCCTGCGTGAAGTGGTGGGCTGGGAGCGCGATCTGCGCGCAGCGATGAATGCCATTCAGGATGAGATCGACCTGGTCGGGGAAAATGCCACCAGTATTGATGCTTACGCGGCCAGTGAACCGGCCGAATGTTTCGCGGTGCTGTCTGAGTATTTTTTCAGTGCGCCTGAGCTGCTGATCGCCCGTTTCCCGTTGCTGTACCAACGCTTTCGCCAGTTTTATCGCCAGGATCCCCACCAGCGCCTGGAGCAGCAGCAGTTACACCACAATGCGGGGGGAATTGTTCACTAATCGGTCGGGTTGATTCAAACGCAGCCAGTTGAAAGCTAGAATGTTTTTTGCTGTTGACAGTCAGAAGGCGTATCGCTACTATTCGCCTCGTTCCACAATTCCTCTGTAGTTCAGTCGGTAGAACGGCGGACTGTTAATCCGTATGTCACTGGTTCGAGTCCAGTCAGAGGAGCCATATTTGAGAAGCCCGCTCAGGGAAACCTGAGCGGGCTTTTTGCTTGTGCAACGGAAAGCATTATAAACCCTCTCCGCTGACAAATTGATATTCATGGCGGTTAATCAGCGACGATGTCAGTGAAAGTCACAGAGGTAATCGATATTCGATCACGCCGGGTTTCTCTGCAACCCAGTTATACAGTCTCTGCGCTGTGACGTTTTTTTCCTGCGTATGCCAGTATAACCGCCCACACTGGCGCTCCCTGGCTTGATGAGTCACATACTCAATCAGGTGTTTTCCGGTATTTTTACCCCGGCTATTTTCATCAACAAATAAGTCTTCTAAATAACAGTAATCATTTACAGACCATGTTGAACCATGAAAAACATAGTGAACAAACCCAAGAATCACTTGCCCCTGTTTTGCTACCGCACAATACATCTCTGAGTCTGCATCAAAAAAACGCCTCCATGTTTCAAGGGTCGTCTCTTCGGACAACTGAACCTCATAGAATTGCTGATACTTTAACCAGTAAGGCAACCATGCTGAGTAATCGTCTTCTTGTACGGGAACCACTGAGATTTTTACATTTTTATCATTCATATCAATCACCTTATGAGAAGGTCACACATTGGGAGATGAAAGAGTAGCGCTTGCAGTGGTATAATATAAGGCACAGTTTTTTAATTTTTTATGGGTCCACTTTCATATGAAAAAAAACGTTGCCAGCTTCCCAGGCTTGTTGCTGAAGGAAGGAAAAATTAAAGAGCAGTTTTACCTGACCATAAAAGAACTGATACTCAATGGTCAGCTGAAATCAGGCAGTAAACTCCCCTCCAGCAGAACATTTTCTGAAATGATGTCAATTTCGAGAAACTCTGTTTTATCGGGTTTAGAACGCCTGATTGATGAAGGCTATCTGATCGCAAAAAAAGGGTCCGGTACTTACGTTGCATCGTTAATCCCTGATGACGTAATTCATATAAAATCACTACCTCTTCATAAAAAAACCAATAATGGGAAGGATGCTCCCAACATTAATCCTCATATGACGGTCATGAAAAACATATGGGACATCACCGCCCCGCATGCCGGAAGTCATATGAAATTCAATATTGGCATCGGTTGCATCGATTTATTCCCCTATGAACTTTGGGGGCGGCTGATGGGGCGAATCTGGCGTCAGTTTCGCCACCAGGACTGGGCGCTGAATGAACCGTTAGGGTTTAAACCCTTGAGGTCGGCCATTAGTGAATATGTGCGCACTACGCGTGGTTTGAATTGCACGGATGAGCAGATACTGATTGTCAATGGAACACAACAAGCGATGAATCTTGCCGCTCAGGTGCTGTTACAAAAAGGAGATGAAGTGTGCCTGGATGAACCGGGATATGACGGTGCGCTGGGTGCATTTACGTCAATCGGTGCCAAAATCCGCCCCGTCATCAGTGATAAACAGGGCATGGATATTTCTTACGCCATCAAACACTGGCCGGATGCAAAAATGGTTTTCACTTCGCCATCTCATCAATTCCCCCTTGGCGGGACACTCAGTTTATCCAGAAGAATGTCTCTGCTGGAGTGGGCCGCTGAAAATAACATGTGGATTTTTGAGGATGATTATAACAGTGAATTCAGATATACCGCCCAGCCGATCCAGGCGCTTCAAGGGCTGGACAGACATCAGCGAGTTATCTATGCGGGTACGTTCTCTAAAATGATGTTTACGGGATTTCATCTAGGCTTCCTTGTCATTCCAGAAAACCTGGTGGAATCGTTTAAAATTGCCAAATATTATGCCGATACCCGAACCTCATTTTTAGAACAAACGATACTTGCCACCTTTATTTCTGAGGGGCATTACGCGCGTCACGTCCGGCGGGTGAGAAAAGCGTGCCACGAACGCCAGCGGGTGATCATTGAAGCGATACAACGCTATCTCCCGGAAATTATCTTCGCAGAGCCGTCGGATTCAGGCATTCATATTGTGTGTTGGCTATCGGATAAAATTTCGGAGGCGTTGATGATTGATCACTGCCGTAAAGCGGGGTTAGGCGCACAGCCCCTTTCACGATACTGCCAAACGAAGCCAGAAAAAGAGGCTATCCTGTTAGGTTTTGCCGCGCACTCCCCCACAGACATCGTGGAAGGGATAAAGGCACTGGCGCAAAGGCTGGCTCAATCACCTGCACTCCTTCATGGATGCGACCTGAAACAATAATAAATAAGGGATTTTAATGTTCCGAAAACTGAGTCTCATGAACTTATCTCTGCTGATGACGTCGGTGTTCCTGCTGACAGGATGCGCCCCAGCACCGGATATCACACGGTGGAAGCGTCCTGATACGGACATGGATGGCGTGCGTATCGCAATGGGTAAGTGCGGCGTGCAACTCCCTGGTCCCGAGATCCCCAAAACGGATAATGAGTCCGTTCTGTATTACCAGTGTATGGAGAGTATGGGGTTTACCCGTAAAGACGGATTCAAAATTTGCAGCGTTCGTGTTTACTATGATACCCCCGCCTGCCTTGAGCAACGGCAGGGACACCCGTTGAGTCAGAGCCAGCTGGAAGCGTTGCCTTTTGTCGCAGACAGAGGGTTTCATCCGCTGCAACCAGATTCCGGTGTGATCAAGTCCTCCCTGATTACCTGGCGTAAAGAGGGAGCCTCACTGCATTTTGCTTATGAAGCTGAAAATGACAAACAAGCCCTGGCGGCCATGTATCAATGCGGTTATCCGCAACCTTTAGGTTCGGTGCCCTACGTGCCGACGCTGCGCAAAGCCGCTAATGTTCAGCAATGCATGCTGGATAAAGGTTTCAAGCCGAAAAACCCACTCAATTTAGTCTGTCGCCATTATCCGCACGTCACCGGCTGCCCAAAAACATAACGCTTTCCCGACAGCTATTCCCCCGCCCCCAGCTCCCGGGTGCGTTTCACTGCGGCCAGCACGCTGCGCTGTAACCCGGCGGCGAAGTCGCTGTTGTTCAGTTCGTATAAACCGTGCATCCCCACGCCTGCCGGGGAGTTATTAATATCCAGCAGCTGGCGCGGATGCTTCTGGCTGTGGCGCAGCATCGCGACCGAACCCAGCAGGTTTTCCAGCACCACTTCGCTGGCCTGCGCACGCGATAATCCCGCTAGCACGCCCGCATCGGTGAAGGACTCAATAAAGTAGTAAATGTAGTTAGGCCCGGCGATGCCAAACCCGGTGAAGATATCGATCTGGCTCTCCGGCAGATAGAGCACCTTGCCAAAGCCCGTGAGGAAGGGATCAACCTGTTCTGAGCGGGCATGCGCATTCAGCACCACGCCGCTGTAGCCGAAACCGGTATCGGTCAGGGTATTGGGGATCACGCGGGCAATCGGGGTGTCTGTGCCGAACAACGCTTCCAGTGTCTCCAGAGTCACCCCCGCAATCAGGGAAACCACCGTGGCACCCGGTGCCAGCAGCGGGCGCACGCGTTTTGCCACGGCAGCCAGGTCATCCTGCGGGCGAATGCCCAGCACCACCAGCGAAGCGTTACTCAGTGCCTGCGTACTGTTTCGCTCGCCGAGCTGATAACGCTGATGGAGCAGGCCAACACGCGCGGCGTCGATATCCTCCAGCGAAACAGCCTCAGCACGCAGGGTGCCTGCGCTCAGCGATGCACGCACAATGGCTTCCGCCATCTGCCCGGCACCAATAAAATGAACCTGTGTCATCGCACATTACTCCCCGTCGAAAACATATTCGCCATTGCCCACCGACCAGCGTTTGCCCTGCAACGCGGCATCTCCCGCCGTCAACACCAGCTCCACCAGCCGGTTGCCTGCACCACGGCGGAAAACAAACTGCTGGTCACCCAGGTCCAGCCCTTCCTGCGTGGCATCCGCTAACGGTGCAAAGCCAAACAGCGCCTGCCAGTGAGCGCGCACCGCCTGCGGGTCCTGCACCTCAAACACCGCCCGCTTCAGCGCCACCGGTCCGGCAGGATGCGGGCTGTCCAGCCCCTGAGCACGTAACCGCGCCAGGCGTGCATCATCGTCCTCGCCCCATTGCAGCACGAAGGGATAAGGCAGACCGTTAACGTCGCCATCAATAGTGAAGATGCGCCAGCTGATCACATTGCCCTGCGGATCGTTGCGCTGACCGTCTGCAATCGCTGAAACCTGCAAGCCTTTGCTGCGCAGATCTGCGTGCGTCTGCACAATATCGTCGCTGCGCAGGGCCAGCCGGTGCAGCGCCTGATTATCCGGCAGTAGCTTCGCAGCTTCGCGCGACAGCAAAAAGGTCTTTGCAGCCGCCTCCAGCTCCGCCTGGTCAGCAATCGCGAGGAACTCAATATAGGTCAGGCCGAAATAGCTCAGCGCATTGCGCGTGCCCCATCCCGGATGGCGCCCCCCCGGTATGGCATTCAGCTGCTGTGCGGCGAAAATCTGAATCGCCTCTTCGGGAAGGTTTACAAACTGAACTGCGTGATCCCACTTTAATGTCGCCATCCTGCCTCCTGAAGTTGCTGGTATTGAACGTACCGCGAGAGTGCGATGCCGATTTATCGTGGCAACTATATTGCCGCGACGCATGCAAGAACAAACAATAAAAAAACATATCCAAAGTAATAAAAATCGCTTCCCAGCTGAATGTTAAAACCATTAATTGATTGTTATTGCTTAAGTTATTTCGCGCTGCAAAACCAACTGAAATAAAAAAGCCCGCGCAGGAAAACCTGAACGGGCTTTTATTGTTATTACGTTTCCGTCAGCTATTAATGTGAAGCGACGGGTTCCACTTTGAACACATCGACCATCACCATCAAATCGCGCGCCTGTTCCTGCATTGATGCCGCCGCAGCAGCAGACTGCTCCACCAGGGCGGCATTTTGCTGGGTCGCATCATCAATGTGGTTCATGGTGCTGTTAATCTGCGCCAGGCCATCGCTCTGCTCATGGCTTGATCCCGCAATGTCACTCATCAGGTGCGCCATACTGGTAATGTTCTGCACCATATCCTGCATCGCCACATCGGCTTTCCCCACCAGTTCGCTGCCTTCCGCAATCTGGCCGACAGAGCGGTCAATCAGCTCACGGATCTCCTTCGCCGCCGTGGCACTGCGCCCCGCCAGCGTGCGCACTTCCCCCGCCACCACCGCAAAACCACGCCCGGACTCGCCAGCACGCGCCGCTTCAACGGCGGCATTCAGCGCCAGAATATTGGTCTGGAAAGCGATGCTGTCGATCACCTGAATAATATCGGCCATACGGGAAGAGGAATCATGAATGCCCTGCATACGGTGAGTGACGGATCGCATCATCTCCCCGTTATGCCTGACAATCCCGTCGGCTTTGGTCACCAGCTGATGCGCCTGCCCGGTATTCTCGGCCGTCTGGCTGAGCGTGCTGGTCAGTTGACCCAGCGTGGCCGCCGTCTGCTCAACGCTGGCGGACTGCTCTTCGGTACGCGCCGATAAATGGCTGTTGCCGGAGGAGATTTCATCCGCAGCATTGACGATTTCACTGGTGCGCACCTGAATGCGGTGAACAATCTGGTTAAGCTGCGCTTTCATGCCCGCCATGCTCTGCAATAGCTGGCCGATTTCATCCTGCCGATCGCTATTCAGTGTTCCCGTCAGGTCACCATGAGTAATGCGGTTGGCCTCCTGTAAGGCGGCATTAAGCGGCGGAACAATCTGCCGGTGAATACTGACGGCGACAATCACGCCCACCAGCATGGCGACAATACCCAAAACGCCCAGCAGCCAGCGATTCCAGGCAAGGAGTTCAGCCGAGTGAGACTCTTCCGCGCCATAGATTTTATTGATGTCTTCCAGCAGGCCCGAGACCCGCCCCTGCATGGCTTTATCATCGCGGGCAGCGGTGCTTTGCAAATCGGCACGGAGGGCGTTGATGTCTTGCTGTATGGTCTCGGCTAAGGGCGCGTACTGGGCTGGCCAGTCGCCTGCGCTAATCAGTGAACGGATGTTGTCGAGTTCGCTGCTGACCGCCGCCAGCTTCGTCATCGCTGCGGCAGGGTTCTCCTGCAACGCGTCCTTGACGGCACCCGCGTTGTCATACAACGCACCGACCACCGCTAAACGCGCCGATGAATCTTCCGCCGTGCTGAAACCACTAAAACCGCAGTAACAAATCGCGGCGACAAAAAAAAGTAACACACCGAAACCTGCCGTCAGTTTTCGGCCAACCTTCATGTTCCTGAGCAGTCGCAACATCAACATCCTCCGTGAGACATCATGAGTGGGATTTTTAGCAAAGATGACCTGATCAGTTACGGCATTCCGGTGCCGATCTTTAGAGTTTTTATTTTTCAGGCAGTTAAAGCGATCTAATGATGTCTTTATCCTTTATAAGGGATATTCAGCACATTATCCCTCAGGAGGGATAAAACGACCACAAACTGAATCAAGGCAGCACATTGACAATATCCTCACCAGGGGGTAGAACGGTTGATATCCTTACAAGGGGATATTCAGGAGGCAGTATGTTCAATCCACCCAAGCTTTATAGTCCGGTACAACTGGCGAACTATATGAGGCTGGTCAGACAGAAAAACCAGTGGACGCAAAGTGAACTCGCCAGCCGCATTGGCATTAAGCAGGCCACCATTTCTAACTTCGAAAACAACCCAGATAAAACAACGTTAACCACGCTGTTTAAGCTGCTTCAGGCGCTAAAAATGGAAATGGTCTTATCCGAAAAGGGGCAGGCACCCACCGGTTGCTTAGAAAACCGACCACAGGAACTGGACTGGTAATGGCAAAATTGATTGCGTGGATGAACAGCGTGCTTGTCGGTGAACTCACCAAGCTGACAAACGGGGCGCATACCTTCAAATATGATGCGAGCTGGATCCAGAACAGTCATGCCAGGCCACTCTCGTTATCACTCCCTTTACAGATCCGGGCGATAACCTCAGATGCCGTGTTTAACTATTTCGATAATCTTCTGCCGGACAATCCAGTGGTGCGGGACCGCATCGTTAAGCGCTATGGCGCCCGTTCGAAACAGCCTTTTGATCTGCTGGCTGAAATAGGCAGGGATAGCGTAGGCGCAGTGACGCTGCTTCCACCCGATGAAGAGGTTCCTGACCGCTCTTTACGCTGGGAAGCCCTCGATGCGGGTCGGCTGGAAACCATCCTGACGGCGTATCAGGCAGATATTCCGTTGGGCATGGTGAGTGATGAACAGGATTTCAGAATATCGGTTGCAGGTGCTCAGGAAAAAATAGCGCTGTTAAAGATCGATGCTACCTGGTGCATACCCAAAGGGATGACGCCGACAACGCATATCATTAAATTGCCTATCGGTGAAATCAAACAGCCAACGGCGACGATGGATCTGAGTGAGAGTGTTGATAATGAATATCTGTGCCTCGCACTGGCGCGCGAGCTGGGTTTTGAGGTGCCGGATACTGAAATAATCAGAACCGAAAAAATCAGAGCACTGGCCGTTGAACGCTTTGACCGCCGTTGGGTGGACAACCGAACGGCGTTGCTACGCTTACCGCAGGAAGACCTCTGCCAGGCGTTTGGCCTGCCTTCCTCCGTTAAATATGAGTCAGAAGGTGGACCGGATATTCCCGCCATTATGGACTTCCTGCTTGGCTCCAGTGAGGCGCTAAAAGATCGATATAACTTTATGAAGTTTCAGGTTTTCCAGTGGCTACTGGGTGCCACAGACGGACATGCAAAGAATTATTCAATTTTTATCCAGCCTGGCGGAAGTTATCGTTTAACACCCTTCTACGATATCATCTCCGCTTACCCGGTCTTGGGTGGTCAGGGTCTGCATATCAGCCAGTTGAAGCTGGCAATGAACCTCAAGGCAACGAAAGGCCGCAAAAATGACATCCATACTCTCTACCCACGCCACTTCATGGCAACGGCAAAAGAGGTGAAGTTTGCTGAAGAGCAAATGAATGAAATCCTGAACTTTTTTGCTGATGCCATTCCTGACGCTATCGAGGCGGTGACGGGCACCTTGCCCGATGATTTTTCACCGAAAATCTATGATGACATCGTGTCAAACGTACGCAGAATCCACGCCCGGCTACTCAGCTAAATTGAAACCAGCAATCGCGGGTGGCGCACGTTCCTACGCCACCGCCCTGCCCCTTACAAAATCTTCACCAGCCCGATGGTGCGCTCAATCGCCAGCAGGATCAGCACCGCAATCACGATAAAGATCACCGAAATAGCGTTGACCGTCGGGTCGAAGGTCTGATCCACATAGTTAAAGATCCTGACCGGCACGGTGATGGTGTCCGGGGCGCTGAGAAACAGGCTGACGGAGACTTCACCAAACGAAGTCACCCCGGCAAACACCGCTCCGGCCAGCATTCCGGGCTTGATCAGCGGCAACGTCACGTGGCGGAAGGTGTACCAGCGCCCGGCCCCAAGGCTCATTGAGACGGCTTCCAGCCGCCGATCCATCGCCGCCAGACTGACGCTTACCGTGCGCACCACATAAGGCAGCGCCACCACGATATGCCCTATCACCAGCCCGCTGACCAGCCCGGCAATCCCGGCGGCGGTCAGCACATACAGCAGGGCAATCCCCAGCACCACTTGGGGGATCATCAGCGGCGATAAAATAAACGCCTGTAACGTCTCACGATACCGAAACTCCAGACGCGCCAGCGCCCAGGCCGCAAAGGTGCCGAGGATCACCGTCAGCGGCGTCACCACCAGCAGCAAAATAATGCTGATGCTGAGCGACTCGCGCCAGCCCGCGTCATCCATCAGGGCGGAGAACCAGCGCAGGGAAATGCCCTGCGGCGGAAACTGCGGATACGGCTCCGGGCTGAAGGCCGACAGCACAATCACCCCGACCGGTAAGGCGAGAAACAGATACACCAGAATACCGGCCAGCGTCACCAGCCCCTGAGTCAGGCGCCGCAGGATACGGCTGTCAGTGACCATGATTTTTCTTCTCCCAGCGTTTAAGGAACAGGCCGACAATACCGGCAACCGCCAGCGTCATCACCAGCAGCGTCAGTGACAGCGCAGCCGCCAGCGGCAGGTTTGCCGTCTGCATCGCCTGCTGATAGATCGCAATCGGCAGCAAGGGTTGCAGCCGCCCGCCAATCAGCAACGGCGTAATGTAACTGCCCGCCGCCAGTGAAAAGACGATGATAAACCCGGTCAGCATTCCAGGCAGCGTGAGGGGCAACACCACCCGGCGGAACGTCTGGCCCGGCGTGGCGCCCAGGCTCATGGCGGCCAGGCGCAGCGAAGGGGCAATCTCATTTAACGAAGTGATCAGCGGCAGCACGGCAAACGGCAGCATCACCTGCACATAGGCAATCACCACCGCATTCATATTCCACAACAGCGCCAGCGGCTGCGGGATCAGCCCGGTAAACAGCAGAAAGCCGTTAATCAGCCCGTTCTGCGCCAGCAGCACAATCCAGGCAAAGGTGCGGATCACCACGCTGGTCAGCAGCGGCGAAATTAAAATCACATATAACAGCGTGCGCCAGTGGCGGCCTTTCACGGTCACCAGCAGCCAGGCGGCGGGCCAGGCCAGCAGCACGGTGATCGCCGCCGTCAGCAACGACACCCACAGCGTGGTCCACAGCGCATACAGGTACTGCGACTCGCCAAACACCGTCAGGTACTGCGCCAGACTGTGGCCGGGCAGCGGATTCAGCAGGCTGTCGACCGCGGTCAGGCTCTGATCGAGCAGCAACAGCAGCGGCACCAGCAGAAACAGCACCAGAAACACCAGACAGGGCGTCAGCATCAGCCAGGGAAAGGCGTTCTGCCTCAGCCGGTTCATTGCGGCGCTCCCGGCGTGGGCAGCACGATCACATCGTCCTCACGCCACGTCAGGTAGAGCTTATCGCCCGGCGTGGGTAACTGACGGAAGTCCTGTTCCGCAGGCTGCACGCGCAGCTCACCGCCGCCAGGAAGCTGGCACAGCAGGCGTAACGTCGCCCCGGCAAAGCTCGCCTCTTTCACGCTGGCGAAGGTGCCGTTCACCGCCGGTTCACCGCCACCGGGCAGAATGCGAATTCGTTCGGGCCGCACAATCAGTAATGCGCTGCGGGCATCAAAACGGCTGGCGGCCAGCTGCAACGGCTGCCCTGCTGCGCTGAAATGTTCACTGGCCTGATAACGTTCGCTGCGACTGTCGGCCGTCACCTGGAACAGGTTCGCCTGGCCGACAAACTCGGCGACAAAGCGATTTTCCGGCTGGCGGTACAGCTCCGACGGCGTGCCCACCTGCTGCAACTGCCCCTGGCCGAGAATACCGATGCGGTCAGAGAGCGTCAGCGCCTCTTCCTGATCGTGGGTGACCAGCACGGTGGTGATGCCCACCCGTTTTTGCAGCGCACGCAGCTCATCCTGCATCTCCTTACGCAGCCGGGCATCCAGATTCGACAGCGGCTCATCCAGTAGCAGCACCTGCGGTTCGATGGCCAGCGCACGCGCAATCGCCACGCGCTGCTGCTGCCCGCCGGAGAGCTGATGCGGCATCCGTTCGGCCAGCCCTTCCAGACGCACCTGCTTTAACGCCTCCGTTACCCGGCGGCGCTGTTCGTCACGCGCCACATGGCGCACCTTCAGCCCGAAAGCGACGTTATCCGCCACGCTCAGATGCGGAAACAGCGCATAGTTCTGGAACACCATGCCGATATTGCGCCGGTAAGGCGGTAACGCGGTCATATCCTGACCGCCAATCAACACCCGCCCTTCATCGGCCGCCAGAAACCCGGCGATGATATTCAGCAGCGTGGTCTTGCCACAGCCGCTGGGGCCGAGCAGGGAGAAAAACTCCCCCTGCTCTATCGTCATGCTGACACCATCCAGCGCGCGGTGCTGCTCAAACTGCCGCTTCACCGCTTCCATCACCACGGAACTCATTTTGTCGCCCCCAGCGACTGGCTCCAGCGGTTGGTCCAGTCGGCCAGCTGCGGCGTGGCTGTAGAGTAGTCAATCCAGATCAGCTTGCTGTACGCCTCTTCACCGACTTTCACCTGTTTTTTCAGGCTGTCGCTGTACTGCACCTCTTTGTTGGTCATGCCGTACAGCGATTTATCGGAGAAGGCTTTCTGCACCTGCGCGCTGGAGAGCGCGTTCACCACTTTGTACGCATTGGCCAGATTCGGTGCGCCTTTCGGGATCACCCAGTTAGCCGCGCCGACCACCGCGCCTTCAGACGGATAAACAAAGTCGACTTTCATTCCCTGCTGCTTCAGGGCAAACACGCGGCCATCCCAGAACGGCACGATCCACGCATCCCCGCGCTCCAGCAGCGTCTGGATGGCGCCAGGGCTGTCCGGGAAGGCCACCGCGTTACCGCGCAGACCTTTCAGTTTGGCAAAGGCTTTTTCCACATCCGCCGGGTTATTCAGCTCACCGCCCAGCGCATGCACCAGCCCGGCAAAGAACTGCAGCCCCGCCGCATAGGTCGGTGATGAAATGGCGACGTGGCCTTTGTATTCCGGCTTCCACAGATCCAGCCAGCTGGTTGGCGGGGTTTTCACCAGGTCGCTGCGGTAGGCCAGGCCTAACTGCCCGAGGCTGAACGCGGCCGCATAGGTTTTGTTCTCGCTGACAAAGCGCGCTTGCACACTCTGATAGAGCTTATCGAGGTTAGGAATATCGCTGGCCTCCAGCGGTTGCAGCAGCCCTGCCGCCGTCGCACGCTGCACGGTATCCGGCTGGAAAACCACGATATCGTAAGGCGAACGACGCCCTTTTGCCGCTCGCAGTTTGGCAAACCATTCGGCATCGGCACCTGGCACCACGGTCAGTTTGATATGGTTATCTTTGGCAAACTGCTCCAGGCCGGAGGCACGAATATTTTTCTCCCAGTCACCACCATAGACGCCGACGACTACCGAATCCGTGGCTTCCGGCGCGGTCGCTGCCGTGGCGGCACCGCTGATAACAAGGCCGATCAAGGCAGAAAGCAGTGCCCCACTGTTTTTAGTTAAACGCATGTTCATCTCCTGGTGAGGACGAGGTAAGGGATAAAAACTGCTGTTCCAGTGCGGCAACAGCCTCTGCAAAACACTGACGGGCAGTGTGAATATCGGCATGGGTTTCACGCGGGAAGCGCGGCGGCAACTGCGCCAGCGCCGTGGCAAACGCCTGCTGGCGATAACGCTGCCTTTCCGCAGGCGTCAGCGCATAAAGTTGTTGATTGAGGCGTGATAACAGCGCCGGGGAAAACACCGCCAGCCAGTTATCACGCGCCGGGCCGGAGGAGGAACCTGCTGTTCTGGGCTGCTGGCGCAGCGAGGCGGTCGCCTGCTGATCCACCTCGCCCTCTGCGATAACCACCCCATACTGGTCGGCGGCAGACTGAATACCGATCAGCTGGTTATCCACGTCGCGTTTCACCGCTGCCGGGTCACGCAGGAAGGGATCGCCCCAGCCGCCGCCGCCCGGGGTTTGCAGCAGCACTTCATCCCCGGCTTTAACGCTGAGCAGGTCAATTTTGCCCAGCACGGTGCCGCCGGCGACGTCAGGATTGAGCGTCATTTGCGTGGGCTGCCCCGGCAAACCGCCGTTAACGCCCCAGGGCTGGAACAGCATGCGCTCCATGCCGCGTGCCAGCAGCCGGGTGTCATCCTGCAAAATACGAATACGGATTTGCTGGCCCATGCCGCCGCGCCACTGTCCTGCTCCGGCAGACTCTGCGCGCAGGGCATACTGCACAATTTCAATATGGGTCTCGGCTTCGACCATCTCCACCGGGTTATTTGCCAGATTGGAGATGCTGTTGTCGCGCCCGTCGATACCGTCACGGCCAAAACGACCGCCGCCGCCGCCGACCATCGGTTCAATCACCTGCACATTCTGCTCTTTGCCGTGACGGGCGGTTTCGGCCACCACCAGCGGAATAATGGTGCCGCCGCTGGCCGCTGGCATCACCTCGGGCAGCGCATGCCCCAGCAGACCATTCAGCAGATCGTTCACGCGCACGGCCGTCGCATGGCGCACGCCAACGGCGGCCGGGAACTGCGGATTGACCAGCGAACCCACGGGCGCAAACAGGGAAATCGGTTGCAGCAGACCGGCATTGAGCGGCACGGTTTTATCCAGCGTGCAGACCAGCGCCAGGATGCGCAGGGTCAGCCAGGCGTGAGGATCGCCGTGGCTGGGAATATTCAGCGCCACCGCAACCTGGGCATCGCTGCCGCTGAAGTCCAGATGCACGTTGCCATCGTCAAAGGTGGCTTTCAGCGCCAGCCGCACCGGCAGGCCGCTGCCCGCGGCATCATCCAGATAGTCTTCAAATTCGTAGCTGCCCTGCGGGATACGGCGCAGCACCTGGCGCGCACGGGCCGCCGCATACTGTTGCAGATCCTGCTGCGCCTGGGTGACCTGTGCTGCACCGTGCTGAGCAACGATTTTTTGCAGGCGCTGACGCCCGGCGCCCAGTGCAGCCAGCATCGCCTGGATATCCCCGGCGTTGGCATCCGGCGTGCGGCTGTTGGCGGCGAGAATACTCACCACGTCCTGATTCAGCACCCCCGCCCTGACCAGCTTGACCGGCGGGATTTGCAGCCCTTCCTGGAAGATATCGCTGTTAGTCGGTGAGATGCTGCTCGGCACGCGGCCGCCAACGTCAGACGCATGCAGGAAGGCCCAGCCCCAGGCCACAATTTCACCGTCAATAAACCAGGGTTCCAGCACCTGTAAATCCGGCAGATGCGTTGCCAGCCCGCGCGAGCGCCAGGGGTCGTTAGTCAGGATCACATCCCCCGGCTGCACATCGCCCACCGCCTGCAGGGTCGTCAGCAGATTCAACCCGACAAAACCGGAAACCCCGATGCCGCGTGGATAAGCGAAGAATTTGCCGTGCCGATCGGCCACCGCGCAGCAGAAATCCGCCGTCTCTTTGACATACAGCGTGCGCCCGGTGCGTTGCAGGATATGGCACATCTCTTCCGTCAGCGCCGTCAGTTTATGGTTGAGGATCTCAAGTGCAATCGCATCCAGTTTCACAGGGTGCCTCCCGGCTGACGGGTGATAATCAGGTTGCCTGCCGGGTCGAGCTGTGCCGTCCAGCCGGGTAAGATCAGCGTGGTGGTATCGTCCTGTTCGACAATCGCCGGGCCGTTTAGCCTGTCGTCAAACTGGATCTGCGCTCGCTGCCAGATATCCGCCTGCTGCCAGCCCTGGTGCAGATACAGCGGCCGCCGGGGGCGACGGGCTTCAGGTGGTTGCGGCACAAAAGCTTTCTCCGTCGGGCGCGGCAGCGGTGCGGTCAGCGACAGGCGCAGGGTGGTTAATTCGATATCCGCACGGGCGCCGGTAAAGCCGTAACGCTGCTGGTGCAGCTGCTGGAAACTCTCCTGCAATCCGTCCAGCGTAATGCTGTCCGGGCTGGCAAGGCTGACGCTCAGTTCGTAGGCCTGGCCGCTGTAGCGCATATCGGCTTCCACCGCATAGCGCGGTGCCACGCGGCTGAGGGCAGCGGCCTGCTCGCTGAACCACTGCTGAGCCAGTAGATGAAGTTCGTCGAGGGTGGCGGTCACGGTGGTGAAGGTGGTGGCATTGACCCGCACGCGCAGGCTGCGCACAAAGTCACGGCGAATATCGGCGGTTATCGCGCCCTGCGCGCAGAAGGTGCCGGGGCGTAACGGCACCACAATGCGCTCGATGCCCGCCTCACTGGCAAACAGGTTGGCATGCGTCGGTCCGGCACCACCGAACGGGATCAGCGTCAATGCATCGGCGGATACGCCGCGCTGCGCCACCGCTTTGTTCAGCTCCGTCGCCATCTGCGTGGTGGCAACCGCCAGCGCCCCGCGGGCAACCTGCTCTGCGGCATCCTCGCCGCTGATGCCGAGTGGCGGCGCCAGCCCGGCCAACGCCGTGCGTGCCGCCGCAAGGTCGAGAGCAATGGTGCCGCCGAGCCGGGCATCGGCAGGCAAAATACCGCTGACCAGATAGCAGTCGGTAATGGTCGGGGCAAGACCGCCACGGCGATAAGCCACCGGGCCGGGATCGGCCCCTGCGCTTTCCGGGCCGACTTTTAAGATGCCGTATTCATCGACATGGATAATCGACCCGCCTCCGGCACCGATGGCAGAGACGCCGACCACCGGCAAAATCAGCGGCAGGCCGCCAATATCGGTACGGTTGACGCGTTCCACATCGCCATCCGCAGAAAGAGAAATATCGCTGCTGGTGCCGCCCATATCAAAAGAGACATAGCCGCCGCTGTGGGTGGTGGCGGCAAGATGTGCCGCCGCAATCACGCCCGATGCCGGGCCGGATAATAAGGTGTCTACCGGGCGCTGGCGGGCAGAACTCAGCGGCAATACGCCACCGTTAGAGGCGGTGATCAGCATCGGTGCGGTGACTGACTGCTGCTCCAATAGCCCGGTGAGGCGGCTGAAATAGCGCTGCATCAGCGGCTGGATATAGGCATTCAGTCCCGCCACCAGCGTGCGTTCATATTCACGAATTTCCGGCCACAGCTCGGCGGATGAGAGCACCGGAATATCAGCAAGCTGTGCGCTAATCTGTTGTGCCAGTGCGCCTTCCTGCTGCGGATTGGCATAGCCATTCAGGGTCACCAGCGCCACGGCGCTGACGTCGAGCCGGGTAATCGCCTGCGCCAGCACGCTCAGGGCGCTTTCGTCCGGCCACTGCATCACCTCGCCCTTCGGGCTGAAGCGCGCGCCGATCTCCAGCACCCGCTCACGCGGCAGAAACGGCGGCTCGCGGTCGGCGTGAAAATCAAAGGAAGACGGCATCCTTGCGCGGCCAATTTCCAGCACATCGCGAAACCCCTGGGTGATCACCAGGGCAATTTTCGCGCCACGTCGCTGAATAATGGCGTTCAGGCCCAGCGTGGTGCCGTGCAGCAGCAGGGAAAGTGCGCTGGCGGGCTGGCCCGTTTTTTTCAATGCCGCCTGTAAGCCTTCGCTGAAGGCCAGCGCCGGATCGGCCGGAGTACTGGGTTGTTTATGAAAGAAATAGTGCTGGCGCTGCGGGTCAAATATCACAAAATCAGTAAAGGTGCCCCCGACATCCACTCCCACTGTCAGCCCGGCATCGGGAATGTTATTCACCTTTTTTCTCCTGATTTGTGCGTAAGTCGCGAAATTGATTAATGAAATATTTTGTTAATCTTCCCTGGTTGCCCGCAATTTACGAATAACAAATAGGACTAACCTTTGCCGGAAAAAGCATGAAGGCGTGCTATTGCCGTTAAACAACTATCGATAGGTGAAATTTCGCGAACTCTCGTCGGGTGAGGGCTGACAGTCTGGCTTCAGGTCTGAGGCCAGTTTGAGCACGCCGGAGCGGCAAAATCCGCATCCCTGCGGGCCTCGGCACGCGATGTCCTGTCGCGTGACGTCCGGCTTACCTCAATCTCGCCCCATCCCCGCAAGAGCGTGCTCGCTGCGTGGTTTAAAACCTACACGGCATCTCGATCTGATGTAGGGGGCGATCATCTTTTCCGATCGCCCCGTAACTCCGGGGCCGCACCCTGCTCAACATCACGGGCAGACCGGAAAAAAAGGGCCTGCCCCTGCGGATTCGCCCGGCCGCCCCGCCTGATTGTCAATCAATGTAATCCCACACAAAAATCATTCACACGGAAGTATAGCCTGTGCTATACCTTATAGCAGATGCTAATTACGTCGTATTTTTAATCGCTATCAAGGAGGTTTCTATGCGTTTTCAGTTCCGGTTACAAAGGTGGATCTGCGCCATTCTGCTCGCCACATTGCCTCTGGCACCCGCGCTGGCACAGGAAAAATTCAAGGTCATCACCACATTTACGGTGATTGCCGATATGGCAAAAAACGTGGCAGGTGATGCCGCTGACGTCGCATCCATCACCAAAGCCGGTGCAGAAATTCACGAATATCAACCCACACCAGGGGATATCAAACGCGCCCAGGGCGCACAGCTGATCCTCGCCAATGGTCTGAACCTGGAGCTGTGGTTCCAGCGTTTTTACCAACACCTTTCCGGCGTGCCGGAAGTGGTGGTGTCTGACGGCATCGTGCCAATGGGCATCAGCGACGGTCCTTACAGCGGCAAACCCAATCCACATGCCTGGATGTCGCCAAATAATGCCCTTATCTACGTCGATAACATCCGCGATGCGCTGGTGAAATACGATCCGGCCAATGCCGACACCTATCGTAAAAATGCCGACGCTTATAAAGAGAAGATCCGCGCCACCGTTGCCCCGGTGCAGCAGGCGCTGGCGCAGATCCCGGCCGATAAACGCTGGCTGGTCACCAGTGAAGGGGCATTCTCCTATCTGACGCGTGATTTCGGGCTGAAAGAGCTGTACCTGTGGCCGATCAATGCCGACCAGCAGGGAACCCCGCAGCAGGTACGCAAAGTGATCGACAAAGTGAAACAGGAGAAGATCCCGGCCGTGTTCAGTGAAAGCACCGTTTCCGATAAACCCGCCCGCCAGGTAGCACGTGAAACCGGCAGCCATTACGGCGGCGTGCTGTACGTCGACTCCCTCAGCGCCGCCGATGGCCCGGTGCCGACCTATCTCGATTTACTGCGTGTCACCAGCGATACCATTGTGAAAGGCATTCAGCAGGGGCTGGCAAAATGATCAACACACAGGCGGCACCGGACGGCATCAGGGTTGATGATCTGACCATCACCTATCGCAACGGGCATACCGCCCTGCGCGACGCCAGCTTAAGCGTGCCCGCCGCCAGCATCGCCGCGCTGGTGGGGATCAACGGTTCGGGTAAATCGACGCTGTTTAAAGCCATTATGGGCTTTGTGCCGCTCTCCCGTGGATCGATTACCCTGCTGGATCAGCCCGCGCACAAGGCACTGAAGCAGAACCTGGTCTCCTATGTGCCGCAGTCTGAAGAGGTTGACTGGTCCTTCCCGGTGCTGGTGGAAGACGTGGTAATGATGGGACGCTACGGCCATATGGGGATGTTGCGTATTGCGCGTGCGGAAGATAAACGTCTGGTGACAGAAGCCCTGGAGCGCGTCGGCATGGTGGAGTTTCGTCAGCGTCAGATTGGCGAGTTGTCCGGCGGGCAGAAGAAACGCGTCTTCCTGGCGCGCGCCATCGCCCAGCGCGGCCAGGTGATCCTGCTGGATGAACCTTTTACCGGCGTCGACGTCAACACCGAACGCCAGATCATCAGCCTGCTGCATGAACTGCGCGAGGAAGGCCGCACCCTGCTGGTTTCCACCCACAATCTGGCCTCGGTCAGTGAATACTGCGACCACAGCGTGATCGTTAAAGGCACCGTGCTGGCCTGCGGCCCGACGGCCACCACCTTTACCCGCGCCAATCTGGAAAACGCGTTTAGCGGCGCACTGCGTGATGTGGTATTTGGCGACGGCGATGCGCGTCCTGCATTTGCCATCGCGCAGGGGGAGCGCTGATGGCGTGGCTGGCAGAACCTTTCCACTATCAATATATGCTGAACGCCATGTGGGTATCTGCGCTGGTGGGCGGCGTGTGTGCGTTTCTCTCCTGCTATCTGATGCTCAAGGGCTGGTCGCTGATTGGTGATGCGCTGTCACACTCTATCGTGCCGGGCGTGGCCGGGGCGTATATGCTCGGGCTGCCTTTCGCCCTTGGCGCGTTTCTCTCCGGCGGGCTGGCGGCGGGCAGTATGCTGTTTTTAAATCAGCGCACCCGGCTGAAAGAGGACGCGATTATCGGGCTGATCTTCTCCTCCTTCTTTGGTCTTGGGCTGTTTATGGTGTCGCTCAATCCGACGTCGGTGAATATTCAAACCATCGTGCTGGGCAATATCCTGGCGATTGCCCCGGAAGATATCATTCAGCTGGCGCTGATTGGCTTTATCTCGCTGCTGATCCTGCTGATCAAATGGAAGGATCTGATGGTGACCTTCTTTGACGAAAACCATGCGCGATCCGTCGGACTCAACCCGACGCGGCTGAAGCTGCTGTTTTTTACCCTGCTGGCCGCCTGCACCATCGCCGCGCTGCAAACCGTCGGTGCGTTTCTGGTGATCTGCCTGGTGGTCACGCCGGGTGCGACCGCGTATCTGCTCACCGACCGTTTCCCCCGCTTGCTGATGATTGCTGTCGCTATCGGCAGCAGCACCAGCTTCTTCGGCGCGTGGATCAGCTACTACCTGGATGGTGCCACCGGCGGCATTATTGTCGTGGCGCAGACGCTGGTGTTTCTCACCGCCTTTGTGTTTGCCCCTAAACACGGGCTGCTGGCCAGCCGCCGACGCGCAGCCGCCCCGCAGCAGGAGGCCGTATGAACCTGACAGAACTGCTGTTAAGCCCGTTTGAGTTTGATTTTATGAACACCGCGCTGACCATCTCGGTGATTGTCGCCATCCCCTGCGCCCTGCTCTCCAGCTTTATGGTGATCAAGGGCTGGTCGCTGATGGGTGATGCCATGAGCCATGCGGTGTTCCCCGGCGTGGTGATCGCCTGGATTATCGGTATTCCGCTGGCGGTCGGGGCGTTTTGCGCCGGACTGTTCTGCGCGCTGGCGACGGGTTACCTGAAAGAGAACAGCCGCATCAAACAGGATACGGTGATGGGAATTGTTTTCTCCGGGATGTTTGCCGCCGGGCTGATCCTCTATATCTCGGTCAAATCTGAGGTACACCTCGACCATATTCTGTTTGGCGATATGCTGGGCATTTCCACCAGCGATCTGCTGCAAAGCGGCGGCATTGCCTGCCTGATTGCGGTGATTATCGGGATGAAATGGCGCGACCTGGTGCTGCATGCGTTTGACCCGCATCAGGCGAAAGCCAGCGGTCTGAATACGACGCTGCTGCACTACGGCCTGCTGAGTATGATTGCCCTGACGATTGTCGCCACGTTAAAGGCGGTGGGGATTGTGCTGTCGATTGCCCTGCTGATTGCGCCGGGTGCGATTGCCATTTTGCTGATGCGTCGTTTTTCCAGCGTGATGATCTGCGCGGTGTTGCTGTCGGTGGTGGTGTGCTTTAGTGGAACCTATCTTTCTTTCTTCCTCGACAGCGCCCCCGGCCCGACCATTGTGGTGCTGTTCGCCCTGCTGTTTATTGCCACCTTTATCTTCTCGGTGCGCCGCGAGCGCCGGGTTGTCCTCTCGTAGTCGGAACAAAAAACGGCGTCTGCACAGGACGCCGTTTCTGTCGGTTTAGCTGATATCCTGGCCGTTAGTGGCAATCACTTTCTGATACCAGTGGAAGGATTTCTTCTTGTAGCGGTTGCCGGTGCCGCTGATCTTGTCGTCCAGATCAACATAGATAAAGCCGTAACGCTTGCTCATCTCCCCGGTCGACATACTCACCAGATCGATGCAGCCCCACGGCGTGTATCCCATCAGCTCAACGCCATCGTCAATCGCTTCTGCCATCGCATCAATGTGCTTACGCAGGTAGTTAATGCGGTAGTCATCAATGATGGTGAAGTCAGCGTCCGGCTCATCGACCGCGCCCAGACCGTTTTCAACAATAAACAGCGGCTTCTCGTAGCGGTCATACAGCTGGTTCAGCGCAATACGCAGGCCAACCGGGTCAATCTCCCAGCCCCAGGCACTGGCTTCAAGGAACGGGTTACGCGCCCCGCCCAGCAGGTTGCCGCTGGCTGCTGCCGCATCCGGGTCGGTGGCATAGGTGGTGGAGGACATGTAATAGCTGAAACCGATGTAGTCGACGGTGTGCTGCTTAATCAGTTCCAGATCGCCCGGCTGGATATCCAGCGTCACGCCCAGCGACTGCCACAGTTTTTTGGCGTAGTACGGATATTTCCCGCCCGCCTGCACATCAGCGCAGTAGAAGTTAAACGCCTGCGTCTGTTTCAGCGAAGCCAGCTGGTTGAGCGGATTACAGTCGTAGGCGTAGTTGGTGGCAAACAGGATCATGCAGCCCATCTGGATCTGCGCATTGGTTTCATGGGCAATTTTCACTGCCAGGCTGCTGGCAACAAACTGATTATGCCAGCCCTGGAATTTCGCCTGCGCGTCCAGCGCGCCGGTTTTCACCGTCAGCCCCTGGCTCATCATCGGGAAGTGCGCGGCGCTGTTGATCTCGTTAAAGGTCATCCAGTACTTCACTTTGTGGCCGAAACGTTCCAGCACCGTGCGGGCAAAGCGCTCAAAGTGGCCGATCACCTCACGGTTTTTCCAGCCACCGAACACGGTCGCGAGGTGCAGCGGCATCTCATAGTGGGAAATGGTGATCACCGGCTCAATGCCGTGCGCAATACAGGCATCAATCACCTGGTCGTAATGGCTGAGGCCCGCCTCGTTCGGCTGCTGTTCAATGCCGTTCGGGTAGATGCGCGTCCAGGCAATCGAGAAGCGGTAGCATTTGAAACCCATCTCGGCAAACAGCGCGATATCTTCGCGGAAGCGCTGATAGTGGTCGATGCCTTTGTGGTTGGGATAGGTGTAGCGGGTTTCATCCAGCGTAAAGTCGAACTCTGGCGAGGCCACAATGCTCAGGCGCTGTTTGCCGCCCGGGATAGCATCGACAATCGACAGGCCTTTGCCGTCAACGTCGTATGCCCCTTCAACCTGATTGGCAGCCGTTGCGCCGCCCCACATAAAGCCCTGCGGAAACCTGTCTTTCATGCCACTTTTCCTTAAATAATACGGAGAGTTAGCGGCGCCGCAGCGCGATCGCACTGCCTTAACCCGACGTCAGCACCGCCTGAACGGCAGAAATAGTAGAGTAAAATCGGTGGAGTGAACAGCACGATGAAACCGATTGCAGAAATGAACCATACGATG
The DNA here is from genome assembly GCF_045107195.1 of Erwinia sp. AnSW2-5. Classification (NCBI taxonomy): domain Bacteria; kingdom Pseudomonadati; phylum Pseudomonadota; class Gammaproteobacteria; order Enterobacterales; family Erwiniaceae; genus Erwinia; species Erwinia sp. AnSW2-5. Next base: position 63,892 of record NZ_JBJGXA010000018.1, read on the forward strand.
AAAATTATCTCCCCCCGCCCACTGCGCTTTGGCACGACTCTATTTCTCAGCATGCTATAGGGCAGCGATTACTGACGATAAAACGCGATAAATGTTGAGTAAATCATCAGGTTGCTGCAAACATCAGCAGTTGGTTGCACATCGTGACTTTTGCCGTTGACACCTCCGCCTGCGATGATTACTATTCGCCTCGTTCACACGATTCCTCTGTAGTTCAGTCGGTAGAACGGCGGACTGTTAATCCGTATGTCACTGGTTCGAGTCCAGTCAGAGGAGCCAAATTTAGAGAAGCCCGCTCAGGGAAACCTGAGCGGGCTTTTTGTTTTCTGCTGGCACAGGGGCTGACCATTTGTTCCGCTCAGCCCGCAGGCACAGGTGCTGACTTTTCACCCGGAGTGGCTGGGAGATAGGTGACAGGTCTGGGGCCAGTTCGGGCACACCGGATCGGCAAAATCCGCATCCCTGCGGGCCTCGGCACGCGACGTCCTGTCGCGTGACGTCCGGCTTACCCCGAACTGGCCCCCTCCCCGCAAGAATGTGCTCGCTGTCGGTTCTGACACCCGCAATGGCATCACGATCTGGCATGGGGATTTACATGACGTTTCAAGCATGCTGCTTTTGTTTCAGATACCCTAACAACCATTGCAAAAATTCAATCGCTGATGGATGGAGAAAAGACAGATCGCCAACTTTCATCCTGGTGATTTCATTCAGGGAGCAAGCCGCAGATTCATTGTCTGGATACTCTTCAATAAAAATAGAAAGTTCATCAATAAGATCATCCACTAGACCCGGCAGAAGCGTTGTCGCTGTATCAACAATTTCACTATAGCTGTCGCCATATGCATCTGCGTCTGTACCCAGAATTTGCGGCGGGCTGGAGAAAGGGTCATTCTGATAGAAAAGGATCCGACATAACTAAGTGAGCGTTGTATCTCATCCTGGGGCACGTCAGTATGGCTATGTGTCAGCAGGCTCTGTCGCCGTCATTCCATCGCTTGATATCACTTATATTTGGCGACCTGATGCCCGTGCTCAAGATATTCTTGGTGGTGTACAGGCTTATCTTAGCGTTGTCACCATCATGACTTTCTATCTGAATTAGCGTGTTGTTGATCAACAGTCCCTCTGAAACAAGCTTTTGAGTGATTTCACCTTCTTTACGCTCACCGTCAAACTCGCTTAATACGATGACCGGATTTCCTGAATATGTCTCATATTCCAGACACTGCCTTGCCATGTGCCTTAGGGTTCGATAAGTATTGGAGGACCCCGTCTTGCTAATAAAACTGCCGTCTAAGGATGATTTGCTGTTTTTCAAATCGCTGACGGTTATGGCGCATCCGCTCAGTGATATAGAAAGTAATATTGTAGCCAGGGCCAAATATTTCAATTTATGCTCCATTATTCTGCTAAATGTCCTGCGCATGATTGGGGCTAAAATTGCGATCTCTTTCAGACGGAATTGTGATTTGGGATATCAACAATAACCATGAGCCCACCTTCTGCAGACGTACTAAGTAAAACACTGCTGTTATGTTGCTGCGCAACCGCTTTGACTATTGCAAGCCCCAATCCACTCCCGCTTTGTATCTGATTGGGATCACGAAAAAATCTGTCGAACACCCGCTCCCTCAATTCAACTATGATTCCTGGCCCTGCATCTGAGATGCGCAATTGAATGGATTTTTCTAACGATCGTACCTCTACTTCAACCCGCCCGCCCTCATGTAAGTATCCCTGCAATCCGCGCCATTCACTTTTAGAGATCTTCCGACATACTGAATATGTCCTTGAGGAGATCACCATGCGTAAAGCCCGATTTACCGGGCACCAGATCATCACCGTTCTGAAGAAGGATAAATGCCCGCTCTGTGAGACGGGCATTTCTTATCAGGTTGCGTTGTTATATTCGGATGTCGAGAGCAGTGTTTTACTTCCTTTCAAGGTAAACAGTGAAATAACGGTAAAGCTCAGTGTGATACAGCCTAAAACAAGATAAGCCTGATGGAAGCCTACGGTGTCATACATCCGGCCTACCCATGTCGACAGTACGACGCCCGAAAGTTGTTTCGATAAATTAAAACCAATCAGGAACAAGGTTGCCGACAGTTTTGGGTTAAATGCCGAGGAGATATATTTAAAGGTGCCGACCAGGAGGAACGGAAGTTCAAACATATGGAGCATTTTTAAGATAACCACTTCTGTGGCTGAAGAGGCAAAAGAAGAACCCAAAATACGCGCCGACATAATGACGCCTGCGGCCAGGAGGGCGTTCTTCGCACCAATGCGGTTAACGATGGCAGGGGCAAAAAACATAATCGTTGCATTGAGTATCTCCCCACCGGTAGTGACAAAACCAAACACTTCGGTCCCGCGTTGTGGGCTGGAGAAAAAACCTTTGAAGAAGTTAGCAAACTGCTGGTCGAATACGTCATAGACACTGGCGACGCCTACCACGTAAATAATAAATCCCCAGAAGCGTGGCATCCGCAATAGCTCGGCGGCGGTGCGCATAGAAAAAGCCTGGCGGTTGGCACCAAGTGCGTCGATAACCCGCTCGCTGTTGCTCCCTTCCGGGCGTGACATCCATAACAGTACGGCAAGCGCCAGAGCAAAACCGGAGGCGATCCAGAATGTAATATTAGGGTCGATGCTAAATAAAATACCGGTGATTGATGCACATAACGCCCAGCCAATACAGCCGGAAACACGAACCTTTCCGTACTCAAAACGGTTAGCCCGACTCACGCGTTCAATATAGGCTTCTACCGCACCGGATCCACTGGAGAAGACGACTCCCAGATAGATCCCGCCAGCCAGGGCGCCCGCAAAAACATTCATCTGCAGTAGAGGGGACAGAACAAAAATAAAGAAGGGTGCAAATAAAATCAGTAAGACCGTGATAATCCAGAGCAAGTGTTTGCGTAATCCCAGTTTATCGGAGAGCAGACCAAACACCGGCTGGAAAATAATTGCAAACAGCGAGATAGATGAAAACACAATCCCTGTTTCTGTTTTGGTTAAGTGGTTAACTTCTGCCAGCCAGACCGGAAAGAAAGGAAAGTAGGCCGACATAATGAAATAATATAAGAAGAAGAACAACATAAAGTAAATGAAGTTATGTCGTTCTCTTGGTGCGAGTTCAGAGAGTTTCATTTTGACTGTTCCATCTGGTTATGCCGGTAAGCCCGTGGCTCACGCTTCGATTATTACTGGAAATGAATCGTTAACTGATATTTCCATTGTGTTTCAAGCAATAGCCATTGCTGCAGTACGCTGGGTGTCCAGGAGTCATCACCGCCGACGCCCATGTGCTGCCCATCAAGGGTTATCCAGACGCCACTTTCCGGCTGCATCCAGTGCCAGTGGTCAGTCTTCATTAATTGCGCGGTACCGTAAGGCTGTAGGGAAAAGTGGAAATCGCCCGCCACATGCCAGCGCCCCCAGTCAAGTGCTTTGTTATCACAACGCAGGCCATTCTCAGTGGGGAATATGTACGGTGTCGTCATCTCGTCCAGTGGCAGTTCCCAGCGGGAGAAACAGGCGCTGGTGCGACGATCCGGGTAGTTCTCATGCGGGCCGAATCCCAGCCATGAGACCGGTTTGTTCTGATCCCGTACCTGGAAATTCAGCCCGATGCGTGGCAGCGGCGGCAGGGTGCCAGCACGTTCGCCGTCAATGGCCAGGTGCAGCTTGCCTTGTGCGTCAAAGGTCATCCGCCAGTGGCTGACGATCATAACCTCGTCCCCGCTCAGGTAATGCCAGCGGCTATCTACAACAACGCTGCTGTTCAGACGCTGCGCGTCACACTGCACGCAGCGGGTAGTGAGGTTGTACAGGCCAGCACTTTTCCAGCGTTCAACCCAGGCGTTGGGATCGATGCGCTCCACTTCACTCACGCCAATATCATTATCCAGTGGTGCGCGTACGAACTGGTCGCGCAACGGGGTCAGCAGTTGCTCCACGCCGTCCACCTGCCAGTGTGCCAACAGTCCGCTTTGACGGTCGATCACCCACTGCTGCGAGCCGCTGCGCACCGTCCATGCACTGTCACTAAGCTCAAGCTCAGGGGCATTTCCTGCTGACAAAGGTGCCCGAAGCACCAGCGGTGCTGCGAGGGCAAACTGCTGCCAGGCGACGCGATGCCCGGCATCGGACCATTTCGTGGCCTGCGGCTGGATAACCTCCAGCGTGAGCCATACGTCTTCGGCCCCGGCAGGCAGTGTTAATGTCCCCGACAGCGTTAGCTCGCGATGTCCTTCAGGGTGAAGCTCAAGGGTTAAGCTGCCGCTGGCAACCGTTTCTCCAGCAGCCTGGACCTGCCAGTGCAACGCCTCGTTATCCGTTGTGCGAAACAGGTACTCACTGGTAATGCTAATGCAAAGCGGCGTTTGCGACAGCAGGGTAAACTGGAAGTATTGCTGTGCATGTTTGGCTTCAATTAATGACGGATGAGGGCTACGGTCGGGGAAGACAAGACCGTTCATACAGAACTGGCGATCGTTGGGTTTATCGCCAAAATCACCGCCATATGCCCAGCCGACGCTACCATCATCGAAAGTTTTAGTGATGGCCTGATCGGCCCAGTCCCAGATAAAGCCCCCCTGCAGGCGCGGATAATCACGGAATGCTTGCCAGTAATCGGCAAAATTTCCCAGACTGTTGCCCATTGCGTGAGCGTATTCGCAAAGGATTAACGGGCGCTGCTCGCCAGGCAGGCTGATCCACTTTTTAATCCCCCATTTCGGTACCGCAGGAATAATCTGATCGCTTTTTACGCGGGCATACATCGGGCAGAGAATATCGGTGGTCGTGCTGTTAGCGCCGCCGCCTTCATACTGCACCGGACGTGACGGGTCGTTACGCTTGAGCCAGTGGTACATAGCTTCGTGATTGCCACCCACGCCGGACTCATTGCCCAGCGACCAGATAATAATCGACGGGTGGTTGCGATTGTTTTGCACCATTCGTGTGACGCGGGCGCTCCAGGCCGCTAACCAGGACGGATCGTCGGAAAGACGGCTCATTGGCACCATGCCGTGGGTCTCGATATTAGCCTCATCGACCACGTACAGGCCATAGTGGTTACAGAGTTCGTACCAGCGTGGCGCGTTAGGATAGTGAGAGCAGCGAGCAGCGTTAAAGTTATTCTGCTTCATCAGCAGAATGTCCTGCACCATATCTTCTTCGGTAACAACCTGACCGCGCTGATGGTGGTGCTCATGACGGTTTACACCCCGGATCAACAACGGTTTACCATTCAACTTCAACAGGCCATTATCGATTTCAACCCGGCGAAACCCGATATCCCAGGCTTCGGCTTCAATCAGTTCATCGCCACGCCACAGTGAGACGACTGCCCGGTAGCAGTTCGGTGTTTCCGCGCTCCACAGTGCCGGACGTTCCACAGGGAAACGCATCACGGTGCGTTCAGCATAATTACCGCGTTCATCAGTGACTGGTGAACCGAGCGACTGCTGATGTCTGGCGACCCGTTGCGTGTCATTCCACAGCTCAACGGCCACCGTGAGTTTTTCCAGCAGCTGTGTCGGGGCGGCGACGGTGGCATGGACCTCCAGTTCGGCATCGCGATAAAGCGCATCGAGTTGCGGAGTGAGGTGTACATCGCTCAGGTGCAGCGTCGGTTTATTCAGCAGCCAGACGGAACGGAAGATCCCGCTCATACGCCACATATCCTGATCTTCAAGCCAGGTGCCTGCGCTCCAGCGCATCACCATGACGCAGAGGCGGTTCTCGCCCGCCTGTAGGAACGCACTGAGATCGAAGGCCGCAGGCAGGCGACTGTCCTGCGAGTAACCGACCCATTCGCCGTTGCACCACAAGTGGAATGCGGAGTTAACGCCATCGAAGATAATCTGCGTCTGGCCCTCAGCCAGCCAGTCTTTCTCCACGCTAAACGAGAGTGAATAGCAACCGGTCGGGTTTTCGTCGGGTACGCGTGGCGGCGTAGTATCGATGGGATAACGCACGTTGGTATAGATTGGCACGTCATACCCCTCCATTTGCCAGTTCGAGGGGACCGGTGTACTGCGACTGTCAGCCAAATCGTTTTCCAGCCAGCTGGCGTCCACCTCAAACGGGCTGCGGGCATAAGAAAATTGCCACTGACCATCCAGCAGGCGGCGGTGTGCAGAGAACTGATTCTCCCTTGCCGAGCGAAGATCGCGCCAGCTGGCAAAGGTCGGATGGGCCGGTAAACGGTTCAGGTGCGTAATGGTCTGGTTTTGCCAGTCTTCACGGGCAAGTACGTCATGAAACAGAGGACCACCGGAGAGGTGGCAATCGTGATGTCGCATAGGTATACCTGTAGGATCAATATAAAATGTCATTCGCTAGACAAGATAGAATGAGTTATCAGATATTTTGTTAATAGCGGCAACAATGTTGAAGTTGAAACTCACGAACGATCACGAAACAAGACTAAAGCAACAATTTATTGTCGTCTTTCTGACATAAAATGTTAGCGAATGACATTATTAGCAGCTAAAGGAAAAAACGATGGAGCGCCGTACGGCAACCTTAGAAGATGTGGCTCGCGAGGCCGGTGTATCCCAGCAGACGGTCTCACGCGTGCTGAATAAACCTGATGTGGTGGCTGAGCGTACCCGCGATAAAGTCATTCGTGCAATGCAGGCACTGCACTATGTACCGAACCGCTCAGCACAATTGCTGGCGGGGAAGTCGGCACCGTCTATAGGGTTGATTACCGCGTCATTGACTCTGCATGCGCCCTCGCAAATCGCCGCTGCGATAAAAAGTCACGCAGGTACACATCAACTGGAGGTTGCTATCGCGATGCCGGTGATGGCTGACTATGCCTCACTTCAGGCGCGGCTGAATGAATTTCGCGCACAAAATATCCGGGGCGCGGTGATTAATCTGCCCCTTGAGGATCACATTGCGGAAAAAATGGTGAATGAAAACCCGGATATTTGCTGTCTGTTTTTAGATGTTTCGCCGGAAACGGATGTCTGCTGCGTCCGGTTTGATCACCTTGATGGCTGCGGAGCATGCATCCGTCATCTCTGGGAACTGGGGCATCGGGAGTTTGGCCTGCTGGCAGGGCCTGAGAGTTCCGTTTCGGCGCGTATGCGATTGAGTAGCTGGCGTGAGACATTGCACCGGCTTGGGGTGAGTAATGCGGTTACGGTCTTTGGTGACTGGAGTGCCGCCAGTGGCCGGCATAAGGCCTTTGAGCTGTTACATCAGTATACGCGGATTAGCGCGATCGTCGTAGCGAACGATCAAATGGCGCTAGGGGTTTTGAGCGCTCTCGCGCAACTGAATCGCACCGGCAACAGGATGGTTTCCGTCACCGGTTATGATGATACGGCGGACAGCCTCTATTTCCAGCCACCGCTCACAACCGTTGCGCAGGATTTCAACAAGCTGGGTAAGCGGGCCGTCGAGTTGTTAATCCAGCAGATGGCCGCCCCTCAGATTCGCATCCGTGAATTGCTGCCGACACATTTGATTATCCGCCAGTCAACCTGTCCTTACGGTGGAGAAGACGTGGATGAGAAAAAATCTGTCATTGCACAATTAAAATCACTGATAGAAAAGCTGTGAAAATTATCAGATATCCCCTTAAAGGCAGAGATGTTACCGCTGATAAATCTGTGCCTCATAAGCCCGTAAGCTCTGTCGTTTCCCCTGTTCCTGATAATTGCTCAGCAACGGTTGCCAGCCGTCCAGTAACAGCTGTTGCGGATCTATCTCCTGCTGGCGGGCACTGAAATTGACGATCACCAACACCTGCTGTTCATTCAGACTACGGATATAAGCATAAATCTGCGGATGTGTCGGCAGCAGGAGTTGATAAGCCCCTTCGATCAATACCGGCATCTGCCGACGCAGACGAATTAGCGCACGATAGAAGTTCAGCACGGAACCGCTGTCAGCACGCTGATCCGCCACGTTGATCTCAGGATAATGACTGTTGGCAGGAAACCAGGGGGTAGCATTGCTGAAACCGCCGTGGGCACTCTGATCCCACTGCATCGGGGTGCGAGAGTTATCGCGCCCGGTGCGGCTGAGGAATGCGAGGATCTCTGGCTCTTCCCTGCCCTGTCGGCGCATTTCAACGGCGAGTTTCTTCGCAGCAACGTCGTCAAAATCCTCCAGGCTGGCGAAATGCGTATTGGTCATGCCAAGTTCCTGCCCCTGATAAATAAACGGCGTCCCTTTCATCAGGAAGAACATCGCCGCAATGGCGGTCGCGCTTTCGCGTTGATAATTTTTATCGTCGCCCCAGCCCGATACCACGCGGGGAAGATCATGATTTTCCACGTATAACGCGTTCCAGCCTTTGTTTTCCAGCAGCGTCTGCCAGCGCGTGAAAATCTCTTTTAAGCCGGGTAAATCAAGGCTGGCCTCCAGGGTGTCCTTTTGCCCATCCTGCCACAGCTTCACGTGCTCAAACTGAAAGATCATATTCAGCCTGCCGCGCTGCTCGCCGACCCACTCTTCACCCTGTTCAGCGGAGGCACCGTTCATTTCGCCGATGGTCACCATGTCATAGTGACGGAACACCTGTTCGCACATGTCATCGACGTAATCAAGCAGCCCGTCATAGTTGAGATGGCGCTCGAATGACGGTACGTAAGGCAGCGCCAGAGGATTAGGCATATCGCTGAAAGTCGGATCTTTTTTCATATGACAGATGGCATCAATGCGAAAACCATCCACCCCTTTGTCAAGCCACCAGCGCATCATGGCGTATACCGCCGAACGCACCTCGGGGTTCTCCCAGTTCAAATCGGGCTGCCTTTCGGAGAACAGATGCAGGAAATACTGCCCGGTCGCCGCGCTGTATTTCCAGGCAGAACCGTTGAAGATGCTTTCCCAGTTGTTCGGCTCCGCGCCCCCTTTACCGTCGCGCCAGATATACCAGTCGCGTTTCGGGTTATCCCGTGAGGCGCTGGACGCTAAAAACCACGGATGCTCATCAGAAGTATGGTTCACCACTAAATCAATAATCAGGCGCATACCGCGCGCATGCACCTGTTCAAGCAGACGGTCAAAATCGTCCATCGTGCCAAACTCTGCCATGATTTTCTGGTAATCGCTGATGTCATAGCCGTTGTCATCATTGGGAGACTGGTAGATGGGGCAGATCCAAATCAGATCGATACCCAAATCTTCCAGGTAATCGAGTTTTTCCGTGATGCCATTCAGGTCACCAATGCCATCGTTATTGCTGTCGTTGAAGCTGCGCGGGTATATCTGATACGCCACGGCCTCTTTCCACCAGTTTGCCATCACAACCTCCCAATAAGTAATGCAAAGGATTCATAAGGTTGCAGTTCCATCATCGGCTCCAGCCGCTCCCGTGGCGCGTAATTGCTGATGAGACAATGGCCCTGCAGGCACTGCAGGTTGTCGGGGATCGCCAGCATCACAGACTCTCGCGTGAAGTTATTGATCACCACCAGCGTCTGCTCCCCCATCGTGCGCAGCCAGGCAAAGACCTGCGGATGGTCGACAACGATCTGCCTGAAGTCACCGTGAACCAGCAGCGGGAGTTGCTTACGCAATGTCACCAGCTTCTGGTAGTGGTAAAAAACAGAGTCAGGATCGTCAAGCGCAGCCGCGACATTCACCGTCCTGAAGTTGGGATTCGTCTCAATCCACGGCTGACCGCTGGTAAACCCGGCATGTGGGCTGCTGTCCCACTGCATCGGCGTTCGCGCATTATCGCGCCCGTTGGCGTGGATACCGAGCATCATCGCTTCATGGCTCATCCCTTCGCCGATCCGTTCCTGATAAAGATTCAGGCTTTCAATGTCCCGATAGTCGTCAATATCGGCAAAACGCACGTTGGTCATGCCAATCTCTTCACCCTGATAAATGTAAGGTGTGCCTTTAAGGCAGTGAAGCGCGGTGGCGAGCATTTTTGCTGACACCACGCGATACTCGCCGTCATCACCAAATTTGGACACCGCGCGCGGCAAATCATGGTTGCTCCAGAACAACGAGTTCCAGCCATGGTCAGCCAGTGCCGTCTGCCACTTGTCAATCACGGCCTTAAAGCGCAACAGATCAAACGGCTGGTTGCACCACTTCCCGTACTGTTCATCCCAGAAAAGCTTGATGTGTTCAAACTGAAAGACCATCGTCAGCTCTTGCCGCTCTTCGGCACTGTAGAGCAGCGCGTCTTCCGGCGTTGCGCTCCACGTCTCCCCCACCGTCACGCTGCCGCGCGGGCCAAAGGTCGCCCGGTTCATCTGGTGAAGATACCGGTGAAGATGGCGGCCATTCGCCATAATCTGTTGATCCACTTCTTTACCGATCAGGTCAATAACGTCCATGCGAAATCCGCCGATGCCCTTATCCAGCCAGCGATTCATCATGGCGTGGATGGCTTCGCGAACGCGCGGGTTTTCCCAGTTGAGATCGGGCTGGCGCGTGGAAAACTGATGCAGGTAGTATTCACCGCTGGCCTGATCGCGCGTCCAGGCACTGCCACCAAAGTTCGAGCGCGAGTCATCAGGCGGCCCGCCGTCTGCCGCCGGTTTTCGCCAGATATAAAAGTCACGGTAAGCACTGTTTTTTGAGGTCAGTGCATCGATAAACCAGGGGTGTTCATCAGAGGTGTGATTGACCACCAGATCCATCAGGATCTCGATATCGCGCGCTTTGGCTTCTGAAATCAGGCGTTCCATATCGCTCATCGAGCCAAAGATGTCGGCAATTTCTTCATAGCCGGAGATGTCATAGCCGTTATCGTCCATAGGTGAACGGTAAACGGGCGACAACCACAAAAGCGTGATGCCGAGCTGTTGCAGGTAATCGAGCTTGCTGATAATACCGTTGAGATCGCCGGTACCGTCGCCGTTGCTGTCCATAAAGCTGCGCGGATAGACCTGATAAACCACGGCCTCTTTCCAGTGCGGTGCGCTGTGCATATCGTTTATCACGTGATGTTCCCCCAGACGAATTAGTGTACTTTTGCCAGATGACGTTGGAACGCCTGGCCGTGACTGTCGAACAGGTAACAGCACTCCACCGGAAGCCGTACCCCAACGGTTTGGCCAACATGAATGGCCGAACGCTCAGCATGCCGCACGACCCAGGGTTCGCCCGCATTGCCGTTGTCCAGATACAGCAGGGTTTCATTGCCCATCTGTTCAACAAACATCACCTCGCCCTGGTATTCACACTGTTCCACATCGCCACTGCGAATATGTTCTGGACGAATACCGATGTTCACGCTGCGGCCCTCCGCCTCTGCCGGGGTGGCGATGGATAACACCAGCGTTTTGCCATTGTCCAGTTCCACCACGCTTTGCTGTTCGCCCGACCGGCGGAGCGTGGCCGGGATCAGATTCATCTTCGGTGAACCGATAAACTGGGCGACAAACTCATTGGCGGGCTGATCGTACAGCTCAAGCGGCGTTCCGACCTGTTCGATATTCCCCTGGTTAAGCACCACGATCCGGTCGGCCAGCGTCATCGCCTCGACCTGATCGTGCGTCACATAAATAATGGTGACGCCCAGACGTTTATGCAGGGCAGAGACCTCCATACGCATCTGCACCCGCAGCGAGGCATCAAGGTTGGATAGCGGTTCATCAAACAGAAACAGTCGCGGTTCGCGCACAATGGCACGCCCGATCGCCACGCGCTGACGCTGGCCACCAGACAAATCTTTCGGCCGTCGTTCCAGCAACGGCTCCAGCTGTAAAATACGCGCGCACTCCCGCACCCGTTGATCAATCTCCGGCTTTGAACAGTGCGCAAGCTCCAGCGCGAATGCCATATTCTGATAAACACTCATATGCGGATAAAGGGCATATGACTGGAAAACCATGCCGACACCGCGTTCAGCCGGGCTGTCGTCATTGGCGTAGTGACCATCGATGTACATGCCACCGCCGCTGATCTCCTCCAGCCCGGCAATCATCCGCAGCAGCGTTGACTTGCCGCAGCCAGAAGGCCCGACGATCACCACAAACTCTCCGCTTTTAATCTGCAAATTCAGCGAACGAATGACCTCCGCCTTAGCGCCATAGCGTTTTTGAATCTTGTCCAGCGTCAACTGCGCCATATTCCTCTCCCCATCCTCAATAAAATGATGCCGGTTCGCCACCGGCATGAATGAAATGACGCTATTTCAGATAGTTGAGCCACGGCTGTTGACGAGAGATCATCACATCGACCAGCTCTGGGATCGCACGGCATTGGTTATTCACCGAGTCCACCAGCAGCGCCTGAATCACCAGATCGCGCGAGCCAGCAATAATGGCCTCGGCAGTAAGATCGTGAATGGCAATCTGATTACTGAGCAGCCCACCAATACCCGGTGGGATGTCAACCTGAATACCGTGCACGCCTTTACGGTCAATGATGGCCGGCACTTCTACCGCGATAAATTCGGGCAGTTGTTTAATAAACCCACGATTAGGAATATTGACGGCGGACTCTTCATAGCCGGAGTCGGTCAGGATCCCCTCAATAATCGCCACCACTCTTTCCTTTAATTTCAGCTCGATCTTCGGCTGCACCCCGCCAAGGTAGTTACGGTAGAACGTGTAAAAGTCGAGAATGCCACGATGGTCACTGACCTCACTCGCCCAGCTGATGTATTCGCCAAAGTGGCTATCCACGGTGATAGGCATGCAGTGGAACTTCTCCAGGATCTCTTTGAACAGGGTGCGGTCTGCCCACGGATACGAACTGTCTTTACCGCCCACCGCATGACGCTCAGTACTGCCCTCGGTATCCACCAGTTTGCCGTGCTGACGCGTATACGCCAGGATGTCGCTGTAACCCGGCAGGCTGGCGAAATAGTCAGGCGCTTTGGCGCGGACATCGGCATAGGCATCTTTGCCACTGTCTTTGTAACGCGCGTCCAGCAGCACGCTGAAGTGGTTAAGGCCCCCCGCACGCAGGCTCAGGTTCTCGAATGAGGTGTTAAGCATTTCAGGCAGATAGCGCTCCAGTGAGGCAATTTCATGGCACATGCCAACAAAATTGAGTTCCGGGAAGCGACGATGAACGGTGGTACAAATACGACTCATGGGATTCGAATAGTTAAAAATCCAGGCATCAGGGCAGATGTCAGCCACATCGGCACAAATATCGAGGATCGGTGGAATAATACGCAGCGAATGGAATAACCCCCCCGGCCCCCCATTCTCGCCATAAACCTGCTGAATGCCGTACTGCTGCGGGATCTGCCAGTCCAGGTCCCACAAGGCAAAACGGTCGCCCACCTCAATCGAAATGATGACAAATTCTGCCCCGCGCAGTGCCGTGCCACGGTCGGTGGTGGCACTGACGATGAACGGTAAATCTTCTTTTGCCAGAAAGTCTTTCGCCGTCTTTTCGGTCACCGCCAGTGCAGCAGGATTGATGTCATGCAGGACGATTTCACTGCCGTACAGCGTACGGCTCTGGAAGATGTCCCCCAAGGTGCCGTAGCCAAACTGAGCACTGCCTGCACCCACTAAAACGATTTTTGTAGCCATGTTTACGTCTCCTGACGAGGATAATGTGGGCATTAGCCCTTAACTGCACCGTTGGTTAATCCACTGACGATGCGTCGCTGGAAGATCAGCACCAGCGCCACAATGGGAAGCGTTACGATCACCGAGGACGCCATGATGGCCCCCCACGGGAGTTCGAATTGAGAAGATCCCTGCATCATGCCGATCGCAACAGGCACGGTGCGTTTATCACCGGAAATGACAAACGTCAGGGCGAACATGAATTCATTCCACGCGCCGATAAATGCCAGCAATCCTGTTGTCACCAGCGACGGCCCCATGATCGGCACGAAAATACGACGGATGATGGTCCAGGTGCTGGCACCGTCGACGATGGCTGCCTCTTCCAGCTCCGTTGGGATAGCTTTCATAAAGGTGGTCAGCACCCAGATGGTGAACGGCAATGAAAAGGTGGTGTAGGAGAGCACCAGCGCGCCAAGCGAGTCATACAACCCCATAAAACGCACCAGCTCAAACATACCGGACAGCACCGCCACCTGTGGGAACATCGACACGCAGAGAATGGTGAACAGCAAATACTTGCGGCCTGTAAACTGAATGCGCGACAAAGCAAAAGCGGCGGTAATCGACACCAGAAGGCACAGCCCCACGGTCAGCGTTGCCACCACTGCCGAGTTGAAAAGGCTGCGGGCGATGCCGTTATCCATCAGCGCCGTGACATAGTTCCCCCAGTTCATTTCATTGGGTAGCCACTCCACCTTGAAGAGATTCTGCCCTGAACGCAGTGACGTGATAATGGCGTAATAAAACGGGAACAGGCAGATCAAACAGGCGAGTGTTGCTGCTGCCAGAATCATTAAACGCCGGGCAAGCTGTTGTTGTTGACGGTTCAGCCTCATGATTTTGCCTCTCCATTGCTACGACGGCCCAGCATCACAAAACACGCTGCAATCCCGGCCACCATCATGAATACCAGTACCGACGCAGCGGAACCGGACCCCATTTCCTGATAACTCACTAACTGATCTCGTGCGTAACCTGACACCGACACCGTCGCCTCACTATTGGAGGTCAGGATATAAATCAGATCAAAGACGCGCAGCGCATCCATGACGCGGAAAATCAGCGCCACAATCATCGCAGGCATAATTAAGGGCAGCGTGATGCGACGAAAACGCTGCCACGCGTTGGCGCCATCAATCCGTGCCGCTTCGTATAAGTCGCGGGGGATCAGCTGAAGCGCGGCCAACAGCATCAGTGCCATAAACGGCGTGGTTTTCCACACATCAACGATCACCACCGCCCACATTGAGAGCATCGGGTCCGCCACCCAGGCCAGGGGGGTGTTGATCACGCCCATGTTGAGCAGCAAGTCGTTCACCACGCCGTACTGATCGTGAAACATCCAGCTCCACATTCTGGCGGACACAATCGTCGGGATCGCCCAGGGCACCAGGATTGCGGTGCGCACCAGCCCCTGCCCGCGAAACTTCTCGTTCATCAACAGCGCCAACAGCATGCCGAAGACCAGCTCAAGCGATACCGACATCATGCTGAAACGCAGCGTGTTACCAACGGCCATCCACCACAGCGGATCTGCCAGCACGCCGTAATGATGGCCACCCGCCGCAAAGTCAAAATAATTGGAAAAGCCGACAAAATGGTAATCGTCAGGCGAATCCAGCATGGCGTCAGTGAAGCTGTAAAACAGCGTTCGAAAGAGAGGCCAGCCAGCGACGCCGGCCAGTAACAGTAGCGCAGGCGCCACCAGCAGCCAGGCGATACGGCTGCGGCGCAATTGATAGTTGCGCTTCGCTACCGGTGCGCTGGCGTTGTTGTCAGGAAGGGACAGGGAAGGCGTTTCTTGCTTCATACATCGTACTCCGGACCGTTAATGGGGCATTGGCTTTAACGCCATCCTCTGGCTTTAATTCTCTCCAGCCGCTGCTGTAACCCGGCCACCGCTGTTGCCCCATCAATGTCACCGCGCAACACATTGTAGGTGGCGTTATAGATAGCTTTAGAGACCTGCGCGTACTGGCGTCGGGTCTGCGTGGCGGGACGCGGTTTGGCCAGCAAGAAGATATTTTTGAAGTCAGAGAGATAAGGTGCCTGCGCCAGGATGTCGGGATCGTCATACAGCGCGGTGCGTGACGGAGTCCACCCCATCAGCGCCAGCGTTTTCTTCTGTGATTCGGCACTGCTGACGATGTTGAGCAAGGCAATCGCTGCCTGTGGATTTTTGGTATAAGCACTGATCGCCCAGTGCCAGCCGCCCATGGCGCTGACCGGTGTGCCATCATCGCTTGCGGGTAACGGCATAACGCCGACCTTGCCACGAATGGCACTGCTGCGGTCTTCTGCCAGCGTATAGGCATAAGGCCAGTTGCGCATAAACAGGGCATCACCGTTTTGGAATACCGAACGCGACTCCTCTTCCATATAGCCCAGCGCCCCAGGCGGTACGATTTTACCGATCCAGCCTGCGGCCATATCCAACGCCTGTGCAGCGCGCGCGTTGTTGATAGTAATATTGCCTTGAGCATCAATAATACTGCCGCCGTTCTGTGACTCCACCCACTCCAGCGCATTACAGGTCAGCCCTTCATAGGCTTTGCCCTGAAACACCATTCCCCAGAAATTTTTATGCCCTGATTCGCGTTCACTCTGCTGAATGCGCGTGGCAATACGGGTCAGTTCTGTCCAGGTCACCGGGGGCTTTTCGCCGTATTTAGCCAGTAAGTCTTTGCGATAAAACAACGCCCCCGCATCCATATAGGCGGGAATCGCTTTCACGCGTCCATTGATCACATCGTTTTGCATCGCGGTGGGGAAAAAGTCATTGCGGATATCGCTAACGCTGTCCGTCAAATCCAGAAGATGTTTGTCCAGCACACCAATCCACACGGTATCCGCCTGAAACAGATCAATGGCATCGGCATCTTTCGCGGCAAACAACTGCTGGAACAACGACAGTTTTTCATTGGAGGCGGGAGGAAGATCGATAAATTTCAGGGTATGGCCCGTTTGAGCCTCAAACTTCTGTTTAATGTAGTGACAAAATTGACGGCCTTCCTTGCTGGGCGGACACTCCATGCGCAGGGTATCTGCAGCAGCCAGACCCGATGTCAGGGTCAGCACGGCAAGCACCAGTTCCGGGATCACTCTTCTCATAGCTTGTTCTCAGGTGGGGGCGAGAATATCGTCATAAGAAAAAAATAGCGAAACCATGACATTGACGGAAATTGATTTTCACCGCTAAGCTATAGAAAAAATCTATAGCATGAGGGGAATATGTGATCGTGGATAAAATTCTTCGTCAGTTTATTGAAGTCGCGATGTTCAAAAATGTGAGTCATGCTGCAAACAAACTTTGCCTTAGCCAGCCCACCGTTACCCATAATATGAAGAAGTTAGAAGAGAGTCTGGGCGTGCAGCTGCTGGAGCGCACGTCAACGGGCGTGAAGACCACTGAATATGGCGATCTTTTGCTTGAGCAGGCGCAAATGATGCAGCGGATTTATGAAAATACGCTGACAAAACTGGCCTTTATTAAGGCGCGTCAGGTGCAAAGCCTGCGCATGGGCACCGGACATGCCTGGTGGCACCTGTTTATCCGCGACAGCTTCACCGCTTACAGAACGCTGCACCCTACCGTCAATATTCACATCGACCAGGGAAACCATCTCAGATTGATGGACCTGTTACTGGGTGGTGATATCGATCTGTTTGTCGGGCATGAAATTCAGGGGCTGAATTCGAAGGCGGGGATCAGCTTTGTGCCGCTGTTTAGCGTCACAGACAGCCTGTTTGTCCGGCAGGGTCATCCGCTGAGCAACAGAGTCATCGAACCGGTTGAACTGCAGGATTATCCTTGTGTGGAGCTGACGCCGGATGAGGGTCGCTTTCAACATATGATGGAGGATATGCAACCGAAAAGGCAGGCAAGAAACCGCATGCATTTAGAGGAGAGGGTTATCTGGTCAACTAACTCGATGATGGCGGCAGTCGACATGATCAACGAGTCGGATGCCGTGATGTTGAGCTATCCGTTATGCATGGCTGACTTCTTTTCTCACCATAAGATCGTTCCGTTGCAAACCACGCAACCCAGCACACGCTATAACGTCGGCTTTTATTTGATGCGTGAGAAGAGGGACACGGCTCACGTGGTGCAAATGCAGGAACTGATGCAACAGCATCTTGAGCCGATCCGCCACCTGCTGGTTTAACGACGCTGATCGGTTAACCCCGTCAGCGCCTCATACAACGAACGCGAGTTACCGGGGCCGACAACCAGGTGATACTCAGTGCTGTGCTGAGCCGTGTCGACTTCCAGCACGGATTTAATCGCGTCTAACGCTTCTAACGCGTGCCTGTCGAAGCGCGCGTTGTCACGAATGGTCACCCTGATGCGACTGGCGCAGTAACTCAGCTTAACGAGATTGTCCGCCCCCCCTAATGCCTTCAGCACACCCGCCGCGAGCTGTTGTTTTTCCACATTTCCTCCTGAGAACATTTCATATTTTCCGCTGCAGCATAGGGCGGGCATCAGGCGAAGTGAAATTGATTTATTGCAGAGAGATATAGAATCCATCTATAACTCGCTGTAACAGCCTGCAGCGGTGGATATTTTTCAATGAAAAAAATGCAGATTGTGGGCTTGAGCCTTTACCGATTGTGCCTCATATCATGCCCCTCTCAGGACAGGCTATCGGCATTCTGTTCAGACTGATTCAGAGAAGGGAAATTCCCATTCGCCCGATGAGAAACAGTAATAATATCAGAAAAAAAAACCTGATAAACCCACTGCCAAACCGCAACGCTAAAAATACGCCTGTCACAGCCCCGGCAACATTACAAATACCGACAATACTTCCAGTCACCCACAATACATGCCCTGACGGTACGAAAAAAATTAGCGCAGCGGTAAATGTCCCAATATTTATTAATTTTGCTGATGCAGAAGCATTCAAAAAATCAAAGCCGAAATATTTAACAAAGGCAAAAAGCAAAAGACTTCCACTACCTGCTCCGAATATGCCATCATAGAATCCGATAACAGCGCCCAGAACTATCCCCAACAGTATCTCTTTCGAACCAATCTTGATATCAGAATGTATCCGCCCCAAGTCTTTTTTTATAAATGTATATACAGCCATAATAATAAGAATAACAAAAATCAGGTATTCCATAAACTCCCTTGGTATAAGAGAGACAGCATATGCGCCAGAAAATGAAAAAATAAATGCAGCACCCATTGTTGGAATAATAAGCTGCCATTTAACTTTTACACGGCGGAGGTAACCTGAGACAGAAAATGAGTTCCCCAGAAGTACTGCAAGTTTGTTGGTACCAAAAATCGTCGACAGACTGGAGTCTGGTAAAGCATGAATAAGAGCAGGAATTTGGACCAGCCCTCCGCCACCCACAGCAGCATCGATCAGACCGCCACAGAAAGCGAAGCCTCCCAGTGCAACAAGAGAAATATCAATATTCATAAATTCTTCCTCCCCCTATGAAAATCAGTCAGTTACTGAATAACAGTCGATGGACGGATAATGACAGGATTAAGTCATAAAGAAGCAATTGCAGCCAGCCCTGTCAAATTAATAGCCAGCCTCGTATTTTAGTGAGTTAGCACATTTTGTAATGCACAAAAAGCGACTCCCGCTCTCCTGTTATAATCAAACATGGCATTTTTAAGTCTTTCTGTATCGAATGAAAGCTTGGCGATACGGCCAAAAGCCTGTAATGCGCCCAGCGCATGCAAACCATGCCGGTTTTCCACCTCACCAGCATGTCCCATGACGTAACCTTTGGCTTTATGCAGAGTTTTAGCGTCCTCATTTAACGACGCATCGAAGGACAATAATTTCCCCTCTATAAACTGGGCAAAAAAATTGTATTCGCGTCCGTTCCAGAGTTCAGAAGCGACAGAAACCATCATGGCATCCATGACAGACTGCCAGTATTCAGGGGAATTCATCGCAGACTGATGTTTTGCAATGCCGATATTGTAGAGGAAATCAGAGAACGTATTACACTCATTGATTTTATATTTATCATCAACCCAGGCGGCAGCCCCAAAAGCATTCGCCATGTATTTATACATTCCATCATGTCCCTTTTGACCAAGGCCAAAGTCATCTTTTGTCACTTCATGCATATGAGCCAGAACATTATGATAGATAGCCTGTTCTTCATGTGAAATGTAACGTGCATCAGCTGACAGGCGCATGATTATTTTTCCAGATACCAGGCTTGTCGTTTTGTGCGTTTCATTCCAGCCGTTAAAGAAACTGAGCACTCCGGGATCAACTTTTTCTTTTTTCAGAAAGGCGAGAAAAGTCCCCTCCGCGTAAGCCTGAGCCTCCTGAGTTATCTCATGATAAAGAACTTCGTACATCATATTCTGAATATCTTTGACATGCTCAATATGCACGGGCATGGGTGACATGCGAACATTCCCGGCTATCCATCGACCAGGGATTTTTAACATTGAGATATGTTTAGGCAAACCATCGATGAATACCCCCCCCAGTTTATGCATAGAAGAAGGTTTTGTTGATATGCCATCACAGCATTGCAAAGATAATGAATTCATATATTCACCTCTGTTATTCACTGACTGAAATCATTTAAAAGCGCTTGAATCGCTCATGGGTAAACGGATGAAAATTAAATAATTCCGATTTTTATTACGGTGTTTTGAAAAATACTGTCTGACCCCACTTTCTCCATGGAGTGTAGGATGATTGATTGGCACACTACAACTGACTTATAGTGAGTTAATCATTCACTTTTCGTGAGTTATATGAGAATGGATTTATCTCAGCTGAAAATGTTCAAAACAGTCGTCGAGCAAGGTAGCATCGCCAAAGCATCCGGGCTATTGCACTGTGTTCCCTCGAATATCACAAACAGAATCAGGCTCCTGGAATCGGAACTGGGTGTTTCTCTTTTTATACGCAAAGGACGCGGTCTGGTTATTACACCTTCGGGAGAAATACTGCTTGAGTACGCCAGAAAAATACTGGCTTACTGCCAGGAAGCCCGCCGGGCACTTGAACCCTCCTCAGAGCCTGGAGGGGTGCTACGGATCGGGGCTATTGAATCTGCAGCAACAGGACGACTACCGGCCGTTCTCTCAGCATTCCATCAAAACTGCCCTGCCGTCCAGATGCAGTTCAGTACAGGGACATGGCAACAGCTAGTCAGTGATGTCGCTGAACATAAACTCGATTGTGCTGTTATTGCGACAAAGAGTGACCATCCGGATATCACTTATGTGAATGCTCATAAAGAATCACTGATATTGATTGCATCACCTTATGCAGGAAAGATATCCATTCCTCAGGACCTGGAAGGTAAACGCGTTTATATGTGGCCACACGGGTGCCCTTACCGACAGGCCCTGGAACGTTGGCTAAATCAGCATCAGGTTCCGGTCGATATTACCAGCATTGCAAGTTACGGAACTATTCTCGGGTGTGTCAGTTCCGGAGCAGGTGTCTCCCTGGTGCCTGCTGGCTTTTTTGAGCAGTTCAAAAGAACAGGTAATATCAGGGGGTATACGTTTAACCAGTTACCTCCCGTACAAAATTACTTTATAAAAAATAGTAGAATAGATCTTCACCACGCACGAAATGCGTTCGAAACGTTATTACGTGCTGAATTAAACGAAGTTTAACATCCGCATCTTTAATCAGGATCTGTTGCGTCTCAAATTTTGTG
Organism: Erwinia sp. AnSW2-5; assembly: GCF_045107195.1. Lineage (NCBI taxonomy): Bacteria > Pseudomonadati > Pseudomonadota > Gammaproteobacteria > Enterobacterales > Erwiniaceae > Erwinia > Erwinia sp. AnSW2-5. The sequence continues at coordinate 85,104 of NZ_JBJGXA010000018.1, forward strand.
GAGAGGAAAGCGGCTAACGCGCGCTGGGCACGGGTAGCCGTTTCAATTTCATTTCATGCCGAAAGGGTCAGCGCGGTATTGGCCATCATTGTGTCTGCGTAGAATGATTCTCCTTGCGTGGGCCTGAGGTCATTTCCCCCGCAGTCAGCCCACCAATTCGTATGCATTCGCAAACAGCCACGGCGCCCGCAGCCGACGCTTATTTTCCTGATGCTGCGGATCGGCGAAGGGAATGCTGTCGATCAGCGATCGCGTATAGTCGCTTGCAGGCCGTGAAAACAGTTCGCTTACCCGCCCCTGCTCCACCACAGAGCCGTTCCTCAAGACCAGCGCCGACTGGCACAGGCTGCGCACCACCGCCAGGTCGTGGCTGATAAACAGGCAGGCAAACTGATACTCCTTTTGCAGATTGCGCAGCAGCGTGAGGATGCTTTCCTGGATAGAGACATCGAGCGCCGAGGTGGGTTCATCGGCAATCAGCAGCTGCGGGTTCAGCGCCAGCGCACGCGCAATCGCAATGCGCTGGCACTGTCCGCCTGAAATCTCATACGGGTATTTCTGGTGCCATTCGGCAGGAAGCCCGACTTCCGTGATTAATGACTTCACCCGGTTGAGGATCGCCACCTCCTTTAATGTGCTGTGCGTGCGTAAGGGTTCAGCAATCGACTGGCCGAGCGTCATACGTGGATTGAGCGAGCTTAGCGGGTTCTGGAAAATAGCACCCACCTGCGATTTAATCGCTTTGCTGCGCGTGCGGCTGGGGGCATAAATCGCCTCTCCTGCCAGCGTCAGGGTGCCCCGATCCGGTTTAATCATGCCCAGCAGGCTGCGCCCCAGTGTGGTTTTCCCCGAACCGGATTCCCCCAGCAGGCCGAGAAACTCGCCTTTACCGATGTTAAAAGAGACGCCGCCCACAATGTTATGACGCTGGCCAAAGCCTGCCGGATAACTGATGTGTACATTGTTCACCTGCACCAGTGCGTCAAACGTTTCCTCAGCGGCCATCTGTTGTGATACGGATGACGGGATAGCCGCCAGCAGCTGGCGGGTATAGGCACTTTCGGGGGTACGGAACAGGGTTTTTGTTACGCTGTTTTCCTCAATTTTTCCCTGCCGCATCACAATCACCCGCTGCGCAATATCGGCGACCACGCCCATATCATGGGTGATCAGCAGCAGCGCCATGCCGGACTGCTGGTTGAGGCTGAACAGCAGATCGAGGATTTCCTGCTGCGTGGTGACGTCCAGCGCGGTGGTTGGCTCATCGGCAATCAGCATCTTTGGTCGCCCGGCCAGCGCCATCGCGATCATGATGCGCTGGATCTGGCCGCCCGAGAATTGGTGAGGGTAGTTTTTCAGGCGTTTATCCGCCTGCGCAATGCCCACCTGCGTCAGCAACGTCATGGCGCGTGCCTTCCGCTGCACAGCATTGAGTGAGGGATCGCACAGGGCAATAGACTCGTTCAGCTGGGTGCCGACGGAGAAAACCGGGTCGAGTGATGACGTCGGGTCCTGAAATATCATGGCGATCTCCCGCCCTCTGAGGGCGGAGAGTTCAGTGCGATTGAGCGTCAGCAGGTCGATGCCCTGAAACAGGATCTTGCCGGAAACGAGGGCATTCGCCGGTAATAATCCCGGGATCGCCTGCGCAATCGCCGATTTTCCGGCACCCGATTCACCGATGACGGCCAGTATTTCCCCGGCAGCAACGCTCAGGCTCACCTGGTCCACCGCCGTCACGTCTGCGCCCTGCCCCGGATAGCGCACGGACAGCCCCTCGATGCTGAGTAAAGGCGCGTTATCCGTCATTGTCGATAAGCCCCTGCGCCAGCCAGCTGTCTAAACGCGGAATGGCGATGGCATACACTTTAAACGCGCGCTTCAGGTTTTCAATCGAGACAAACTCGTCAGGACCGTGCGGGGAACCGTGTCCGTCAGGAATAAAGTCAGGCCGTTGGTTGACGTTTTCCCCGTTGAACAACGCCGACGCACCCCGGCCAAATCCCGGACCAAAGGTGATGGCGTTCGGCAACACGCGCGCATGGGTGCCACCGCCCATGGTGTAAGGTTCGGTTCTGGCATCCGCGATGGCGTCATAGGTTTGCTGCAAGCGCTGTACCAGCAGGCTCTCTTTATCCACGTGCATTGGCAGGTCGTCGCGCAGGATGGTTAAGCTGCCGTTCAGCGGCGCAATAGCCTGCTTCAGCGTCGCCAGCAAGGCGTCTTTATCCGTCAAGATCGGATAGCGGATATCCAGATAGATCGCCACGCCGTGCGCATTGGGGATCGCTAAGCCGCCGTTCAGCGTCAGCTTACCGGTCTGCTCATCTTCAAAGGCGATGCCCGCGCCGTTGCCCCAGGGATCGGCCAGCAGTTGCGCAATCAGCGTGGCCGCGTTCAGGTCAGCATCAGTCAGCAGCCCGGCGTCCACGGCGGCATTGAGCAGTAGCGGGATGGCATTTTGCGTGTTTTCAGGAAACGCAGCGTGCCCGGATTTGCCATGCGCCACCAGCAGCGCATCGCTGCCTTCAGGCGTGACCGACAGCGTTTTGCGCAGCCCGTCCGGTAAGCGGGCAAGTGCGGTTTCAAGGGTGGCAGCGTCCGTGGCATTCAAGCGCAATGTCGCGCTGGCCGGAACGGCATTTTCCGCCACCCCCGCCGACAGCCGGGATAACACCGGGCCGGTCGGGATCTGTAAAATCAGGTTCAGGCCGCCTTTTTGCGCGTAGTTGACGGGGAATGCGCCATCGGTGATCACCGAAAAGCGCGGAACCGGCCCGTTTTTGGCGAAATATTTCATGTCGCCCATGCCAATTTCCTCTGCGCCCCCGTAAATCACACGCAGCTTATGGTGCAGGGAGACGCCGAGATCGCGGAAGGCGCGCAGCAGGTAGAGATCCAGCAGCGCCGGACCTTTGTTATCCGACGATCCACGGCCAATCACAAAGCCCTGTTTATAGAAGGGTTCGAACGGCGCAAAGCGCCAGTTATCTCCCGGCGGCACAACATCAAGATGTGAAATCAGCCCCAGTTCCTGGGTATCGCTACGGTTATCGGCCAGCACAGACAGCGCGTGCCCCTGATGCTGTTCCGTGGCAAAGCCCAGCTTCTCCGCCTGCGCTTTCACGTGCTGGAAAATTTTCTCCACTTCGTTGCCATAAGGCTTGCCGTCCTGCGCTAATGCCTCATCGGCAATGCTCGGATAAGCCACCCATTGCAGCAGATCCTGAATAAATTCTTCACGGTGTTGCTCAAACCACTGTTCAATTTTTTCCGAAAAAACCCTCTCCTCTGCGGAGAGATTGCCAGTGAAGCCTTTTTCCTGAAGGGACGGACTCATGTGCTTTTCCTTTTTTGAGAGAGTTTCAGCGAGTGAGGTGGATATCTTTCACCGGCACCGCAGGCCGTGGGTTTAACACCCGGGCAAGCCCTTCGCCGATAAAGTTAATCGCCAGTACCATCAACACGATGGTTAAACCGGGCGGGATCCACAGCCACCATTCGTAGTCAATAACCCGAATACTCTGCGCCGCCGAGAGCATATTGCCCCATGACGGCTGCGGCTGTTTCACGCCCAGCCCGATAAAGCTCAGCGCGGCTTCGGCAAGAATGGCGTTTGCCACCGCGAGGGTGAGATTCACCACGATCGGCGCGTAAGCATTCCTCAGCAAATGCCGCCAGACGATGGTGAAGCTGCTCACGCCCATGGATTTTGCGGCCTGTACGTAGCCGCTTTCGCGTAGGGAAAGCAGCTCCGCACGCACCAGTCGGGCGATGCCCGGCCAGTGAAGCACGCCGATGATCAGAATCACGTTCCAGACGCTGGCACCCAGCAGGGCCGCGAGAGTAATCGCCATCGCGTAGAAGGGGAAACACATAATAATGTCGGTGATACGCATAATGATCATATCGGTCGCACCGCTTTTATAGCCCGCAATGCTGCCCAGTACGATGCCGAGCACCGCCTGAAAAAACACCGCCGCCAGCGCCACCATAATCGATACGCGGCCGCCGTAGAGCAGCCGGGAGAAGACATCGCGGCCAATCTCATCGGTGCCCAGCCAGTGTTCGCTGCCGGGTGGTGCCTCGATATTATAGAGGTCCATATCATCGGGGCTGTAAGGCGTCAGCCAGGGGGCGAACAGGGAAAAGGCGGCCAGCAAGGTCAGTAAAAGCAGGCCACTGACAAAATAGCTGTCTTTCAGCAGAGGAGGTAACCGCGTGCGCGGCCGCTGAGCGGTGTCCGGCATCATCGGGTCAGCCTTACGCGCGGATCGGCGAGAGCATAGAGAATATCCGCCAGGATATTGATGGCTAAGGTGATAACGGCCAGGAACAGCACAATGCCCATCAGCAGGGGAAAATCGCGTGACTGAATAGCATCAAAACTCAGACGTCCAATGCCCGGCCAGTTAAAGATAATCTCGGTCAGCAGCGTGGCCGAAAGCAGCGCCGGGATCTCCATCCCCACCACGGTAATCAGCGGTTTGGCGGCATTTTTCAGCAGATGCGGATAGATGACGCCCGAGCGCTTCATTCCTCTGGCGAACAGCGCTTTGATAAAGTTCTGGTTAATTAACTCGCTGATACTGGAACGCAGATAACGGCTAAAAATAGCGATATTGCCCAACGCCAGGGTGATAGCAGGCAGAACAAGGTGCTTCGCCACGTCAACGAGATGGTCAACGCCGGTCAGGTGACTGCCGAGCGTAGACACGCCCGAGACGGGAAACCAGCGCAGGTTCATGGCAAAGACTTTCACCAGTAAAATAGCGATGAAAAACACCGGAATGGACAGGATGACAAACGACAACAGCGAAACCGTGATATCCGCTGTGGAACCACGACGCAGGCCGAGATAAATCCCCAGCGGCAGCGCCACGATTAAGGTGATTAACAGCGAACTGCCCGCCAGCAGCAGCGTATTCAAGATGCGCTCACCGATCAGCGTTAATACCGGCGCGCCACTGTGGAGTGAATAACCGAAGTCCCCCACTAACGCGCGCGAGGCCCAGCGCAGGTATTGCAGCCATATCGGGTCGAGGTAGCCAGCCTGGCGCAGCATGTCCTGTTTCTGCTCGGGCGTTGTCTCGGGCGAGATCATGCCGACCAGCGGATCGCCAGGCTGTAATTGAATTAAGAAGAAGACCAGCAGTGAGATGCCGAGCAGCACCGGAATGGCGATCAATAATCGGTGAACAATAACCCTGAACATAAAAAATCCCGTACTGAAGTGAACGGGTTTTACAGAAATATGCCCTGTAAAACCCTGTACTGCGCCGGCGTTACTGTTTTACGCTCCAGCCAGCGACATCGGCGAAAGGTTCATAAGGGTAAGAGTGGTAGTTTGTCACCCGCTTACTCAGGGCGTAGCCGATGTTGGGGATATAAAGCCAGACGTGCGGCACCTCTTCATTTATTCCCGTTAACCAGCCACCGATGCGGGTCTTGAGGACGGCAGGGTCAATGCTGGCATTAAACTGACTGGCGAAAGCATCCAGCTGCGGCGTAGCGAAGCGCTCCCACCAGAAGTTGTTATCATATTCGCCCGGCCGGAAGGTGCCGCCCATCAATACGCCATCGTAGACCTGCGCTTTATCTTGCAAAATCGAGAGCGTGGCGTTGAAGTCGGCGACGTTAAGCACCACCTTGATGCCAATTTTTTTCAGGTTTTGCTGAATAATTGGCGCGGTTAATTCACGGGTGCGGTTACCGGTTGGGTAATTGATGGTCAGGGTGAAATCTTTGCCGTCTTTATCCACCACGCCATCACCGTTAGTGTCTGCCCAGCCCGCCTCTTTTAATAACGCCTTCGCCTTTTCCGGGTTATAGGCATAACGGTTTAACGTCTGAGGATAGTAAGGGCTGTGCGGATTATCTTTGGTGTTAAATATCTGACCGTGGCCGTAAAGTAATTTATCGACAATTGCCTGGCGGTCAATGCCATAGACCAGCGCTTGTCTGACACGACGATCCGACAGATTTTTATTGCGCGTATCCAGTGATAAATACTGAGCGCCCACGCCCGGCTGCTCGACAATTTGAATGCCGGCATTTTTATAGGTCTGTAAATCGCGGCTATTCCAGGAGGAGAGTTCAGCAATATCCACGTCGCCATTGATCAGCTCATTTTGTACCGTCTGCGCGTTAGAGACTTTAAATATCAGCGTGTTGGTTTTCGGTTTTCCGCCGTAGTAGTCGTCATTGCGCTCCAGCTTGACGTACTGATCGGGCAGGAACTCAACAAACTTGTACGGGCCGGTACCGACCGGGTTGCGCAGCAGATCGGTGGCTTTGTTCCACTCGGAAACCGGGACTTTACTCCAGATATGTTTGGCCAGCACCGGGCGGTCGGCAAAGTGCGAGAAGGCCGCCGCATAAGGCGCTACAAAGGTGAAACTAATGGTTTGCGGGTCGATCACTTTGATACCCGCCAGGCGGTCCGTTTTACCCGCGTGGTAATCGTCGTAACCTTCCAGGTGCTTCACAAAGCCGGGGGTATCTTTCGGGAAGCCTGCATCGGCTTCGGTGGCGTAGGTGAAATAGACATCTTCAGCGGTAAACGCGGTGCCATCGTGCCATTTCACGCCGGGTTTTAAATGAAGCGTCAGGGTTTTCCCGTCACGGGAGTATTCATATTTTTCGGCGAGAGAGGGTTTTGGATTTTGCTGTTGATCGAGGGTAAACAGGCGACCAAACAGAGTGAAAATAACCGCGCGATCGTAGTCCGTGAAATACAGTGTCGGATGGAAATTACCGCTGGGATTGCTCCATATTGCGTAGCGAATAATATTATCACTGCTGTTATTCTCTGCCGCTGCAATGTTAAATGCCGTCAGCGTCATTGCGGTAAATACAATGGCTTTTGATAGTCCGTTCATTCCCACCCCAGATAACGTTGCAATCATTCACTCCGAATTTTCAATTTCAGAGGTAAATTAATGATAAGCCCATTGTTATTGCGCTATTTTTAACAACGTTACTGTTTGATACAAACACAAGCAAATAGAATGATTGGTAATGGTTATCTGATTATGTCGCAAGTGAGGCGAGGTTTTACTGTGGTGCGCCATCCGTGGCACGCCGGAGCAAGGGCTACTCATTGCCCCATTGGTTCAGGAATGTGGCTATCTCATCGATACGCTGCGCGTCGATGCCCGCTTCAACCGCCATCTCCTGCTGCCCTTCCTCGCTGATTTCTTCGTTGTTCATTAAACGGGTGAGCAGCAGCTGGAAATAGAGTGCCACGGAATCACGTTCTGCCTCACTGAGCGGTTTTGCAGATTCCGTCGAATATTCATCAGCGATATCATAAAATTTAAGGGGGATGGTGTTATTCATTCGTTCGTTATCCTCAGGGATTAATAGCCTTACATCTTGCTGTTTTCAGCGTCTCAACCCGATAATATCATTCCTTAAAGGGCTTTTGACCAGCCACCCGCGATAAACGGGTACTTTGCTGTATTTATAACCTGACAAGCCGCTAACGTCGCCAGTTGGCTGATAATTGGTTATTATCCGCTGCCATTCACCTCCCGGGCTGCCTGATGTCTGTGATTTTCGATACCTTTATTGCCCCGCCGTGCCATGACAAGATAGCGATCCTTTATCAGGATGAGCATCTGGTGTTGATCAATAAGCCCGCCGGACTGCTCAGTCTTTCAGGGAAAAATCCGCTTAATCTCGATTCCGTGCATCACCGGCTGGTACAGATTTTTCCCGGTTGCACCCTGATCCATCGGCTTGATTTCGGCACGTCCGGGTTGATGGTGATTGCACGCAATAAGGCGATCAATGCCGCCCTCTGCCATCAGTTCAGTCAGCGCACGGTGACCAAGGTTTACAGCGCGCTGCTGTGCGGGCATCTGGATAACAACGAAGGGGTAATTGATGCGGCAATTGCTAAAGATCCGGCGCTGTTCCCGCTGATGTCGATTTGCCCCATTAATGGTAAGCCCGCCCGCTCCCGCTATCGGGTGGTTGAGCGCATGGTTCAGGAGCAGGAAGACGGGACGTTACTGCCATTGACGCGGGTACAGCTCACCCCGGAGACCGGGCGCACCCATCAGCTACGCATTCACTGCCAGCAGCTGGGCCACCCGATTCTGGGCTGCGATCTGTATGGTGGTTTGCTGTTACCAGGGACAGAACTGACGCCGCGTATGATGCTGCACGCCAGTGAGTTGCATTTTGTTCATCCGATCAGCGAAGCGTTAATCAAAGCCTGCAATGCCTCGCCGTTCTGATTTACCACATCAGATCATCAGGCACTTTGAAGTCGGCATACGGATCGTCTTCGTTCTGCTCTTCCGCGCTCAGTGCGCTATTTAACACAATGCTGTTCGCATCGCGCTGCGCAATCTTATCGGCGACCACCGCAGGGATAATGGCGTATTCGTTCTCGCCGTTGCTCCCCAGCAAACGCGCAATGGCAAGACGACCGCTGATAAGCTGAGCTTGTGTGGCCTTATCGACGGCGATTTTTTTGATCAGGTTGTTATCGGTGAAATTAAAATCAATATTGCCTTTGCCAATATCGATTTTGTTCATCTCAATCAGCTGCTTGACCTGCGCTTTATATTCTTTTGATAGCGCTGCCTGCTTCTGCTGTTCGCTGAGCAGCTTATCGCGCTCAATCTGCGCTTTTTTATTCTCTTCTACTGCTTCTCTGGCCTCACGGGCCTGAGCCTTTGATTTTTTGACCGTTCTCTGAACTTTGGCCATTTTTTTGCTGCTGACTAATCCCGCTTTCAACATCTGCTCTTGTAAGGTGAGTTTTGTCATGTTCGCTTCTGAATCCGTTGAATAATGCGGGGGATTATACCTTTAATTTTTAGGGCTGTACCAGGTTGTACCCACAGGCTGTTTTCCCGGCTACTGCGCACGCTCCGCAAACGGTACTTTCACTTCACGGCTGACGGAGGTGGTTATCTCTGATTTATCGGTAAACGACGGCCAGTCGGAGGATTGGGTAATGAACTCCCAGGCATAATACGCCTTCCCCTCGTCCGTTATTTTCAACTGCAACACACGCCAGCTCTCATCGTGGCAATGCGACTTGCGAGCATAATCCTGCTCGGAGAAACAGGCGCGGATCATTTCACGGGAGGAAAACAGAATGTCTTTGAAGGCGGCCTGGTAACTCCCGTCATCATTGATTTGCATAAAGTCAGCATAGTTTTCTTCACGCCCGCCGCCCGAATATCCCGTTGACCATTGGGATACCAGGGCGACCGCCTGCTGGTTTTTACCCAGGGGATATAACGCGGGATAGAGCGTAACACCGCTGGCAGACAGCTCGTCATCACTCTGGTTTGGCTCGCTATGACTGTGATGATACTGGCTAAAGTCCCAGGTTCCTTTCACGGTCCAGGTGCTGCCCACTTTCTCAATCTTCATCAATTCCGGGGATGAATTGATCAGATAGAAGGCGTTCGCATCGGCCTTACTTTTCCATAAGGTGGTTTCTTTCGCTGCATCACAGCGATTTTTAAGTGCCGCACACAGACTGCGGTACTGATCGCTGCCGCTTTTCACGGCCGTTAAGGGCAGCGGTTTGATGGCAGGTGGCGCCTCAACTGCCAGGACGGATGCCGATGCAACGGCCAGAAACGGAACCAAAACCCTAATCATAGTGCTCTCAAATAATGATGGCGTATCAAGGGATTATGGCGAATACGCCGGGCGATGCAAAGCAGTAAAACAGAGGGGTTTTGTGAGTCTGGGGTAATCTGTACGGGTCGATCGGAAAAGATGATCGACCCCTACAGCAGATTTTTCTCTTTCAGGAAAGCCTCCACCAGCCCGGCAATCTGCACATTGTTCAGGTCGGAGAATGGAAAATGGGTATTGCCCTTGATCCCGATCTCCGGCAGATGAACCACCCGGACATCACCGCCCTGCCGGTTCACCACATCGCGCCACTGCCGCGCCATCGCCAGCCGCACGCGCCAACTGTCCTGTGCGGGCATGGCAACGGGTTTCGCGGGGATGTTATCGCCATAGATAATCAGGATAGGGATTTTGGTTAACGCGGTAAATTGCGTCAGCGGCACCGCTTCACCTTTCAGGGTATCGAACGCGCTGGGCATTGGTGCTGGCAGCGCATTTTCCGGGAAAACAAAACCGCTGCCGGGTTCAAAGGCCACGATGGCCTTCACCTTGTGATTTTTCATGGCGGTATACCAGCCCGGGCCGCCGCCCTGGGAATGGGTGAACAGGATCGCCGGGCCGCTTTTATCAACCACGGCGGAGAGCGCATCGGAAATCACCTGGCTGTCGTAAGGCCCGGTATTTGGCGTCATCTGGCGGAAATATTGATTCAGCGCCTCTTTGTCGTGAGAGAACTGCACACCCGAAAAATAGTTCGGCCAGACGCCAACGCGGAACTGATTAAACCACAGCTGCTCATCGGCTTTCGGCGTCACCGTTCCCTCTACGCTGCTGCGCCCTGCTGCCCCCCGGCGCGGTTGATCCACCAGATACGTCGCGAAACCACGGCGCAGGAAGAGAGTCTGGAACCCTTCGCGGCCATCCGGCGTGCTCTGCCAGGTACGGGAAGACTGTCCGGCACCGTGCAGCATCACTATCGGGTAGCGGTGCGGGTGTTGCGGGATCTGATAAAACACCGAGGCGTGATCGCCGTGGTACGTCTGCCCGCCAGGCTCCAGCGGTTGGGTGGCGTCGAATGTCCCCGGCGCGGTCGCGACCGTCCCGCCCGCAGAGAAACTGCCCTGCGCCTGAATCGTCAGCGGCTCTGCATAAGCGGCAAATGCGCCCGCCAGCATGCAGAACCCCAGCGTTGTTGATCGTATTGTCAAAATTAATCCCTCCCGGTGATCAATCAGCGACTGGCGGCAGCCAGTGCCGTTTCCGCTCGTATCGCGGCATCCGTTTCGCCATGCTCACGCAGAACCTGCACCAGCTGGCGCAGTTGCCCGGCCGTCAGCCCCACGCGCAGGCTGGCGCGCATATGGGACAGCAGCTGCGCTTCCACACCGGGCGTGGCGGCCAGTGCGCCGACGGTAGCCAGCTCACGGCTTTGCCAGTCCAGATTGTCGCGGGCAAAAATATCGCCGAACAGATGAGTTTGCAGGAACTGATTAATCACCGGCGCAAAATCGAACAGCGGACCCTGCACCGCTGCGCCCGAAATCCGGGTCTGGTTGGCGGTGCCCACGCGGCGCAGTTCCTCCCCGACCGGAATCGGGCCGGCAGGCTCGCTGCCCTCCGCATCGCGGATACCACGCGCTTTACGCGCCTCCACCACCTTCATCAGTTCCGTCAGGGCATTCAGGCTGCGCGGAAATCCGCTGTAGGCATAAAGCTGCACCAGGATCTCTTTGGATTCATTGATGGTCAGCCCGGCATCCAGCCCCTGGTTCAGGGCGGCATTCAGTTGGGGCATCTTGCTGCTGGCCATCAATGCGCCGATTAAGGGAATGGCCTGCTGACGCGCAGATAACGTAGCGGATGCGCTTTGTTGTTGATCCATCGTGGAACCTGTTCCTGTAGCAGGTACAGCGCCCGACGTCAGGCTGATGCTGAGCAGCAGGAGTGCTGCGGCACGGCGTGTTCTACTGCGCGTGATAATGTTCATCGCTCACCTTCTCCATCCATGTAACGCTTTTGTCTTCGACCACACCGGTGATCGCCAGATGCGTCATGGCACTGCCCGGCGCGGCGCCATGCCAGTGTTTTACGCCCGGCGGGCATAAGACGACATCACCTGCGCGGATCGTTTGCACCGGTTGACCTTCCTGCTGCGTCAGGCCGATGCCGGAGGTGACAACCAGCCGCTGCCCCGCCGGGTGAGTATGCCAGGCCGAGCGTGCGCCCGGTTCGAAGGTGACGTACGCACCGGACACGTTGATATCTTTATCCGCGCGAAATAGCGGGTCCACGCGCACGCGTCCGGTGAAGTTTTCTTCCGGTCCGGCCAGCGCGGTCTGGCTCCCGCCGGGTGCGATATGTACGGCCGGGCTTTGCGCCTGTACCAGGGAAGAGCAGGCGATCAGCGGCAGTAACAGCCCGAAGCACCTCATTGCTTTCATCATGCGTTGCGTCCTTATCATCAGTTGAGTGGATGCTGCGTGGCGATGAGTGTAACGAGGTGCCGATGTCGTCAGGCTGACGGCTGCCTGACAATATTGTCAGCCGGGCCAGATAATGAGCTTTCAGAATGCAGCGCGGCATTTCGTGGGGAGGCGACATATGGGGTTAAGGCGAACGTCAGCCCAAAGGTATTCACGCCCTCTTCACTGCGCGCAAACACCTCTCCCCGGTGCATAATCGCCACGGCACGCACGATAGACAGCCCGAGGCCGTGATGGGTATCGCTGCGGGTGCGCGATGAGTCCACGCGATAGAAGCGTTCAAACAGACGGTGAAGATGCGGGGACGCAATCGGGTCGCCAGGATTGGAGACAGCCACCGAAGCCTGCTGATCCCGTTCGTTCAGCCTGACCGTAATGGTACTGTGCGGCGCTGAGTGCCTGGCGCTGTTCTCCAGCAGATTTGCCAGCGAGCGGTGGAACAGGCGTCGGTCAATATGAGCAATCGCGTCCCCCTCCACATTCAGTGAAAGCTGTTTGGCAGCAAACGATGGCTCCACGTACTCTGCCGTTTTTAGCGTCTCTTCGCGCAGGGAAATGCGGGTTAACTGGGCGGCATGTTCCCCGGCGTGGGCGTGCGACAGGAACAGCATATCGTTGACGATTGAGGTCATGCGCTCCAGCTCTTCCAGATTGGAACCCAGCAACTCTTCCAGCTCCTCATGCGAGCGTCGGCGCGCCAGGCCAAGCTGCGTTTGCCCGGTGAGATTGGTCAGCGGCGTGCGCAGTTCGTGCGCCACATCGGCGTTAAAACTCTCCAGCTGCCGCCAGGCAATCTCCTGGCGTTCAAGCACACCGTTGAAGGATGATGCCAGCTGCTGCAACTCCTGCGGCAGTGCCGCGCTATCCAGACGCTGGCCGTGATCCCCCGGAGCCAGCCGCTGTGCCTGATCGCTGAGTGCGCCCAGCGGACGCAGGCCAATGCGCGAGACGGCATAACCCAGCAGAGCAACAATCAGCACGCCCAGCGCCGTGATAATCAACAGCGTGCGCGTGAAGGCATCCAGCGTGCCCATATAGGGCGTGGAGTCGATGGCGACGATATAGCGCAACGCCGGGCGATCTCCGTTGGCGGGCAGGGTTTTCACCAGCAGAAACAGCGAACAGGCCCCTTCTGTCACGCCCGGCAGCTTGTTAAACCCTTCGGCAAGTGAAGACCCGTTCACGCCCGCAGGCGGAGGGCCGCCCACGCTAAACCCCGGGCGATCGCTGACGATCCAGTAACGCACCCGCTCCCCTTCCGAACTTGCCAGCACGGTGAACTTGTTCGCCAGCGTTGACCAGCCTTCTGCCGAGGTGCGGGCAGTGATCCACGGACTCATCAGGGATTCACGAAAAAGCAGTTCGTTATGCATCTGCTTTTGCAGCGACTGATGCAGCGAACTGCGCAGCAGAATGCCGATGGTCGATACAATCAGTAAGGCTGCCAATGCAAACATCAGCGCCAGATGCAGAGAGATGGAACGTCTGAACATCGCTTTCCCCTTCATTTAATGCGCAGTATCCGGCCGGACTTCCAGCACATAGCCCATGCCGCGCACGGTGTGCAGTAAGCGGACGCCGAACGGCACGTCGACCTTGGCACGCAGACGTTTGATGGCGACTTCCACCACGTTAGCATCGCTGTCGAAATTCATATCCCACACCTGCTCCGCAATCATCATCTTGGAGAGGATCTCTCCCTGGTGGCGCGCCAGCAGGCTGAGCAGCGCATACTCTTTTGCCGTCAGCTCCAGACGGACCCCGTCACGAAACACCCGGCGTGCCAGCAGGTCCAGTTGCAGATCGTGGATCTGCAACTGCGTCATATCGGCCCCATCCGGGGGGCGTCGGCGCACCAGCGCCTGAATGCGTGCCACCAGTTCAATCAGGGAAAACGGTTTGGGCAGATAATCATCCGCCCCCAGGCGCAGGCCTTTGACGCGCTCATCCACCGATCCGCGGGCTGAGAGCATCAGCACCGGGGTGTGTTTACTGGCGCGTAACCCTTCCAGCACTTTGTAGCCGTCCATGCCCGGCAGCATCACATCGAGGATGATGGCGTCATAGTCGAACTCCTGCGCGTAGTGCAGGCCTTCCGCGCCATCAGCTGAGACATCCACCCTGAATCCCGACTCCCCCAGCGCGCGGCTGAGATAGGTCGATGTTTTTTCTTCGTCTTCCACCAGCAGCAGTCGCATCTGCTTTTCCTTCTGAGTGTTGGTGTGACTCGCGTTTTCGCGCGAGGATAAATGATCGCTGCCAACGCCAGGCTGACATTTTCCTGACAACGCTGTCAGTTAAGGCCAGCCGGTTAACTGACAGCGTTGTTATGTTGCGGTCATGCTGCTGACAGCCCGATCTCCCTACTCTGTCTCACCCGCCTGGTTGAATCAGGCCATCGCTTATCAGGAGAGATCATGACATTCACGCCATTAAACGCCCTGCTGCTGACCGCTATCGTCAGCTCGGCTTCCGTGCAGGCCGCCGATTACAGAAAGAACCCGTTTACCCTGGTGTATGAGGGCGCCATCACCGCCAACGTGGCGGGCAAGGTCAATATCCATCCGGTGAAATACGACCTTCATGGCATCCAGATCGCGGCCAATGTTTACACTCCCGCCAACTACGATCCGGCAAAAAAATACCCGGTCGTCGTGGTGGCGCACCCTAACGGCGGCGTAAAAGAACAGGTTGCCGGGCTGTATGCGCAACGCCTGGCGGAGCACGGCTATATCACCATCACCGCCGATGCTGCTTATCAGGGAGCCAGCGGCGGGATGCCGCGCAGCGTGGATAAACCGGCCAACCGCATTGAAGATATTCACGGCATGGCGGATTACATCAGCCAGTATCCGGGTGCCGATACCACGCGTATTGGTCTGCTCGGCATCTGCGGCGGCGGCGGTTATTCACTGAAGGCCGCGCAGACGGACAAACGTTTTAAAGCCCTGGCAACGCTCAGCATGTTTGACTCCGGGCTGGTGCGCCGTAACGGCTATCAAGATTCACAGATCGCCACCATTCAGCAGCGTTTACAGGAAGCCTCCGCGGCCCGCGCCAGGGAAGCAGCCACCGGGGAAATCACTTACAGCGGTGATGCAAAGCTCACCGACGAGCAGATTGCTAAACTGCCGTTTGATCTCTATCGCCAGGGCTTTGAGTATTACGGCAAAACCCATGCGCACCCGAACTCGACGTTCCGCTATACCACCAGCAGCCTGCTGGACCTGATGCGCTTTGATGCACAAAGCAATATGGACCTGATCAATCAGCCGCTGCTGATGATCGCCGGAAGCAAAGCCGACTCGCTTTATATGACCGAAAGCGCATTCAAAAAGGCCAGCGGTACGCAGAACAAAAGGCTGTACCTGATCGAAGGCGCAACGCATATCGAAACCTACTGGGTGCCACGCTATGTGGACCAGGCGCTCAGCCAGCTTGAACCGTTCTTCGATAAAAACATTTAGCCATAAGCGTGCCATGGGATTCATTTCGCCGTGGCAAACATCGGGTTGGTCAGATGTCAATGTAGGGCAATCGTCTGCGCGTGCGCGAGGGTGGCTCAAGGGCTGCCCTCGCCATCGCCGCACCGATTTCAGCACTGACGGTAATACCCTGCACAAACGGCCGATCGTGCATTAAATAAGGCAAGGCCCCAAACGCAATGCGTCCGCGTGCAATCTCGGGGGACAGCAACGTGTAATCATCACCGACGTCAGGAATATCATCCCCACAGGCTTGCAACTGGGTACGCAGCGTTGGAAATGGCAGGTCGCTGGTCTTTAACGGTTTTTGCCCCCGGGCATCAATAAAAACATCAAACACCCGCGTGTTCCCTTCAGCGGAAATCAGCGTCTGGCTGCCGTTCTCACTCAGATGATAATCCTGCCCGAGCGCCAGGATGCTGATGATCCCGGCCTGATGCAGCGCCAGCAGCCGACGGATCGATTGCGAGGGAATGGCGGCATAATTATCGATAAATACACGGGCCAGGCCGCTGTTGAACCTCTTCGCATCTTTCTCATTAAGAAAAGGAACAATATCCTCAACGGTTTCGTGTAAGCGCAGGAGGGTATAACGCCAGGGCACCGTGTGTTTTTCACGCTTGTTGCGCTCGACCTCATTCAGATTGGCGCAGGCCCAGTCGAATGGGTCATGTTGATGCCGATCGGCGAACCAGGCGGCCGGAAAACGGTCAGCGTCCAGCGTCCTCAGGGAGATATGTTTTGCCCATGCCGGATCGCTTTGCGCTATCTCCTCAACCATCAGCCCGAACACCCGATCAAGCAGGCCATCCGATCCTCCAGCAATCGCCTTTTCGATGGCATCTGGCGTGACGATGTTTAACGGTTCATAGGGGATCGGACAATAAAAATCGGCTTCCGGCAGGATACCCGTGCGGGACATCAGCGTGATGCTGAGCAACTCACTTTCCTGATTCAGGGCAAAGGTCATCTGTGCGTTATCGCCCTCTGTAAATTTTCCATGCTGAGCCACCACCGCCATTGCGGCATCAATGCCACTCAACGACGTCCCCATAATGCCGACCTCGCAGGCGGGAATACGGGCATCCATTAATCCTGACCAGGGGCTGGGGAAAAAGGTGCGGGTCGCCTGGCTGTCATCGGGCCAGACGTGCCCTGTGGCAATCACCGCGAGGTCAAACAGCTCCGGGGCGCGTTCACCCTGCGCCCAGACATGGACACCCTGCGAGGTCGCCTCCAGATCGGTCACCTCACAGGCTTCATGAATGTTGACCTCAAAACCCTGACGCCTGGCCTGCGCAACGATTTCCAGAAACTGGTGGCGAAAATATTCCCCCAGAAGGATACGCGGCAGGAACTGGCGCACATGCAGGGAAGATGCCTCGACGCCATAGCGGGCCAGGTGGCGGTCACTCAGGGTGCGCAGCCACGCGATATAGGTGATAAAAACAGGCGGGATTTCAATACTGGCGATATTTGCC
Source organism: Erwinia sp. AnSW2-5 (assembly GCF_045107195.1). NCBI lineage: Bacteria > Pseudomonadati > Pseudomonadota > Gammaproteobacteria > Enterobacterales > Erwiniaceae > Erwinia > Erwinia sp. AnSW2-5. The sequence goes on from NZ_JBJGXA010000018.1 coordinate 102,165, forward strand.
AGCATCATGCGCGAGTTATCCTCAATGCTGTAGGGCATGCCAACGCCCGCCTCAGCGGCCTGTTCATAGACAGAAACAGACAGCGGTTGCGGATTGCCCAGCAACGCGTAAAACGTGTAAATGCCTGTTGGTCCCGAGCCGATTATGGCTATCTTTTTCATCGCTGATCCCGCCTTATTATTGTTTTTTCATCCAGGTACTTTCCGGGAACGTCTCTTTTCTGGGTGAACGCGATTCAACGCATTTCCTGAATAATTTTCATCAACCGGTATCTCAAGTCTATCTGACTATTTTCGTTGTGCGCGTGGTCAGTGCCATTACCGCGCTGGCCAGGGTAAACAGCGCGATGATCCAGCCCATCGTCCAGGGCGTGCCATCGCTAAACAGCGCCAGTAACAGCGACGAAATAATGCCGCTGCCGTACTGCAACGATCCCACCAGCGCCGAGGCTGAACCCGCCATCTGCGGCGCGGCATCCAGGGCGGCGGCGGTTGACGTTGCCGCAATAATCCCGTTCATGGAAAAGAAAACGAATACCGCTGCAATAATCAGCCCAATCCCACCAAAGCCTGTCCCGGCCGCCACCGCTAATAGCAGTCCGGCGATAGCTGCAACCGAGGCGGCACACTTGAGCAAGGTTTCCAGCGGATAGCGATGGACCAGCCGTCGGTTCACCATGCTGACCGCCATTAATCCGACGATATTGACCGCAAACAACCAGCCGTAATGTGCCGGGTCGATACCAAAATAGGAGATATAAACAAACGGAGATCCGGTAATAAACGCGTAGGCCGCGACATAATAAAACGTCACACAGAGCGTGAAACGCATAAAGGTGGCGTGCGTCAGTAACCGGTAATAGTTGCGAAAGGCACCGGGTATCGAGGCTTTCACCCGTTTCGCTTCGGGCAAGGTTTCAGGCAGCCAGGCGATCGCCAGCAGCATCACGGCACCGATGATCGCCAGCAGCCAGAAAATGGCATGCCATGAGGCGATGTTAATCATCTGCCCGCCCAGCAGCGGCCCGGCTATCGGGGCAATGGCCATGACAATCATCAGCGTGGACATCATCTGTGCTGCACGGCTGCGGCTGTAGAGATCGCGGATCATCGCCCGCGCCAGCATCGGGCCGGTACACGCGCCCAGCGCCTGAAACACCCGCCAGAAGACGATATGCACAATATCCGTGGATAACGCACAGCCCACCGATCCCATCACAAACAGCACCATGCCAATGCACATGGGCAAACGGCGACCGAAGTGGTCGCTGATTGGTCCCCAAATCAGTTGCGCAATGCAAAATCCGATTAAGAAGCCGGTGATGGTCAGCTCCGCATCGCCCTGTAAATCCTTCGTCATCACGGGCATGGCAGGCAGGTAAATATCGGTCGATAACGAAGTAATGGCCATTAATGCACTGAGGATCAGTACAAAGGTAAAGCCGGTGGTTTTTGGGGTGGCTAACGGCGCATGCGCCTGAGAGTCAGTCATGGCAATCCATCGGGGCAGAAAGGGAGAACGGTATAGTAGCGGGTTACTCTGTGAAGATAATGGCAGGTAATCAGGTCGTCGTTATGAGCTGAGTTCATTAATGGCGATACCGGAAAATCGCATATCAACGAATTTCCAATAAAAACCGCCGTTGTTATGCTCGGGCATTCGTTAGTATCTATGGATAGAGTAAGGGATATTTATACCCTATGAAGATCAGTAAACTCGTGCTGCCTGCCCTTCTCTCTTTATTACTCACTGGCTGCTGGTTGGGGGACCACTTCCCGCCGTATGAAGTCGGACAGGTTTCCAGAACGGACGCCGGATTCTGTTTCCAGATTAACAATGCCGGAGACTATTATGTGCATTATCTTTCTATCAGAGACAGACATGCACCTGAAAGGTCGGGTTTCAACCGCAAGTTACCTGCTTTAAAAGTTGCTAATAATCAGCTTTGCATCCCTGAGACTTACTATCAATTCCCGCAGTCCGGTGAAATTAACGTAGATATATCATTACGTTCTCCCACAGAAAGAAGGATGATACGCCGCATCATTATATCTGAATTCAGGATGATAAAAGGTGTACCGCATCCCTTCGCGCCGCGGGATTATTCCGTGCTTACGGTTGATTATATCCGGGAGAGTGAAAAAAACGGCGGTTGAGCTGACCTGTTGTGCCAACCCTCAGCACGGTTCGACCGGAACAGAAGGTCGAACCCTACAACGTACCATAACACCCGGCCAACGACCGTAGCGGCCGACCTTCTGTTTCGGTCGGCCCGCAGCGCTGATCTGGAGGTTAATCTGATCCACTGTGTAGGCCATCAGCCTGGATAGACAGGGAAAAGAGGCGTCCCTGGCGGCCATAATGCCAGTATCAAAATCGTATATCGAAGAATTTCCAATAAAATGCGCCGTTGTTATGCTCGGGAATTCGTTAGTATCTATGGATAGAGTAAGGGATGTTTATACCCTATGAAGATCAATAAACTCGTGCTGCCTGCCCTTCTCTCTTTATTACTAACAAGTTGCTGGTTGGGAGATCACTTTCCCTCACTTGAAATCGGACAAGTTTCCAAAACTGAGACCGGATTCTGTTTCCAGATTAACAATGCCGGAGACTATTACGCGCATTACCTTTCTATCAGAGACAGAGATGCACCACCGAGAGAAGGATGATACGCCGCATAATTGTTTCTGAATTCAGGATGATAAAGGGTGTACCGCATCCCTTCGCGCCGCAGGATTATTCCGTTATAACAGAGGATTATAGCCGGGAGATGGAAAATAACGGCGGCTGATGAGGCCTGTTGTGCCAACCCTCAGCACGGTTCGACCGGAACAGAAGGTCGAACCCTACAATAAATCACAGCAGCGCAGAACCTGAGGAAATCCCACCTTAGTGGGACTTAAAATGCCGTTCGATGCTGTCCAGCATATTGCTGGCACTGTAATAATCCAGACGGAACGTATCCGGGCCCATCGCATACACCCGTTCTGCCGTCACCGGCTCCAGATGTTCCAGGAACGGATTGGCCCGCACGCGCCCCACCGTCTCGTCGTCTGCGGAGAACAGCAACATACTCTTCCCGGTGAGGCCCGCCGCCATATTCTCGCCGGACAACTGAATAACATCGTTACGCTTGCCCATGCTGGTGCCGCCCTGCACGTCCGACGGTGGCATCGCCAGGGTAAAGCCCAGCGCCGACAGCAGTTTGCCCTGCGCTGATGCCAGGGTCCACAGATTCACTCCGCGACCATCTTCATAGTAAACCAGCGCTGAAACCGGCTGCGGTGGCAGCGTGATCGTCTGCTTCACTGCCTGCACGCGTTGCTCAAAACGGTCGATCACGGTGCTGGCATCGTTCTCATGCCCGGTGATTTCACCCAGCTGCGTTGCCAGCTGCTGCCAGCTTTTATCGCCGTAGTCGATCACCAGCGTCGGGGCTATCGCCGACAGCTGATCGTAGAGCTTTAACGCGGAGTCACCGCCCGTGGCGGCAATCACAATCAGGTCCGGTGCCGCAGCGGCAATCGCCTCGGCGTTCGGTTCAGAAATGTAGAGCGGCTTTAGACCGGCCTGCTTCGCCACGGCGCTCCACTGTTTAAAAAAACCCTGGTCATCCGACACCGTGCTGTTACGGCTGGTGCCGCCGGAACCGACCAGCGGCGCATTGATCGCCAGCAGCGTGCCGGTAATGGTCACGCTGGTGGAGACGATGCGCTCCGGGGCTTTTGCCAGGGTGAGTGGCCCTTTGGGGGTTTGCAGGGTACGCGGCCAGCCCTGCTGCGCGCCCGATGGCGCCTCAGCTGCGGCCGCAGCCTGTGGCGAGGCGGGCTGCGCCTCTGAATACTGAGTTGAACAGCTGCGGACTGAGACAACAAAGATCAGCGCGGCAGCCACCAGCAGTGCGCACAGCACCGGGAAGGAGAACAGTTTTTTCATCTTAGCCATTTCGTTGCAAATGAGTATTATTATCATACATTTAATGGCGGGGAATTTAAATCGCTTATGACAGATCGGAACGTGCGGGGGAAAACAGTTAGCCATAATTAAGGCCGGGCAAGCCCGGCCTCAGTGAAAAATTAGACTTTCATCCAGCGCCCTTCGGCGGCAGAGAGGGCAATCGCCTCAAGGACCTTCGACACCTGCAAACCTTCAGCAAAGTCAGGCCACATACGGTCATCGGCGGCAATACCGTTAATCAGATCGCGGACTTCCACGGTTTTCTGGTCGTTAAAGCCAATACCGTGTCCGGCAGAAATACAGAACGCCGCATAATCCGGGTGCGCCGGGCCGGTAAGGATGGTTTTAAAGCCCTGGCGGCCGGCCGGGTCATCATGAATATACAGCTCCAGCTCCGCCATGCGCTCCTGGGTGTAACGGATGCTGCCTTTGGTGCCGGTCACCACATAGGTCAGGCCCATTTTGCTGCCACAGGCGATACGTGAGGTTTCAATCACGCCGTGGGCGCCGTTAGCAAAGCGCAGCAGTGCGCTGGCCTGATCTTCGTTTTCCACATCGCGCAGCTGGGAGAGGTTTTTCGGGTCCGGGCGCTGCTTGATCACCGTCATCATATCGCCGCTGACTTCATCGATGTTGCCCACCAGATAGTGCGCCATATTGACAATGTGCGCGGCCAGGTCACCCAGTGCGCCAAGGCCCGCCAGCGCTTTCTGGCAGTGCCAGTCCAGCGGCGTGTTTGGATTCGCCAGGTAATCTTCGTTGTGCGTGCCGTAGAAGTGCACCACATCACCGATTTCGCCACGGGCAATAATCTCTTTCGCCAGCTGGCTGGTCGGGTTCTTCATATAGTTGAAGCCCACCAGCGTTTTCACCCCGGCTTTTTCGGCGGCACGCACCATCTCTTCGGCATCGGCAACATCCAGCGCCAGCGGTTTTTCAGAATAGACATGCTTACCGTGACGAATGGCTTCCAGCGCCATCTCTTTATGCAGGAAGTTAGGCGCGCAGATATCCACAACGTCGATATTTTCATCCGCCACCAGTTCACGCCAGTCTCCGGTTGAACGGTTGAAGCCGAGCGTCGCCGCCTGCGCACTCGCCAGCTCCGGGTTTACCTCCGCCAGCATCTCACGAACCAATTCCCCTTTCAGGTTGAACACTGTCGGCGCCTGAGAGTAGGCAATCGCATGGCAGCGTCCGATATAACCGGTGCCGATCAGGCCAATTCTGACTTTTTTCATGATAAATCCTTAGATGTAGGGGAACAAAATGGAACAAAAATTCAATATGCATGAAATGTATATTTCGCCACATCGCTATTCAACGTCAAAATGAAACAAACGTGATCGCCCTGGCGAAAATGAATGTAACGCCGCTGCAAGTCCCACCGCATCCTGCTACGCAATACGCAAAAGCACGATTTTTGTGGCAAAAATCACAGACCTTTCTGAAGTATGCTGCTTTATTCAGCAGTTGAACCAAAAGCGTGAAAACAGCCTTTGACATCCCCTGCCCTGCTGGATATCATGCGCCCCGTTCCAACAATTCCTCTGTAGTTCAGTCGGTAGAACGGCGGACTGTTAATCCGTATGTCACTGGTTCGAGTCCAGTCAGAGGAGCCAAATTTAAGAAGCCCGCTCAGGGAAACCTGAGCGGGCTTTTTGTTGTCTGGAATGATTGAATCTCTGCCTGACTTAGATTTGAACCATCAATTAGCGATGCGCTTTTGATGCCGCACTGTCGGCCTTGAAAATAAAGCGTTTGTCGTTTTTCAGTGCTATCAGCCAAGGAGCGATATAGCTTTCATGCTGAACCTCTCCAGTGATCCCTAGATCCGCCATCAGGAACGCACTTCCCAACTCGGCGATCAACTCTTCAAATGCATCCCCTCACTGCCAAACTTCCCTTTCATTTCATTTCATTTCATTTCAGGATTTAGCCGACTTCTGGCTCCACTCAAGTGAGCCAGTTCATGCAGGTCCGTAGCGTAGAAATTGGCAGCATCGCTAAAAAGACGACGTTCCGATAAATGGATTTTGTCGGTTGAAGGTGCGAAAAAGATGTTATGTCCCTTCTCAAGGCTGGTTGCACCAGTTGTTAAGGAAAAGCGCTTCCTCACGCGGCAACGGGTCAAAAGTCTCTGCCGGGAAAACGGCTTCATCACTCAGAGGCAAACCATCCATTTGCTCAACATAAACACGGTAAACATTTTCTGCATCGGGATAAAGTCAGTTTTTCCATCATCCTTTTCCTTTTCCTTTTCCTTTTCCTTTTCCTTTTCCTTTTCCTTTTCCTTTTCCTTTTCCTTTTCCTTTTCCAGTGTGGTATAGAAAATGGCGGTAGTGCTGTGTTCCCCTTTACGCACCTGCCCGCCTTCCACTTTTGCCTGTTTGTAGGTCGGTCATCCAGCGAGAATCAATTTACGTGCTGGCGTCGTGCTCCTTATGTAAGGGGAAAGCGGATGAACATGCTATATGTGATCATTGTCGTACTGAAGATTTTATTAGCGTTGTTACGACTGATTGACCTGTTTAAGTAATTCCCAGGTTAAAGCGCAACTAAAGGGGAAGGCTATTTCCCCTTTTAAGAAATATTTCACCTTTCAGGTAAGTCTTATTTCCATTGCAAGAAAAATTGGAATGCGGATCTCTTTGGGTCCTGTGTATCAATGACATAAAAATTTCGATGAAATCTTCCTGCCACGCTTTCACCTAATCGATTTGCACCATATATAGACAAATAGCGACCAATAACTCTTTCTGACTCAGGAAAAAACCGTGTAGGGATACGAAATATTTTTATCGCAAAACCATTGTCTAGCTTAACTCTCAGCGTAATTAATTCATTCTCCTCTTCAACCGATATCAAGCGCCCGACCATATCATAGCCAAAATTATTTAAATCAAACAGACGTCGCTGCAAATACAGCTCTAATTTTTTCTGATAGACAGGACATGAACAACGGCTGATGCAAGTAATGCAATGCTGGCCTGTTTGCGCAAGAGCTGATATATGCATAGGTTCATTGAGCGGCAGTGTGTTATCCATGCTGGAAAGAATATGAGCAACTCTATTATTAAGATTAAAATCCAGACCCCCTATCCAACGATCAGAAATACCAGTCAGTTCCAATTCAATATCTATATCGGGAGCAAGTTCTTTCAGCATCATGCCATATGCCGCAATCTGCAACAGATAGTGATCTTTCGGTTGGTTTAGATCATCGGTTACTTTTCCTGTTTTATAATCAACAACCCGTAACGTCCTCGAGTCTATCTGATAGATAAGATCAGCTCGTCCGCTCATATTAAACTGAAAACTGGTAAGTAATTGTTCTCGACCAACAGGGATATAACTCTGCCGCTTTTTTGGACTATCTGATAAAAAGTTCTCTCTTTCCGCAACGGGAACTGTAAGCGATATGGCATAGCGAACTTGTTCAAGCAGCGTATGGCGTGAGATTAATCCTGCCACACCATGGTGCTGTAAAGCCCATTGAGTAATAAGCCCTGACCGCCGATTATTATCCAGTTCGCTAATAAAACTCTTTTCCAACAGCTCTATAACAGAGGCTGACTTAATCTCCTTATCCTTTTGCAATATATATGCCAGCCGATGCACAGCACTTCCAAGGACCGTCCGTGGGTGTACTGGTACTTGTTGGATCGTATGGGGTTCACTCTCCAACAAATATCTCGCTGGACAGGCCATAAACACCCCTAATTTGGAAGGTAGCGCCGGGCGAGTACGTGCCAGTTCAATAGAATTCATATCGTTCTCAACTCGCCTGATTTCTGTCTGGATTTCTTAGCTTGGTCATAACAGCCCCCATGCGACGAGAGAGATCAAAAGTACTGATCGTTTTTTTCTCTAGTTGCCATTCAAGGAATAGCCTTTCAAGTTCAGGATTAGCAGTAAAAACTCCATCCACGTTCCAAAATGGATGGGTCACCGCAACCCAGCGTTGTGGACCAATGTTGATCAGCGGAATATGACCTACCATTCTAACTTCACTATTAAAGAGTGATGCCGCCTCTTTAGCCAAACTCACGGCGTTTTCTCGCCAGTCAACGATACCAGGAGCTGAGAAATCACCATTTAATCCGGCGTCATAGTTTTTATCCAGTAGCAGTTGGATAACATCCAACCCTAGTCGCCAGTCAAGCAACCCATGATAAGCCTGATTACCATATCGGTGCAGGCAGTAATAACACGCCTGAATACATTTTTTAGGATGGTCATTGTCCAGAAACTCTTTAAGCGGGAAACCATTTTTGTTGCTTACAATAGCTTTCATTACCTCAAGAATTATCGGCGTACCGGACGTTCCTTTCTGTTGTAGGCGCTCACATAATCCGGAACCATTAACCAAACGATCGGCCATTTGCAGTATCGGTGCAAGCCTTCCATCCGATAATCGTTGGACACGCGGTTCCAGAACTTCGATTTCTTCTGGATCAATATCGAGCAACTCTTTTGAAGCATAGTTAACAATAATAAAAGCAGCAGAAAGTGCTGCGGCCCGGAATGCTTGCGTCTGTAACTGAAGGCCAACAGGGGTATTAACTACCATCAGAGCCAACAAGTCCGTCACTTTAGGGGCGGCAAGATAAAAAGAAGTTCTACTTTCCGGCAAAGGTGTGAACCGTTTGTTCAAAAAACGATCACCCTCAAGCAATTGGCTATCTACCCAAACGCGATTTGCCGTTAATGACTGATACACCCCTTCTTTTCTAAAGGGAACTCGTAAATTTCCCTGTACTGCATTAAAACCGCTCCACCGTTCATCGACATAAGTGCCGCGATTAAGACGGTGAAGACAGATTTGAGATTCAAGTTGAATAGCAACATTAGCCTCAAACTCTGCCCCAGATGAAAATGAGTAAGCCTCAGCAATAGAAACTCGGCTAGCATTAGTCAGGGTTTGATCGACATCCTCTTTGACTGATTTATCTTCCAGTGAGGTAATAAACCCATAAGGAACATAACATTGGTACTGCTCAACATCATCTATCTCCGCACCACAGGCGGTACACTCGCTGATGGTATGATTGATTGGAGTCCAGACATGACACACAGGACAGGCAGTCATCGTTCGGCCTTCTCCCAACTCATTCACGTTGGAATCAAACTCTCTCGATTTAGGATAGCGCTGCCTAAGCATCCCAGCATAGCCTGCTGTTAAGTACCGTCGTTTGTCTTGTACCAGATATTTTCCTGGAGCAAACTCTTGTATTGCAATGTCTAGATCGCGATCCATGTTAGCAAATTGGATATCATCTTCGCGTGTAGCAATAGCTCGACTCTGTAACAGACGCGTGCGCGTTGGCATACCATACATCGGGAATTGCCCTCGCTCAGCCAATGCCTCAGCCAGCCCTTTACCTGCCATCGCATCGTCGTTTAGCGCTGCATCAATATCTTGTATAAGCTTATCGGGGGTTAGTAATTGTACAATACTATGATAGAAGGATTGATCATCCGGCATACAGACATGGGCAAATTCATCACGATCTCTCAACGTTGCTGTTAATGCGTGACGGATACGTGGTAGCCACTCGTTCCGATAGCCTTTTAGCCAGTCAACTTGAAAAAACTCGCCGTGGTTATCAGGTTTTTGCCTGTGTTCATCCACAGGCCATGACTGGTGTGAATTAATTGTCTTCTGTCTTAACCATTTGAACGCAGCCACCAACCACACTTTGCGTACTAGTCTCTGGCAGATCATTTCCAGTTTGGTGGTTAAGAAAGGCGGAGGTGGAAGGTCGCCAGTTATTTTTTCTGGATGGCGGAAGTAAAACAGATCATGACTTTTGCTACGACATGCGGTCAGAACGAAAGCAAAAGCCTGCCCACGTCGTCCAGCACGACCAACACGCTGCTGGTAATTAAAACGCTGTGGTGGCATGTTGGCCTGAAATACAGCACGTAAATCGCCAATATCAACGCCAACTTCCATGGTAGTGGTGACAGAAAGTACGTCAATAACGCGTGCCTTTCTATCTAGGTCAGGGTCTGGATCAAAGTTTTTTAGTCCCGTTGGTAAAATATCATCATCATCCGCAATCAGAATACCTTTGAAGCGACGTAATCTTGCCGCTGGATTTTCTGTCATCCCAGTGAGCTCCTCAGAACGCATTCGATGGCTTCCGGATGAATGTAAAATACGCTTACCAAGGTAGTTTTGTTTTTGAAGTACACCTGCTTCACCGTATTGTATTTCGGGTAAAACAGCATGACAGCGGGTGCATATTTTTGCCCCCAGATGTAAGTGAACGCGACCGCACTTACTGCAACGCCAGAAGCTACCTGCAGGCTCAACTAAATGGAAATGTACTTTCCCAATATCAATGATGCCACCTAGGTGGCCTGCTTTTTCAAGTAACAGAAGAAACTCACCAAGTAAGCCTAAAACACTACCGCCAGATTGTTGACATATTGAATTAGCAAAGCGAAATACCCTATTATTTTTAGGAATAGCTGATGCCGCTCCCCAAGGTGTATTAGGCTTGTCGGGATTACGATACTGCGATGGCTCAACTCGATAAGCGTCCGCTAAAACTCGAAGTAATGCATCAAATATTGCTAATTTTTCCCGGGAAAAACTCTCAGAAATAGGGATGCAGGGATACCCCCATCCAGCTTCTTCCAATGCAAAGTAAGTTTTACTGAAGATGCTTTCACCAGCTAATTCTTTCAGGTCGCGTGAAATTTCCTGTCGGGCAATATCCAGATCACTTTCATAGTAAGGAAAAGCCTTCCAGCACCATTTATTTTGATGGTTTTTATCAAAGAGCTGCTGCCATGTGAAAGTTTTAATATCTTCGCTATGTTTTGATGGATCGGGTACCGGAGTAATGCCAGTCCGGTCCGTTGGATGAATACCGGCTTTAACCAGTTTTGCCAGTAATTTATTAAGTGGCTCTCCCGCTTTGGGTGAATTTTCCAATATCGCTTCTAGCGAGACACTATCAGCCTGTGGGAGTAATAACGTTTCTTTGATACGTTTTCGTTCTTTCCAAAGATCGTCTAATTCTTTTTCCTGCGCATCTGAAAGTTTGTTAAGATCATCAAGAATATCAAGTTCTTTCTTCCTTTTTATAACCTCATCAAAACGTATTAGCAATTTTTCATGAGAACATTTATCCGCTGCAAGTTCTTTCAGCGAACCGATGAGAATCTCCCTCCTGATATCATCATGATGCCCAGATTCAAGATCAAGCGCCGCCTTAGCCGCATCTTGTCGACTATCAGAGAATGTTACCAGCCGTTCTTGACCTCCTGATTTCTGCAATTCTGCCATTAATGTACTAGCAAGGAGCTGCGTGGTTTTCGCGAAACCCACTCGAAAACCACGAATAGGCGACTGTTTTCCTTTACCATACTTATATGAGGTCCCACATGCTGGGCATTGGAAAGGCAATGAAGATCCAGGCGATTTACTGGATGACTGATCTCTTTTCGGGAGGATAAAATCACCCGAAGGAACATTATAAAACCAACCTGCAATCTCGGTTTCCAGTAAAGGTTTCACTAAAGATCTTGGCTGAGTAATCGTTGCGGTAAACGGATCGTAACTTGCCTCCCTCCATTTACCAAAAGAATCGTCATCTATGAGTTTTTCATTACCGAGAGGCCAGAACCGATCAACGGTTGGCATGAATAAGACATATTCTTCCGCTGAACGTCGCTCAATCATCACTGATTTTGCGTGCTCCGGGAGCTTCTCTGTGTCAGGATCGTTTGGTAGTAGTTCTGTCCGGTGACATGTCGCTGAGAAGGTAGATGGTTTTCCGCCCCAAAATAATGTTGCACAACATTCACAATAAAGCAGTTCCACGCGTCGCGAACGCTGCTTGTCTCCATACAAACGATCGCCGTAGCGTAGACCAGATTCAACCGTAAGATCAGCAAATAACCATTGGTTTATTTCATCTTTATCTGCTTGTGGTGTCGATGGAAGCGGAGCAACATACAAACCTTCCAATGCGCGTAAAAATGCGTGAGCCCGGAAACGTGGCAGAACGATATGAGTAGGAAAAGGTTGTTCAAACCACTGTTGCCAACTATCAACCGTCGTCCGTATCCAAATTAGCGCACTTACTCCCCTGCGCGCATCGGGATGTTCTCCAAATATATCGGTTGCCAGTGAGCTGATAGCAGTTGCGCGTAGAGATTTGTTATGATCGATACATCCTTTTTCAAGCATTCTGGCAGCCAATAAGACTACATGCTGCGCCAATTCTTCTATAGCGACACCATCGCGATAGCATCTCAGGCTACGAGCTATGTCACACCATATTACAGATGCTTCAGTTGACTTTAGTTTCTCAACTGCCTGACAAAACGCTTGGAGATCGCTACAAAAACACGGTATATCAACCAGTTCCTCGAGTTTCCCATCTACGATACAAGTCTTCCAGTCCTTAGAGCTGGCATTCATCGGTAATCCGCGTTGACCAAACATGCCCCATAGATAGTCAATACTTTGATTACCGTCCTGACCACTCACGGGGAGTGAAGCACTCGAAGCCAGAATTCGTAATTTGTGTCGATGTTGTGGTTGATCTAACCCCAGGCGATTGATCAAATGTTTAAGCAAATAACTGACTTCTGTACCTGCCGTACCGCGCTGAAGATGCAGTTCATCGAGCACAAGGTAAAAGTAGGCGTTCGGATCGCGTTCAATCCATTGTTGGGTCTGATCAAAGATAGGATCATCAATTTCACGCACTAGCATAGTTGAAAGCATGCTGGTGTTGGTAATGAGAATATCTGGCGGCATCTTTTGCATTTCCCAGCGGCTAAGCACTTCGCCTCCGCCTGGTCTGGGGAAATTGAACTGTAGATTCTCATCCTTATCGAGGTTGCCTTGATGTACAGCCTCTTGATGGGTTTTTTCAGCAAATTGCAGATATTCACGTAATTCAGCGACTTTACTTGCGACACGTTTTTTCTCTTTTGGCTCATTACCCTGTCGAGGATGATCCAACCACCCAGTCACTTTGGTGGCACTGGTATAACGACCAAAGAAAATACGATTGTCACCAAAATGGGAATCCATTACCTTATGAGCTTCATCAGAATCGAGCGCCCTGCGCATACGCACTAATTGATCTTCTACCAGCGCATTCATCGGATAGAGGATTAATGCTCGCACAGCTTTCGGTCTCCCTGAAGTTGGAGCTTCTCGATCTCGCATAAAGGTAGGTTGGGCATTTGGTTCACGCCACCATGGTTGCCAACTTTTCAGCGAGGGACTTTGCGACCATTGACTTGCCTCTTTGGCAATTTGCGCCAGAACAGGCAGTAAGAAGGATTCTGTTTTACCAGAACCCGTTCCTGAAGTAACAATGCCGGGCATGCCGGGTTGCACGCCTCGTTGTAACATTTCTAATTGATGGGTATAGAGTTTGAAACGCCCTTTGGTCGTATCTCTGGGGTCGCGAGGTAAAAGTCCACCCAGGCACAGATCGATAAATGCAGTCCTTTGCTGAACGGTAAATCCCGGCAGCCATGTATTCCCCTTCGAGGCATCCCGTAGATCACTAATGGTTAAATTATAATCTTTATATTTGGGCATTGGTTCCAGAAACAGATCCGCACACAACGTCCCTTGTTGTTCAAGTAATTCTCTGCGATACGCCTGAATGGCTGGCGAACCAATACGGAAGGCCGTCTCAAGATAAGCGATGTAAAAATCCCTTATTGATTCAAACGTTTCTAATGGGTTTTTCATAATATGTTCCTTCCTTATGACTGAAACAGGCAATTGAGAACAGCAGCAGCCTCACCTTGCGTAATTCCCCGAGCATAATTCATTAGTGTTGGCGCTAGTGGCTCAATATCTGAAACGATCTTCTCCGATGTACTACGCCCAGATTCAAACGCTAGCTTGGTAATCGCTTCTGATTTTTCATCAGAATAATGGAAATATTTCAGTGTCGTTTGTAGGATTTGCTGTTCATTATAATTCTGAGTTTTAGACTGACGGATACTTGTATAAATCGATTGCCATAATGCTGATGTTACATAGGTTGGTGTGATGTCATTTGAACTATTAGCAGGCAGCTCATCACCCCAGATGCATTCGGCCAAGAACATCGGCAATCTGTGAGCAGCAGGTCCCTGTAATGGAAACGTACTTTTACCAACAGCGAACGTCAACACAAACAGTAACGGCTGGCTGATTGAAAGATGGCGCAGCGTCTGATGTTGATCCACCCAGCAAAACCCGGATGCTTGTTCGCCACTGAGCAGGCAGTCACTCAATTCAGGTAACAATGTCTCTGGTGGCATACGGTTAAATCCACGTAACTCCACCACCGTAGCCAATCTATTATCTTGCTGGTGGAGCAAAAAATCCCCCAGAGTCATGGAGCATGTGTTTTCCGTACTTCTGATTAATACCGGAGATTTCATTAAATCACTGATGCTAAACAGATCACCGTGGATAGAAACTTCCCCTCGAACTCCGCCCGAAAAAACATTAGCTATAGCAGAAAGCGCTTTTTTAGTGTGTTTTCCCAATAACCCAACAATAGGTGTTACATTCGCAGCAGCGACAATACCTGATAAAAAGGTTTCACTTAGCCCTGTTGCAGCGGCCTGTTTTTCCATCACTGTCAATAGCTGTCTTTGGCTTGTTATCTCAGTCGCCATTGGCAATAGATACGGTTCAGAATGCGGAATAGCCATAGCAGGACCCTGTTTAACCGTAAGATCTGATTGAGAAACTGGCATCGATACATCAGCGACCAATGCACGTAACAAGGCCGCTTGTGCTAGTGTTTCGACACCAGCTTGTGACGCATTTTCGAAGGTTTTTCTGATACGTGAATCTAGTTCAACTTCTTGCTGGCGAAGCGCTTTTTTCGATTTCTCTGTTTCAGTTTTGAAGTGTTTTTTTTGTTTATCGATTTCCGATTCAAGCTGTGCTTTCTTGTCTGCCAAAGAAGCAATTGCCTGTCTTAAATGATCCTGTTCACTTTCATAATCAGCCAGAATCGCTTTCTTCTCTATATTAATCTGAGACTCTATTACTGGCAATTTCAGCAGTCGCTGAACCATATCGTCCAACAGTTCTCTTGAGTCAGCAATCTGCTCGAGGTGATCCAATGCACGGAGATAAGCATTACTCTCTGGCACATGCTCAGTAATAAAATTAGTTAAATTTTTTAAATGTGTTTTGTTGAAAACAGGAAAGTTAATTGATGAATAATTTAGCTTCACCAGACGTTTTATCCATGTAACAGCAGGAGCACAATCGTATTTTTCGCTGGCCACAGGAAGCTGAGTCACAATGATGGTTTTCTGTGAATGTAATTCAATACAGGCCAATTTTTTGTAGCTATCGAGTGGCACATCGAAGTCATATTTTTTAGGATCGGATATATCGCCGGGAAGTCTTAATGCCACCCCATCGTCCAGCAAAAAAATAGTTGGTGATTCATCCTGTGGTTTATACTGAGTTAATAACCACTCTCTGACAGAGTCGGGGTCACTGGATAAATGGGGAAGTCTGATAACGGGGTATACACGCGACTTGTAGTCAGCCAGTACATATTGAGCTGGTTTGTCGGACGGTCGATGTTCAGCCTGCCAAACCCCCAACTCTCCCTGCGTGAAACTTTTGGTGTAATTGTTTATAAACCCAACGACTTCACCACGATGAGGATATAAGATCTTAGCTTGTTCTTCTGAAAGTGACCAAAGTTTATCTTTAACAAATAAAGCGACAGGTGAAACAAAGAAAGCATCATTAGGAAGCAATTTGGTAACGACACCGACAAAAGCTATGCTATCGATGACATAGTCATCCATATTTTCTATTGCAATAAACTCAGCTGATAGAACTTCAACGTCATTAGCTTCTTTCTTGTGATGAACAAATTCAAATTCTGTGATAATACTTTCGAATTTTTTCACCATAGTGAAGGCATGTGTGGATAGTTTTTTCTTCCATACGTTGGCAGCTTCTTGCTCACCATTAAGCGTATCAACGAGACCAGCCATAAACATCGGCAATATACGATCAGATGGAACATCGAGCCCTTGGCTGATTAGTAAGCATTGTTCTAGATCACCTTCCGTTACATTGAAAGATTGATCTTCCAAGAAACTCTCGGAGTCTTCTTCAATATCATCATGAGGTGACAATACTGGCTCATCATTGAGGAATCGCTCAATGATTTCAGGACAGGATTGAGATACATAAAATCCCAAAATGGCTCGCCATAGTGGTCTTGTCACTTCTATTTTGTTGTTATCGTTACGCTTTGTTAACAGAAGCTGATCAAGAATTTTTTCAGGCTCATCCGTTTCAGGAAATAGTACATTAGTACGGAACCATGTATGAATAACTAGTCGGGCTTTTGGCTGTAGCATACTTAGAAAATGTAATTTCTGAGGTAATGTTCTAGGCAAATTATCTGCTTTAGCACCTGCCATAATAAGCTTTTGCTTACATTCTTTCAGGCAGTTGATTAATTCATGAGGCTCAGTACCAAAAAAATACATCTGGCTCAGACGTTCTTTTATAACTTGCTGTTTTTTAACCATCCTGATTAAACTCCTCTAGGTGCCAGTTCAATAAATTCTTTTTAAATCAAACAAGCAAAATCTATATGTCATGTAGGTTCTACCACCCCCGACGTAATTTTAACGCCCGCGAGCGGCGAACAATAGCGCGGTTGTCATACTCTTGCGTAGTAGTTTCTGAACGATCTATATCGCCCCAAATAGAAGCACCGCCGCCAGAAAATAAAACCTGGCCGTCATCGTCAATGGAAAGAAAACCGCCGGCGAAATGTAACCACCATTGTGTAATAGAAAGTGGTAATGCTATCAGGTTTTTTGACCAGAAGAGATCGCCATTGTTATTTTTAGCACCCAATGTTTTCCTTGAAAAAATAGTATGAGCCATCAATCCCCAAGCAAAACTGTCAGTCTTCCAGTAACCATTTTGGCCAGCAATATAATAACTATTGCGCTGTTTCTCCCGACAACGTATGAAAGCATTGCTACTGTGGTCAGTTAATGCTGACTCATCAGACCAATCATTTTTTCCTTCTAACCAAGTCGACACATTTATATTTACTGGTAACGATGGAATATTTTCCATCTGAGTTATTGGTAAAATCACACCACCTAAGGGACTGACAGGAAAATCTTCTTTGGTAATAATTTGCAAACCAAACTGTTTAACCAGCAACTCTACACGCTCAACGCTTGACAAATTTAGCGTAATACAACCTACTGCAAAATCATGACCTCGTCTTGACCATCTTTCGAGTTTCTCATTATCTGATAATGCATTTTTCAGTTTATTACGTTCACTTTTCGTCATCATTCCACAAATACGAGCTACTGTACCTGCTTTATCATCAAATATAGAGATTGTGCGGGGTGTCTGTATTACTGATGGATAAGGTGAATACCGACTTTCAATCACAGAAAGCCAACCAGACGCAAATAGCATTCGGCGTAGCCGCCAAGCAGGAATACCTATTGCATTGGAAGCGGGTATGAGATGTTTATTTAGTTCATTAAAAGACAACGTGCTGCGCCTTTGGAAACGTAGTGACAATGCTTCAGCTAGCCAATCGAGCGCTACGGGAATATTATGCAAACCAGTAGATTCACGTTCTGCAGGAGGTAATTCATATTGTTGCCATAATGACCACTCTCCCCCCATAGGACTTAACTTCTGTTTATTTACATATTCAGCATTAGATTCGTTATGAGCAACATCATCAAATGGTACTAAAACGCCCAAAGGACCATTAACCAACCAATTGCTAGGTTCTTTTAACCGTCGATAAATCGCATCAGGAGCATGGTCTAATACATGAACCTCATAAGTCAGAGGCGTAATTTGTTGATCTACAGTTAATAGATAGCGACATAGTGTTTGTCCGTGAATGGAAACCACTTTCTCCGGCGAAATATATAACCCTTCGTCATTGACCGATAGTTCACCAGTAGCAAGTTCATTACCCATAGAATCATTAATTACGAAGTTTCCACTGTTAGCTCCTTCGAAGTGAATAAACGGAGTACTCGCGGGGTTAAGTAATACCGCCTGACCGAATCTCGCCCCACCAATAAGACGAGGCCTTGCTGGCATCCAACTTTGAATCAAAAAACGTTGGGTACTTTGAGGAAGTGCATTCGCTAAGGTAGTTAGTGCCTGCCGACTTATTGCGTCAAAAACAAGAATACTCCATTTATCACATTCTGAATTTAACGCCAAAGAACTATATATCAAATTAATATTCTTACTCGCCACGCTAATGTTTTTCACATAACTACTATCTATCACCAAACAAAGCGGACCATCATCAAAATAATGACCATCAGAGCTAATATAGCCTAATTCATCGTGAAACAATGGTAGACATCCCGCCCGCAATGCCATTCCTATTTTCGAATGATAAAGTCCTTTATTTTGTTTTTGTGATAATGACGAAAGGTGTACCAACATAGTATTAACATTAGATTGATAATAGCCCTTAGTATAGATACTTGTTTGTTGTGATAGTGTATAGACCTCTTGTGCAGTAAATACATCAGAACCTTTCTGATCCATCAATAGATAGATTTCTGGATTCCAAACGTCAGCAGAATCTAATTGTATACAAAACCTACCATTCTTTGCTATTTTTTGGCTTTCATCATGTCTTGTGATATCTCGAACAGCTCCCCAAAATGGGCTATTGAAGGCATGCGCCGATGAAGCTTTCAATAACTGCTCTCTAAACTGACTAAATTCAATAATGAATATTTTACTAAAGTAATTTATCCTTTGATGAATAGCTTGGCTAACTTCTTCAAATGTTGAATGACTATCCAGTTCTTTACTGGACATTATACGCCTTAGCAACAAATCATCTTTGTAAGAAGGGAAGGAAAGTCGTTTAGAATAACCTATTAATCTTTCTCGTTGAGGATCAGGCAAAAGAAGACGTGCGCATTCTTTTTTATTATGGCTCCATCTTTCTAAGCGCTCCCACATTTTAGGAAGTTCACTAAATATAAATTTTTTTTCTTTATAAAAACCTAATAGAAGGGAAAATCTGACACGAAAATCACCTTCTTCATGGGTATCATCGTCAGCACTAGCTGCAAGTAACGTTAAATATAAGATAGCAAAATTAGGGGGGACACCGTTTATTCCTGCTAATATATCAATTCTTAGTTCATCTCTAAAATGATTTTGTATCTCATCAGCATTATTGCCAAATGCTTTCAAAAAACTATTTTTAGCTTCCTTTTTGCTACGTGGACCTTTTAATTTATCAAATATGCGTCCGGTCGCATCAATACGACTCAATGTTGTTCCTGCACTAGCAGGATCAAAAAAAATGGCATTAACTAGGGCTGTGTTCCACTCATCTAAAGTAACCGGAAATGACTCGCCCATCGCATCACCTGCTTTTTATCGAAAGATTTTTCAAGCCTTCGCCTGAAAAAAGATGGCTAAAAAGAACCTCAGCTAACATAGGAGGTACCGCATTACCTATTTGGGTAAATTTGGCATCGATATCTCCTACTGGCTCATAATCGTGGCAAAAGGTCTGTATCCGGGCACATTCTCTCCACGACAAACGTCTGGCCTGCTCCAATTTCGGGCGAGTTTCATCCACGGCCAAGTGTTCATATTCATCGGAAAAGTCCCAGCGCTGTTTCCAACCATCATCAAGATTTGACCATGTTAGTTTCATGACAGGACTTGCTGGGTGTAATGTAACATGCCGCCAGTTAGCTACCACTGTATAAGCTGGGCTATCCCACTTTGCCTTACGATTCCTCGACATGAAGTACCATGAAAAATGACCTTCAGGGTCATGCGGGCGTTCATAGAACTCACCTTCGGGCCATAAAGGCAAATCGCAAATAGCATCACCATGTGATGCATAAGGTTTTAGGTGCGGATTCTTTTGGCTCGGTTTACCATGTGTTGCAAGAGGGAATTCAAAACATTGTCCTAAATCGTTTCTAACACCGATAATAAATAAGCGCTTACGTGATTGAGGAACACCATATTCCTTGGCGTTAACAAGATGATAACTCACTTGATATCCAGCTTGTTGATATGCTATTAGCTGTTGTTCTAAAAAACTACCCGCGCCAAGGTGCTGCAACCCAGACACATTCTCTGCAACAAAATATTTTGGGCGAACAATATTCAATACGCGCAAAAATTGCTTATAAAGATTCGTTCGAGCATCGAGATCCGGTTTCCTGTTACCCGCCATCGAAAACGATTGGCAAGGATAGCCGCCAACAACAACATCGACATGTGGAAAATTTTGGATATTTGATATATCGCCAAGCCTAACTTCTGATTCAGGAAAATACTTCTCTAGAGTCTTACAAGCGTTCTCAACAATATCATTTGCAAAAACAACCTGACCTCCGGCTGATTCAATACCAAAATCCATACCACCACCGCCAGAAAACAGTGAAAGAACTTGGATGTTGTCATTATCTCTTTCAAAAATACTGTTCATATAATTATACTCGGCATTGCCATCCTATCTTAATCACTATCAGCCTTAAGGTCATGATCACCTGTCCATAAAGACAGTAAATTATCTCTAAAATCATGGACAAACATTATAGCTTGGGATGATGGATTATGGCATTAACATTGTTTATGTTTTTTGGGCTGCTAGGGCAAGTATCAGTTAGGTAATGATCCAAAACAGAGCGTGTAGAATACTCTTCAGCCTCATATTTCACACTTCAGACTTCGAGATTGAACCTAAAAAGGTGGTCATACTGGTGGTCTTAACAGAAAGAGAGTTCAGGTTTAGCTTACTTATTAGCCAGTTGCTGGCAAAGGCGATCCCAGTCAGAGGAGCCAAATTTAAGAAGCCCGCTCAGGGAAACCTGAGCGGGCTTTTTGTTGTTTGGAATGATTGAATCTCTGCCCAAACACCGATGGTTATGGGCATCCAGGTACTTTGTAGATCTCAGCAATCACCTGCCTCGTGGCGTCTTCAATCGCGCCTTCATTGCGGCATAAAAACCAGCCGTGATGTGCCGTTTCTCGCTCGAACGCCTCGGTACAGGCAATATGCTCTTCCAGCCTGCGCATCACCGTACTGCCCAGCCCACGCGACCGGGCTGCAGCCCTCGCCCATGAAATATCAGGGGCAGTCACCACCCCGACATGCAGATCTGGCGTTCGCACGCCTCGCTCAATATTAAGCTGTAAAATCCCGGCAAATGGCACCATCCGACGAAACGCGGCATCCGAGGGATACCAGCGATCCACCAGGATAATGCTGTCCGCTGGCTGTTTAGTCAGTACGTGCTGTGAAATCCATGCACGGCTGGCAGCAAAGCGCTGACAGATCGCCCATTCCAAATCCTGGCTGGGATGTCTGGCGAGCTGGTTAACAAGGGCCATGGTTCCTGCCCTGTAAGGATCGCTTTTTCTCTCGCAAAGCCGGATCACCTTTTTATTGTCTGCCCTGAGCATTTTGGTGATGGCTTCCAGCAGTGTGGTTTTACCGGCGCCCTTCGGCCCATCCAGAGAAACAAACAGCTGACGGCTCATTGTTCTGATGTCGGTTGATACAGGGTTTTGATAAAACTTGAATCTGGCAACAGCATCTGACTTCCTTCGTATAAATAGCTTCCCTCGCTGTTCATTCGTCGGGGGACGGTGAGCAAGGAGCGGACATTAACAACATCATAACGGCAATATCAGATGATGTCGGCTATCCAGTCTGCAAATGCGCGCACCGCAGCAACATTGATACCGTTATGGTTGCGAAAATTTCATTTTTTAGTCTTTAGCATCAAGCTGAAGACTTTTTATGAGCAGACGCTTCGCCAATACCTGAGGAAGCGCCTGTCACCAGTGCTACACGTTTTTTTGTCATGCTGAACAAGCCTTTATGATGTGTTTGGAGTGTTTCATCGCTGATGAGACGATACGCCGTGAGGGATTGAGTCGGATTTACCGCTCTGCAGAACAGCCATAAGACCGTTCTGCAGATGCACCTCACTCATTAAAGTGCTTTATATCGCTCAGCAACTTCATCCTGTTTGATGTCTGAAAGCAAAGCCTGACGCGACGCATCGAGGGTGTCCCAGCGTGCCGCGTTATGTAACGGGGGAATGGTGACCTGTTCACGGCGATCAAAACCGACCAGTGCGGCATCCACTAACGCGCCCACTTCCATGAATTTTGCCGAATGAGTGATGTCGATACCCGCGCGGTCCCAAATTTCGGTGTAAGTACCGGCAGGGAGCACCGCCTGGACATAAATGCCCTTAGATGACAGCTCTACGTTCATTCCCTGAGACAGGAAAAGAACAAAGGCTTTGGTTGCACCGTAAACCGACATCGCAAATTCCGGGGCCAGGCCCACGATGGAACTGATGTTGACGATTGATCCCTCACCTGCCTGCACAAGCCGTGGTGTCACGGCACTGGCCAGTCTGGTCAGGGCGGTGACGTTCAGTGCGATAAGGCGTTCTATCGATTCAGGCGTCTGCTCTGTAAAACTGCCGGACTGCGCGATACCCGCGTTATTGATAAGAATGCCAATCTGCGTGTCTTCACGCAGGCGGGCTTCGACCGTTTCCAGATCCGCCGATTGGGTAAGATCGGCAGGCAGAACATCGACAGCAATGCCATTTTCCTGTCGCAGACGAGCGGCAAGTACCTCTAATCTTGCTTTGTCGCGTGCCACCAGAACAAGGTCGTGTCCACGGCGGGCGAACCGTTCAGCGTATACCGCACCAATACCCGTGGATGCGCCGGTAATAAGAACTGAAGCTTTAGTCATAAGTTGATCTTCTTAATTGATATATAAACAGAATTCGCACTATGCGACCCAGTGAGAACCGTGACAGCTGCTTTACTTGCTGGTTTCAGCAAGCGACGGGTAATCGGTATATCCCGCTGCGCCACCGCCATAAAGCGTTTCAGGGTTGAGTGAAGCGAGAGGCGCGCCTGTCTTCAGCCTTTCAACCAAATCCGGGTTGGAGATAAACGGACGACCGAAGGCGAACAGATCGGCTTTGCCTTCTGCCAGTTGAGTGGACGCCAGCGCCAGGTCATAACCGTTGTT
This sequence comes from Erwinia sp. AnSW2-5, assembly GCF_045107195.1. Classification (NCBI taxonomy): domain Bacteria; kingdom Pseudomonadati; phylum Pseudomonadota; class Gammaproteobacteria; order Enterobacterales; family Erwiniaceae; genus Erwinia; species Erwinia sp. AnSW2-5. The sequence goes on from NZ_JBJGXA010000018.1 coordinate 125,219, forward strand.
GCCAATCCAGGTATTTTTGAAGCGACGGCGCAGGGAGCCGTAATCGAACGGCGCGACATCGCGCGGCCCGCCCGTAGCGCCTTCAACCACGTGAAGGTATACGATGCCTAAAGCATTAAGTTCATCGGCAACATAGTCATATTGCGGCTGCGGATCGCTGCATGAAATCGCATTCGCAGGAGAAACCGGTGAAATGCGCACCCCGGTGCGGTCAGCACCAATTTCCTCTTTAACGGCCGCAGTGACGTCTAACAGCAAGCGCGCGCGGTTCTCGACAGAGCCACCGTACTCATCGGTACGCTGATTGGCACCGTCTTTAAGGAACTGTTCCAGCAGATAACCATTCGCGCCGTGGATCTCGACACCATCAAACCCGGCGGCAATGGCATTGGCCGAGGCTTGTCTGAAATCGTCGATAATCCCCTGAATTTCATGCAATTCGAGCGCGCGTGGCTCAGAAACGTCAGCAAATCCGTTGTTCACAAAGGTTTTAGTCTCGGCACGGATGGCAGACGGTGCGACCGGCGCAGCGCCACCTGGCTGTAAATCGACATGTGAGATCCGTCCTACGTGCCATAGCTGTACAAAGATGCGGCCACCTTTGGCATGAACCGCGTCAGTCACTTTGCGCCAGCCATCAATCTGGGCCTGCGTGTAGATCCCCGGCGTATCCTGATAGCCCTGCGCCTGTGCTGAGATCTGCGTGGCTTCGGTGATCAGCAATCCTGCGGTGGCTCGCTGGGCGTAATAGGTTGCTGCCAGTTCGCTGGGAACCAGACCTGCTCCTGCCCGGTTACGCGTCAGTGGTGCCATCACGATATGGTTGGCAAGGGTTATTGTTCCCAGCTCGTAGGGTTGAAATAAAGTCTGGTTTGTCATGTTTAATCGCCTGCTCAGTGAGGGTTCAAGGTGTTGGTATAATGATGATGATCGTAATCTATAATGTCAACTGGTTTGATTATGATCATCATCAATGTATACTCAACCCTATATTTCAGAGGGGCAGGAAAGCATGAAAGTGTCAAAAGAGCAGGTTCGGGAAAACCGAATGCGCATTGTTGAAACGGCTTCAGAACTTTTTCGTGAGCGTGGTTACGATGGCGTGGGAATTGCGGAACTGATGTCAGCGGCTGGTTTAACCCACGGCGGGTTCTACAAGCACTTTGGGTCCAAGGCGGATCTGATGGCGGAGGCGATGAGCTGTGGTTTTATGCGGTCCGCAGAGAGCACGGCAGGTGTGGAACGGGAGAAATTTGTTGAATATTACCTTTCCCGCCAGCACCGCGATAATATGGGAAAGGGTTGCGTGATGTCGGCACTGGGCGCGGATACAGCGCGTCAGTCTGAGTCAATCAAGGCGACATTTGCCGCCGGGATCGAACGTCAGCTGGCCGTTTTAGGAAATGAAGAGGGAGCGCGCGCCGAGCTGATAGATACCATTGCGCATCTTGTCGGCGCCCTGGTGCTGTCCCGTGCCTGCCCGGATAATTCCGATCTTGCTGATGAAATTCTGGATGTGTGCCGCACGCGTCTTCTCACCCAGGACGCACGTCAGGATTGAATTTGCCGGACAACAGAAATGGTTTTCTGAGCAGTACAGAGCAATAAAGACTTAGTTTTCAAGTGCAGCAAGGATTGCGGCCTCCATCTTCTCCGGGGTGGTGAACGGTGCAAAACGCTTGAGCGGTTTACCGTCGCGACCGATCAGGAACTTAGTGAAGTTCCACTTGATCCGCCCACTCAGCACGCCGGGCAGTTCGTTTTTCAGGTAACGGAACAGCGGGTGTGCTGCGGTGCCGTTGACCTCGACTTTCCCGAACATCGGGAAGCTCACACCGTAGTTAATGTGGCAGGTCTGCGCGATGTCGTCGGCGCCGCCAGGTTCCTGTTTACCGAACTGGTTGCAGGGGAAACCCAGCACCACCAAACCCTGGGCGGCGTATTTTTTGTAGAGCGCTTCAAGCCCGCCGTACTGTGGAGTGAAGCCACACTGGCTGGCGGTATTCACTACCAGAACCACCTTACCCGCGTAGTCGGCCAGAGAGACAGGCTGGCCGCTAAGGCTGGTCGCGGTGAGTTGATAAAAGGGGGTCATAGCGGGATCCTCAAAGTAGAAGCAGTTCGACGTCGATATTAGCACATGGCGCGTTGTTGCCGGGGTGTGGAAAGTCGAGCGCAAAGAACAATAAGGGGCTAACTTCATTCAAACCGCTGTTCTCTTTCACTATCTTCCCGTTGTTCGCGTTCTTTTTGGCGTTCGATACACTGAATCATTTTTTCACTAACTACTTTGGCAGCCTCAGAGATATCTGTACGCCCGTGTTTGGTTAGCATACTGATGGCCCCTGCTCTAGCTTGTATTATGTTCGCCAGGCTACCAGTCCATGATGACGGAGTGATACGTTCAGCAAAAGACTCCAGTACAGCTAGTGGCTCAGGTGAGGCCTCTAACAGTTTTATAGCTGCTTCGTGCAAAGCTATTCTATTCTGTTCTTCATTCTTTGACCAAAGAGTTACACCATCAGTAATAGCAGGCCAAACACTGGGATCATTTCTGGCGTGGCACCATGTAATTAAAACGTTTGTATTTACCGCTACAAGGGGATACGTGCGTAAGCCACCACGTCCAATAAAGAATTGTCGTCTTTGCTGCTGTTCCTCTGACCTGCTTCCCATTGATTAGTACATCATGATGTTAGCCATGTCCGCTCCTGGCACAAAGCAGCCCCCAAAGCCCTTTTGAAATAATCTCATTTCGCACCGACTTTTCAGCGCTCATTCTGGCTGCCCTTCCCTTGCAGAGAAGATCGCAGAACGATCACGACCTAAAGCGACCTGCTTTAAGCACCCGTAACTGTTAGTGGTCACTCTGGTGGCATGGCATTAACCAAATACCGACCCGACTTAAAACTATCCGTTCGGCTTCATTGTATGACTCCCCCTCTTTTCATTCACCCGCATCTATGGCAACATTTAGGAATTGATCATTTCCTAAATGGTAGAAAAATGTCTCAACAGCCGCAGAGAGTACGTGAGCGTGGGCGCCCCCGGCAATTTGATCCCGATACCGCGCTGGATCTCGCCATGGTGGTATTCCGTGAAAAAGGTTACCACAGCGCCTCGATCAGCGATCTGAGCGAGGCAATGCAGCTTACCGCCGGAAGCATCTATAAAGCCTTTCACGACAAACGCGGTCTGTTTCTACAGGTGTTTGTGCGCTATACCTCGCTGCGTAATAAAGCACTACGCCAGCGGCTGGCGCAGCAGCCCGATGGCAGAAGCAGGATTGCAGAACTGCTGCGCTTCTACCTTGAGTCTGCCAGCGATATTGAAGGGCGACGCGGTTGCCTGGTGGTCGGCAGCGCCGTGGAATTACAGCAGCTCGATAGCGAACTTGCCGGGCTGGTCACCAGCGCGCTTCAGGGTAATCAGCGATCCCTTCAGCAGCTGGTTGAACAGGGTCAGCAGGACCGTTCGGTTAATCCACAACATGATGCTGAAGCGCTAAGCGGCGTATTGCTGTGCCTGGTGCTGGGGATGCGCGTGGCAGGAAAAATTGACGAACTCCCCGCTCGTGACAGGCTGATCGCAACCGCACTGACGCTGCTCGATTAAAAATTTTACCCATTAAGAGAACGATCATTTCCTAATATCTGGAGGTTTATATGTCTGACACTTCGCTCGCACAGCCCTGGTCACACCCCGTTACCGATATGCCCGGCTTTGCCCATTATTACGCAACGGTAGAGGGCGTTCGCCTGCACTACGTTAAGGGCGGTAATCCGCAGGGTGAGGTCCTGCTGCTGCTGGCGGGTTTCCCGCAGAGCTGGTATGCATGGCGTCAGGTCATGGCACGGCTGGCCGACCGTTATCTGATTATCGCGCCGGACCTGCCAGGCCAGGGTGACTCCGACAAGCCGCAGTTCGGCTACGATACCCTGGCGCTGGCCGGGAAAGTGCAGGGACTGATGCAAAAACTGGGGATGGCGCGCTATTACCTTGCCGCCCATGATGTGGGAGCCTGGGTGGCCTGGCCGTACGCCATGCGCTACGGCCAGCAGGTGGTCCGGCTGGCCCTGCTCGATGCCGGTATTCCAGGTATTACCCTGCCGGATGCCCTGCCCGTCACGCCGGATACAGCATGGAAAACCTGGCACTTCGCTTTTCATTTATTGCCCGATCTGCCGGAAGCGCTGATCGCCGGGCGGGAAGAGATCTATCTGGAGTGGTTTCTGCGGCGCAAAACCGCCAGCCCTGAGGCAATTAGCGACGCCGATATGTCGGAGTATCTGCGCCTGTTAACACAGAATGGCGCACTGCGTGCCGGGCTGGCCCCCTACCGCGAGGTGGCCACATCAGCTGCGCAAAACCGGGCGCTGCGCGAGGAAGGTAAGTTGACGCTTCCGTTACTTGCCATCAGCGCAGATCAGGGGTCCATTGCCGATATGGCTGTGCCACTGCGTCAGTTTGCCGATAACGTTACCGGCATCACCATTGAGCACAGCGGCCACTTTATTCCGGATGAACAACCGCAGGCGCTGGCTGAAGCCCTGGCGAGCTTTTTCCGCTAAGCACCCGGCGGGCGATTTATACCTTAAGCAGTTTCACCGTGCTGTCGATGTCGATCTCATCTTCCGAGAAGATTAACGTCGTTCCCTGGAAGGTGGTGATCGCCAGTTTTTTCACCGTACGCATCTCACCCGGCTGCGTGGCTGATTTCGGCCTGATGCTGTTCATCAGTATGCCGACAGACAGCACCGTATTTTCTTTATCAATACGCGTCTCAGCCGGGACGTCTTCGCTGTACACCAGGAAAGACTTGATCGAGGTGAGCTTCAGGCGCTCGCCCGCGATATAGATGTAGGCGCTTTCCGGGATCACTTTCACATCATAAGCGGACAGACCTTTGCTGTTGGTGGTCGGCTCGAACGTCACCGCCGCATCTTTCTTAATCAGCTCAGGATTGGCGATTTTAATCACATGAACATAACGGTTATCGCCGTTTTCATCTTTGATAAATCCAAAGCCTTTTTCTTTAAACCAGGTTGTGATCGTGCCGTTCATCGCCATTGTCGCCTACTTAATCGTTAATCTACTCAATTTTCAGCGCGCAGTGTAAAACACAATGCCTGCGCAGACTATGCCTTTGCGGTAAGTCTGGACGATAAATTGCCGGTACGCGAGGAGCGGCGGTCAGGGGAAGGCGCATAACAGGCAAAGTGGCAGATGAAATGTGAGTGAACCCTGAGCGATTGGAGAGTATGATGAACTTTCGCCACAATCCCGCTCCTCCCTCCCCCTGATCATGAAAATCGCTCATGTTGCTGTGAAATTAAATCACTTCCCCTCACACGGGGACTCTGGCATAAAATATGCACTATAGAATGTGTGCAGACGACCGAATGTTGGAACCTGAAAAGAACAGTGCAGCTTTATGATAAGTGCAGGAAATAGGTTCAGGTTTGTAGCGGAAATTAGGATACCAGATTACGATGAATAATAACTTTGCGTTTACCATAAAAAGCATCTGTTTCGATGAGAATTATAATCCATCCGAAAATACGCGTATTACAACCAACTTTGCTAATCTGGCTCGCGGAACGAAACGCCAGCAGAACCTGCGTAACGCCTTAGTGATGATGAACAATCGCTTTAATTCCCTGGCGCATGATAACAATCCCAAAGGGGATCGTTACGCTGTCGAACTGGAAATTATCTCCGTTGAGATGAATATTGCGGTTGCAGGCAACAGCGACAGCTTCCCGGTAATTGAAATTTTAAAAACCAATATCATTGATAAACAAACAGACGAACGTATTGAAGGCATCGTGGGGAATAACTTCTCCTCTTACGTGCGCGATTATGATTTTAGTGTGGTATTGCCAGAGCATAATAAAAACCAATCCAACTTTAGCATCCCCGCTAATTTTGGCGACCTGCATGGCAATATCTTTAAACGCTTTGTTGATTCAGATATCTACAAAGAAAACTTTACTAAGTCGCCCGTTATCTGCCTGAGCGTATCCAGTAAAAACACCTATCATCAGACGGGTTATCAGCATCCTGCACTGGGGATTGAATACCAGCAGAATGAACTGTCCCTGACTGATCACTATTTCAATAAAATGGGCTTACAGGCGCGCTATTTCATGCCTGCAAACAGCGTTGCGCCGTTAGCTTTTTATTTCGTGGGTGATCTGGTGAATGATTACACCGACCTGGAGCTTATCGCCACCATCAGTACGATGGAGACCTTCCAGAAGATCTACCGACCAGAGATTTACAATGCGAATTCTGCGGCAGGAAAGCATTATCAACCCAACCTGACGCAGCTGGACCATTCATTAACTCTCATTACTTATGATCGCGAAGAACGTAGCCAGCTGGCTGTTGAACAAGGAAAGTTTACAGAAGAGAAATTCATCAAACCCTATCAAACTCTTCTTGAACAATGGTCTGCTGCTCCCGTTCTTTGATTAAACAAATACAAGGTTTCTATTATGAAAAAGTTATTGCCCACGTCCACGGCTGGCAGCTTACCTAAGCCTTCATGGATTGCACAACCTGAGCAACTCTGGTCCCCGTGGAAATTGCAGGATCAGGAATTAGCCGACGGCAAAAAAGATGCGCTGCGTTTGTGCCTGGACGATCAACAGCAGGCGGGTATTGATATCGTCAGCGACGGTGAGCAAACGCGTCAGCATTTTGTTACCACGTTTATTGAGCACCTTGAGGGTGTTGATTTTGAGAAACGTGAGATCGTTAAAATTCGCGATCGCTATGATGCGAGTGTGCCCACCGTTGTTGGCCCTGTCAGCCGCAAGAAGTCGGTGTTTGTTGAAGATGCTAAGTTTTTACGCCAGCAAACCGACAAGCCGATTAAATGGGCCTTACCGGGTCCAATGACGATGATCGATACGCTGTATGATAACCACTATAAAAGCCGTGAAAAACTCGCCTGGGAATTTGCCAAAATTCTTAACGAAGAAGCCAAAGAGTTAGAGGCTGTCGGCGTTGATATTATCCAGTTTGATGAGCCGGCATTTAATGTGTTCTTCGATGAAGTGAATGACTGGGGGATCGCTACCCTGGAACGCGCTATCGAAGGACTGAAATGCGAAACCGCTGTCCATATTTGCTACGGCTACGGCATTAAAGCCAATACTGACTGGAAAAAGACGCTGGGCACCGAGTGGCGACAATACGAACAGATTTTCCCGAAACTGCAAAAATCGAATATCGATATTATCTCACTCGAATGTATGAATTCTCATGTTCCTATGGAGCTGATGGAACTCATTCGCGGTAAGAAAGTGATGGTGGGTGCCATTGATGTAGCAACCAATAACATTGAGACACCGGAAGAAGTCGCCGCGACGCTGCGTAAAGCCCTGCAGTATGTTGATGCCGACAAGCTCTATCCTTGCACCAACTGCGGCATGATCCCGTTACCGCGTGGCGTCGCACGAGGCAAGCTGGATGCATTAAGTGCAGGCGCAGAAATCGTGCGTAAAGAACTGCTGGCGAAATAACCTCGCCCGCCAGTCGATCTTTGAAGTCACTCAGCCCGGATTGAGCGATACCATCAATCCGGGCTGAGTAATACCGCTCCCCGCTCCCCCGCCTCTTTCAATACTCCTTCCGTGCCAGATGGGATATAATTTGCCGCAATATCGTCAATTTTCGTCTTATTAACAGGTGACATCGCTCATGGCTCTGATCCCCAAAAACTACGCGCGGCTGGAAAGCGGCTACCGTGAAAAAGCACTCAAAATCTATCCGTGGGTATGCGGGCGCTGCGCGCGCGAGTTCGTCTATTCCAACCTGCGTGAATTAACGGTTCACCATATGGATCACGATCACACCAATAACCCGGAAGATGGCAGTAACTGGGAGTTGTTGTGCCTGTATTGCCATGACCACGAACACTCGAAATACACGGAAGCTGACCAGTACGGCACCCGCGTTGTGGCGGGTGAAGATGCGCAAAATGATGTGGGTGCCGCCACCTATAATCCTTTTGCTGATTTGCAGTCGATGCTGAAGAAGAAGAAATAACCTCAGACCGGTTAGCTTCTGAAACCCTGGGGGCTGCCAGCAACACGCATTGCGCCGGGAGACTTGCCTGTTACACGCTTAAAAGCCCGGCTAAAAGCGGCCTGTGACGAGTAACCCAGCTGCTGCGATACCCGATCGACGGTTATTTTTTCTGACGATAACCAGCGGACGGCGAGGTGCATCCGCACTTCCGTTGCATAGCGCAGCGGCGGGATACCGATGGTGGTCTGAAACCTTTCGGCGAAGGCGGATCGGGATATATGCGATTCGGCGGCGAGTTCTGCCACGCTCCAGTCCCGGCCCGGCTCGCGGTGAATCGCTAGGATAGCACGGGCCAGGCGCGGATCGCGCAGTGCTGCAGCAAGTCCCTGGCTGGTGCCGCAACCGCCCTCCACCCATCCTCTGATAAACATCGCCGCAACTACATCGGCCAGCCTGGCGAGGATCCCGGCATAGCCCACGCGCCCGGAGCATATCTCACGCTTCATCGCATCCAGGATATGCATCAGCCCCGGCCAGTTAGCCCCCTTCGCATCCGCACGCATAACCTCAGGCATCACGCCCGCCAGCCGTTGCATGCTCCCCAAATCAATGTCCATGCAGCCAAAGAACAGCACGGCACCGGGCGTTTCCTGGGTGCTGGGACAGGTATCAATCCCACTCACGTTTTCATCCAGGAGTACCGCTTCAAAATCATCGAGGTCCAGCACATCAGCGGCCGTTGCCGACAAAAGCTGGTGCTCTCCGCCGTGGGGAATAAACAGGGCTTCCCCGGCCGAAAGCGAGAAACAATCGCCGTTGGCAGTCTGAAGCACCACATCCCCCACCGCGACATAGTGCAGGTAAGCATGACCGGGGCGGCTGGCGAAATTCAAACCAAAGGTATTGCCCGTTTGAATACGCTGATACCGCACACCGTTAAGTCGCAGGCCAGAAAGCAGTTCACTGATAAGTTCAGATGAGAGGGCAAAAGGTGAAGTCATGACCATATTCGGGTTTTCGGGTAATAAAGGAGGGTTTTAGAGCATAGCTCATCCAGCCACACCTGAATAGACTTCGTCCTTTAAAACCTTTTATCGGGAATCTCAGTCATGACCAATGAAGCCTCTATCAGGCAGCACAACGCAGTATCAAACACCGATGAGCAAATCCGGCCTGCCTGGCGGGCGGTGTTTTCGTTAACCCTGGGCGTTTTTGGCTTACTCACCGCAGAATATCTGCCTGCCAGTTTATTAACGCCCATGGCGCAGGATTTTGGTGTGTCAGAGTCTGTTGCAGGACAGGCCGTCACGGCGACGGCGGTCATTGCGTTATTTGCCGGATTACTGGTCCCGCGATTAACCCGTGCGTTTGACAAGCGCGCCGTATTGTTGAGCTTCACTGCGCTGATGGTCTTTTCAAACCTGCTCGTTGCGCTCTCTTCGGGTATTGTCATGCTGCTGGCAATGCGCGTCTTGCTGGGTATCGCACTGGGTGGATTCTGGAGCATGGCCGCGGCGGTAGCGATGCGTCTGGTGCCAGAGAGGCTGGTACCGCGCGCCCTGTCGATTATTTTTAGTGGTATCGCGGTAGGTACGGTTGTTGCCGTGCCGCTGGGCAGTTATCTGGGGGGGATTTCAGGCTGGCGTAGTGCCTTTATTGCCGCAGCCGCAGTGGGTGTCGCCACGTTGATTTTCCAGTATTTCACGCTGCCCGGGATGCCACCGCTCATGCGCAGTAAAACGGCATCGGTCTTTTCCCTGCTGCGTCGGCCGGGTGTTAGCGTGGGTATGTTGGGGTGCGTGCTGGCACACACCGGCCAGTACGCGCTTTTTACCTACATACGGCCTGCGCTGGAAGGTCTGGCACAGGTGGATGCCGAAGGGCTTGCGTTACTGTTGCTCGGATTTGGACTGGCTAACTTTTGCGGAACACTGGCGGCGGGATGGCTGATGGAACGCAGCCTGCGTTTTACGCTCATCATGATGCCCGCTCTGGTGGGTGCCGCCGCACTGGGCATGATCATCATGCCATTATCAATAGTGGGGCTGACGATGCTGGTGATGCTGTGGGGCCTGGCATTTGGCGGCGTACCGGTGGCGTGGTCAAGCTGGGTGGCACGGACACTTCCAGATGAAGCAGAGAGTGCGGGCGGGATGGTGGTCGCCGCCGTTCAATCCTCAATTGCTGCCGGTGCCGCTATCGGTGGCCTGATATATGGCCTCAACGGCGTGACGGGGGTCTTTATCACGGCGGCATGCATCATGCTCAGTGCCGCGCTGATTATTGCATTCCGGGTCAGAGTTTCTTCATCACCGACAGAAACGCAAAGCAGGACGTTTCACTGACAGGTTAACCACGCCGGGACATCTCCATCGATCGGGGAAATCCCGGCCATCATTTAAGGTGATGGGTAAAATCAGAAGAGGCGGGTTCTGCTTTTACCCTTGCGACAACGGAATCTACACGGTCAGTATTACACTTCCTGTTGTGCGCCCGGCTTCGAGGTCCGCGTGTGCTTGCGCTGCCTGCGTCAGGGGATACTCCGCTCCAACGTGATTTTCCAGTCCATTCTGCAGAGCCGCCATAAGGTCGCTGGCCCCCTGTCTGTAGAGATCGGCGTCGTCAGCATAGGCTATGGAACTTGGCCGCATCAGTGCGATTGAACGGGCGAAGCCAAGATCCTCGACACGCACCGGTGGAATAGGCCCGGCTGGTTGCCCCAGGCTTGCGACGATGCCAAAAGGGCGCACCACGCCGAGCGTAGCAGCAAGCATGTTTCCTCCAATTCCATCAATGGCAAGATGCACTCCGCGACCCTGCGTAATTTCGCGCACTTGTTCCGCCCATGCCGCATCAGTGTGAAGCAGCACTTCAGCGGCACCGGCAGCCTGCACAATGTTCACTTTAGCAGCGGACCCCGTGGTACCAATCACCCTGGCACCTTTCATGGTTGCCCAACGCGTGACAATCTGCCCCAGACCGCCCGCAGCAGAATGCACCAGCAGCCAGTCACCCGCTTTCACCTTCCGTACTTTGTGAAGCAACATATGTGCGGTAAGCCCCCTCAGCATAGCGCTTCCGGCGGTCCGAATACTCACCCCATCGGGTATTTTAATCAGCCGACTGGCAGGGATATTCCTGAACTCTGTATAAGCCCCCATCGGGTTCCCGGTATAGGCAACGCGATCGCCAGGGGTAAAACCGCGTACGTTATGCCCCACTGCCGTTACCACCCCGCCCCCTTCAAACCCGGGCACAATCGGGGACGATGACAAAGGGTAAAGCCCTGAACGGAAGTAAATATCCACAAAGTTAACGCCGATCACCTCATGCTGAATCTGAACTTCATCGGCGTCCGGTTCATCCAGCGTGATTTCAATGGCTTTAAGGACGTCGGGACCGCCCGGCTGGCTGATAACGATGGCTACTGACATATGCTGACCTCACTGTTTAAGTGAGAAGAATTATAAAGTCGTTTATGTCAGGGAAAATACAGGTATAAAAGAGCCATGTATGGGTAAAAATGCACAAGGAGAGCGTCAATGGACTGGCAGGATTTACATTACTTTCTTGCTCTGGCCCGCTGCGGTTCCATGTCCGCTGCGGCAAAAGAGCTTCGCGTTGACCATGCCACCGTAAGCCGCCGTATCGCCGCCCTTGAAACGTCACTCGGCCTTCGTCTTACTGAACGTTTGCCCAGGCGTACCGCCCTGACTGAACAGGGCAAAGTGATCGCCTCTTTGGCTGATGAAATGAACAGGATTGCCGACCGGGTGGGTATACAGGCTAAGTCGCTGTCTGCTGCGCCAACGACGGCTGTCAGGATCAGCGCAAGCCCGGCGGTAGCGGCACAGCTGATTGCACCGGCCGTGGCTGATTTTACGCAGCGTCACCCGACTATCTCACTCTCATTATCAGGCGTATCCCATCATGTTCAACTGAACAAAGGCGAGGCTGATATCGCGGTCCGTCTGACAAGACCGGATGATCCCGATTTGCTGACACGGCGGATCGGAACAATGCGTTTTGGCCTGTATGCTTCACCTTGCTGGCTGGATAAGCCGCCCGACAGTTGGCTATTCATTGCCTATGAGAACGCGCTGGATCATGTGACGCAGCAACAATGGCTGGGATCCCTGCTGAACGGCAGGCAGATTATATTCAGGGCCAGCGACCTGATGGCACAGCAGCAGGCTGCCAGGGGTGGGCTGGGCGTGGTGACGTTACCCTGCTTTATGGGGGACGATGACAGCTCGCTGATAAAACTGCCGGTCAGTTCACCTCCCCCGGTCAGGAGCATATGGTTGGTTGCCTATCCAGAGTACAGACGCGATCCCTCCGCTGTTATGGTCATGGAATTTCTGGCCGACGTTATTGGAAAGGCATGTCCGCCTGACAAAACCCCCTGAGTCGTAATGTGGGTTACTTTTTTTTGGATGACATCATTGAGCAACTGGCGCAGGCCCAACGACAGACTTTTCGGAAGCCATCATGGACAAAAAAGCAAAGAAGATACTTTTCAAAACATATTGGAGCAGCAGCGGCTGGCTCACTGAACAAAAGACCGACCCCGCAGATTTCGCCTATGCAAAATCCCAGGGGGTGATGTTCGATCCGGTCAACCTGACCCACGACGAATGTCTGGAGAAGGTGCTGGCAATGGCGAAGCAGATGTCGCCAACCAAAGCGGCGCACGCTTTTCTCGCCAGCCTGTCGGCAAAAAGACTCGACTGGCGCTCAGGCATCGCCTCATACACTCTCGCGCGTCAAATGGTTCCTCATCAATACGCGCCGGTTGTCAGCGGGCAAAGCTACCGACCGGACGGTTCAATATTGAGCACGAGCCATACCTGCAGCATTTGCCGGGATGTGGTTCCCGGGCTGACGATTGGCGCTGAACAGTATGAAAATGAGGACCTCAACGTCCTCAATTTCGAACGAATTAAGTGGGGCGGCGTGCGTCACGGTCAACTGATCTATACGTGGTTTGATCTGCAAGAGTTGGAACGCACCGACATTCCAGACCCGACGGATGAGGACATCGTGATCCTTCGGAGTATCCTCTCAACCATCGAATCAAGCGAACCGACCGACCATGCTGGTGCGTTAGAAAAGCGACTGGCTGCCGCCGTTAAATCGTCGAAGGACGAGCGACGCACCATCATCGACATCCTTGCCCACCTGGACGTGCTCAGGCCAGCATCATTTGATCGCCCGGTTCACGGCAAGAGCGACTGGTCGGCCGCGGCCGCAGCATGGCGTGGGGAAGACAAATATAACAGGGAAGCTGTTCGCCTCTACTTTGGTGAATGGTTGTCTCGCTGATTCAGGCTCTGACGGTTAAATTGCTCTGCGACTCGCGATCGCTCGCGGATCAGGCTAATCTCAAACCGCTTAGCATAAACAGGGAGATATGATGCATACCGTAAGTATCCGTTCAATGATCGGAGGGACTCTTTTATTGATGTCTGCCTTAGTCCCGGCGTCCGCAGCTCAGTCTGTGCCCATAACTTCAGAACATCCGAACGTGCAGCGTATCTCGGTAGAGACGCAAGGCTCTGGAACGGTGAAGTGGTCGATAAAGTTGGCCACTTCATGGGGGGATCTTTTAAAACCACGTTAGGTCCGCCCCTGGCACAAACCAAACCACCTAAGCTGATCCCCCCAACAACCAGAAGCAAAGCCTCTCCTCACAACGAAGCCCCTCTGCTGGATGATTTCCAATCTGGCACCAAAAAGGTGGCTGCCGTGAAGAAACCGGAGTGGTTTCAGCATCAACGTCAACCACCCTCTTACCGCGATCGCTAATCCTCAAAATCATAACCAGGTACTGAATACTCATCCGCAGTGAAGGGATGCGGCATACCCTTCACCATTCTGAATTCAGACACAATATCGCGGCGTTTCATCTTTTTCGTTGGTGAACGTAAAGCAATATCAACGCGTATATCACCGGAGTCCGGGAATGAATAGTAAGTATCAGGGATACAGAACTGGCTGTGATCAATCTTTATCGCAGGGTGCAACTTGTTGTATCCAGACCTCTCAGGCGCATTACGATCTCTTATCGACAGGTAATAAGCGTAATAATCACCAGGTTTTTTAATCGGGAAACAAAATCCACCCTCCGTCCTGGAGACCTGTGCCATTTCATCTGGGGGGATATAGTCGCCCATCAATCCGCAACCGGTGAGAAGTGAGCTGAACAAAGTCAAAAGCTGCATTTTTCTGTTTATCATGAAAACTCCCTGTGAATAACGTCCCTAATTATCCTGACCGCTGGTATGGTTGGTCCTCGCCGGATAGTAGTGGGAAAACACATTCATTTGAATTGTCTTCCATCGCAGAGCTTGCCAAATCAGCAATCATCCACATCAGAGCCACTTCCCCCCCCCTTTTAACATTCTATTCAGCACGCCATTCCAGTACTTTCCCATTGTCTGTCCCCTCACGCCCCGGCATACTGAAATCGTGACACTCAGCGGCAACAACCACCTAACCTCAGGGAAAGACAGGGAATGAAACCCACGCCAGGCGATATCTATTGTGTTTTTTATCCCAAACTTCAGCAGTACGTTGCCTGCCAGATCACCGCATTGAAAGAGGGGAATCTGGTGGCGGTGCTGGATCTCAACTGGTCGGGTAATGCCTTACCCGATCAGGCCGAACTGGCTGCGATGCAGCCGCTGATCTGTGATTTCTTCTTCTGGCGTGGCCGCCACGATCACACCTTCCTGCCCGATAGCGTTCCGTCCCATTACACCCTGGTCGGAAATATTCCGCCGCTGGTGAATGAAGAGGTAAACAGCTACGGCGGCGGCTGGAATGTCGGTAGCAGCCTGTATCAGCAGCGCAGCTGGGACCGGATTGCCCCGGAAAAGCGCGCTCGCTTTAAAGCCGCGTCCCGCGAGCGTCAGGTCACCCTGCCCGCTGGCGTGCTGCCGGAGAATACCAGTAAAATTGGCGATACCTTTTTACAGGGCATCACGGATTATACTGAACTGGACCTGCTTCCTTGCCTCACCTCGCTCGACACCACTCAGGGCAGTGCCGGGCTGGCGGAGTACGTTAATCAGCACGCCTTTATCTATGAACTCCAGTGGGCGTCATCCGGCGTCACGTCGCTCGATCTCAGCGGCAGCCAGCTGCAACGCCTGATCCTTGATCCTACGGGGCTGACCGCCCTGTCGCTCAACGATGGCCTGAAGCTGCTCTCGTTTACCCGCCCCCCGACAGCAGAGTTGCAGATTAATAGCCGCTATCTTGGCCGTGATCTGACCGTTCAGCACAGGCAAACGCTGCCTGAACTGCAGGGGCTGGATACGCTGGGCGGCTTACATTTAACCGAGGTGGCAGACGTCGATATCGCCACGATTGCCGATGATTACCCGACGTTAACCACCCTGCGTCTGTGGGGTAAGCCGGGCATGGTGAGCAATATGGCCAGCCTGTCACGCCTCGCGGATTTGCAGATGTTCACCACCGTCGACCTGTTTGGCTTCGGCCCGGAGGATTTTCCCGCGCCGCCGCAGTTACCGCATCTGTCACTGCTGTGGATGAACAGCCTGCCTGCTGACGCAGCGAGTGCCATTAAAAAAGCCTGGAAGAAAGCCGCGTTGTCGGGTGTGGATCTGGCGATCAAGCAAGCGCGTAAACCGGAATGGCTGGCAGAAAACCTGAATAACCCGTTCCGGGACTGGGATGGACGTGAACATATCAGTGCCGCCAACGCGAAAAAAGCCGCCACACTGTATAAAAAAATGCTGGCCTCGCTGCGCGATATTGATGCCTCCAGCGAAGCGGCCAGCGTTGCCACCAGCGCCGAAGCGATGGTGCGCAGTTACACCGAGGCGTTTAATGCCATCGATCGCCGCAGCAATATCATTGAAACGATAGAGCGTGAAGAGATCGGTGAGGTGCTTTATGGTCTGTTATGCCGGATTGAACAACAAACCGCAGGTGCATCAGCGCCGTTCGATAAAAACCGGCTGATGACTCTGTTTGATGAGTTACGCGATTTTTAACCTGACGATGAGGAGTTGAAATGAAGCTGATCGGTATGCTGGATTCGCCGTATGTGCGGCGTGTAGCGGTTTCACTGGCGTATTACGGCGTGGCATTTGAAAACCAGCAGCTGTCGGTTTTCAGCACTTTTGACGCGTTTGCACAGCTTAATCCGGTGGTGAAAGCACCAACGTTGATTCTGGACGACGGCACACAGCTGATGGACTCGTCGCTGATCCTCAGCTATTTCGAGTCGCAGGCTGACGCACAGCATCAGTTACTCCCCACAGCACCGGCCGCGCTGGCGACCGATTTAGCGCTGCTGGGTGTGATTCTGGCCGCCAGTGAAAAAGCCGTGCAGCACGTCTATGAGCACAATCTGCGCCCGGCGGAGAAGCAACATCAGCCGTGGACCGATCGCGTGACCGGGCAGTTACTGGCGGCTTGTCATGCGTGGCAAACCGCGCTCGAAACCCGCCCCGTGACGCAGGAAAAACCGGACCAGGTGGCGATCACCAGCGCGGTGGTGTGGAGCTTTATTCAGCTGATGATACCCGAGGTAGTAAAGGCGGATGAGTTTGATGTCATTGCCGCGCAGACAAAGAGGATGGAAACACAGACGGAGTTCAGACATTACCCACAGCGCTGAAAGTTCGGTTCGACCGAAACAGAAGGTCGAACCCTACAAGGAGAGATACCAGGCCATGTAGAGGCTGACCTTCTGTTTCGGTCAGCCTGCTGACTTCATTACGGTTCGACCGGAAAAGAAGGTCATCCCCAACGGTTCATATCAGCCCGTGTCTGTTGCTTATAAAGAAAAAACGCTCACTTACTCTGCACCCAGGTGATCCTCATCCGGCGTCACAATGCGCACCAGATGAATAATCAGATACAGCAGCTCATCGTTGGTTAATGTCACCTGAAGCAGATTGTGTACGTACTCGCCAATCAATTGACTGGCGCGATAGTGATCGGGATATTCCGCCCTGACCTGGGCGAAAATAAAATCGTCTTTATTAGCGATCTGCCGGCCTTCCACCATCCGTTGAATAAAAAATTGCAGATGGGTCAGGAAGCGCTGGTAGTTCAGGGAATCCCGGTTGATCTCCACACGAAAGTGATATTTGATGATATTGAAAATATCTTTCAACATCTTCACCGACAGCAACGTGGTTTCCATGTTTTGCACATCGGTTTGCCCGTTAACCAGATGGAAAGCAATATTCCCCGCTTCCTCCTCCGGCAGGTCAATATTCAACTGCTGATTAAGTTGCCGTACCGCCTGCTGCGCCACGGCAAATTCTCGCGGATAAAAACGTTTTACCTCAAACAGCAGGCGGTTCTGGATGGCAATTCCTTTAGCAAAACGCTCAACGGCAAAGCTGATATGGTCCACCAGCGTAAAAAACAGCTGCTCACTGAGCCGACTGTTTAGCTGAACGCTGGCACGTTCAATGAGATCCTGCACCAGCGGCAGCAGATACTCCGGCGAGTTTTCAATCACCCGCAGGTAGTCACGGCGGGTCTGGCTGCCCTGCACGATAAAGATTTTCTCAATCTGTGCCGCATCCAGCGTATCACCCACCTTGCTGTTAAAACCGATACCTTTTCCCATCACGATCACTTCGTCATGGTCAGCGGTGCTGGAGAGCACCAGGCTGTTATTCAGCACCTTCGCTACCGTCATTTTATCCATTGTTCTGCCATCCACGGCCCTCTTGCTACTCGTTGTGCGCACGGTTTTATCGGGTGGCACCGTTGCTGGCAATCACCCGCTGATACCAGCTGAAGCTGGCTTTGCGGATGCGCCGGAGATCTTTGACGTCCTGCTCACCGCGATCCACATAAATAAAACCGTAACGTTTTCCATAACCCTGATGCGTGCTGACCACATCAATGGCGGACCACGGACAATAGCCCATCAGCGCCACGCCATCGGCTATCGCCAGCTGCATCTGCTCAATATGCTGACGCAAAAAATCAATGCGGTAATCATCGGCAATGATATCGCCTTCCTCCAGCACATCTGGCGCACCCATACCATTTTCTGTGATCAGAATCGGTAAATGATAGCGTTCCCAGGTTTTACGCAACGTCAGACGCAGCCCCACCGGGTCAACCACCCAGCCGTAAGGCGTTTTTTCCACCCACGGGTTTTCTGCCGCCCGATACACGCCCGGCTCACCCAGCATGATTTGCTGATCCCCTGCACGGGCACTGATATCCGAAGCATCCCCCCGGCTGGCGGCGATAGTGGCTGTCGAGTAGTAATTAATGGCGACAAAATCCGGTTTACCCCGCAGCAAAATCTCCGCATCTCCCTCTGCAACCTGAGGGGCGATGCCGCGATCCTGCAAATAGCGCCAGGCCAGCGAGTTATAACGCCCGTGAACCGCGACATCCAGAAAACTCCAGCAGCGCAGGGTTTCCCAATTATGTGCCGCGATGGCATCTTCCGGGCGACAGGTCGCCTGATACATTGAGGTGGTATTGATCGCCGGACCAATCTTGCTGTCGGGTAGCATCTGATGGCACAGCGCCATCACCTGCGCCTGGGCCAGCATCATATGGTGATTCTGCTGCCAGAGCGATGCTGTCGAGGGCAGTTTTCCCCCCGGCGGCAGGCCGATGGCTCCGGGATGCAGGATCATGGTGTTCTGTTCGTTGATGGTCAGCCAGTGTGTAACTTTGCCACCGAAATGGCCGAAAAGCGTGCGCGCATACTCAACAAATGCCGCGATGGTTGCGCGGTTCTCCCACCCACCCTGTTGCTCCAGACACCAGGGCAAGTCAAAGTGATAGAGGGTGACTATTGGCTCAATACCGTGACGGTTCAGTTCATCAATCAGCCGTTCATAGAAGGCCAGGCCAGCCGGATTGACCTCACCGACTCCACCCGGAATGATGCGCGTCCAGGCGATGGAGAAACGGTAGGCTTTCATTCCAAGTTCGGCGAAAAGCTGCACGTCCTCAATACAGCGGTGATAATGGTCGCTGGCAACGGTGAAATCAGCTGTTTCCTGCGGGTGTTGACACATATCGATGATCGACGGACTTTTTCCATCTTCATTCCATGCCCCTTCGACCTGATAAGCCGAGGTCGATGCCCCCCATAAAAAACCGTCGGGAAAAGGCTGCTGTTTTTGGTAAATCATCACACGCTCGCTTTTAGTTTAGGGGTTAACGCCAGCAGCGCAGCACCGGTATTGACCTGCTCTCCGGCAAGGGTTTGCACGGATTGGTAATCCTCGCTGTTCACCACCAGTACCGGGGTAATCAGTTCATACCCCGCAGCGGTAATCGCCGCACAGTCAAAGGTCACCAGCACATCCCCTGCCTGCACCCGGTCCCCCACCTGTAATGCAGAGTCGAAAAACTCCCCGTTAAGATTAACGGTATCAATCCCGACGTGGATCAGCACTTCTGCACCGTTGTCTGACAATATTCCCACCGCATGTTTCGATGGCAGGAAGGTGACCACCACGCCATTGACCGGCGACAGCAGCTCACCACGATCCGGCATAATCGCCACGCCCTGGCCCAGCAGGCCTTTAGAGAAAACGTCGTCCGGCACGGCAGAGAGCGGCAGCACGTTTCCGCTCAAAGGGCTGTTCAGCGTTTCAGCCATCGGCGATAACGGCGACGATGCGGCGACCTGCGGGGCCACGCTTTGCGAAGGTTCGTCACCTTCCTGCTTAGGATCGTCAAAGCCAAGCACCCAGGTCAGCGCAAAGGTGACAACAATGGCAATCAGGCAGGTGACCAGCGCATGCACGATATTCATCGGATTTTCACCGATAAAGGCAGGCAGTGCCGCCAGACCCGGCGAGACGAAAGCGTAGCGTACCACGCCGCTCAATCCGGCATAGACGCCCGCGCAGCCACCGCCGAGCATGGCAGCAATCAGCGGGCGTTTTAATTTCAGTGTAACGCCGTACAGTGACGGTTCGGTAATGCCCAGCAGCGCGGTGAAACCCGCAGATGATGCCAGCTGTTTCAGGTCTTTATTTTTGGTTTTCAGCGCAACGCAGAGCGTAGCCGCACCCTGGGCAATATTGGAGGCCAGCATGCCGGGACCATTGATCGTTTCAAATCCCTGGCGGGTTAACTGCATGGTCGCAATTGGCGTCATTGCCCAGGCGGTGCCGGTGATCACCAGGAACGGTTGCAGGCCACCCATCAGCATCGGGATCAGCCAGCTGGCCTTACCGTTAATGGCTGCTGCGCCGCTTGCCACCAGGTCATTGAGCAGAATGCCGAACGGTCCTATCGCCACCAGCGCCAGCGGTGCAGTCACCAGCAGTACAATCATTGGCTTGGTAAAGAAGGTGATCATCGATGGCGACACGCGCTCAGCAAAGCGTTCCACCCACGACATAACCCAAACGGTAAAGATTATCGGCAGCACCGATCCCGCGTAGTCGGCCAGACGCACGTCGATGCCGATAAAGGTGATCTCTCCCCCCTTCGCCAGCATCTGCGCCAGGTTGGGATGCAGCATCGCCCCGGCAATCGTCATGGCCAGGATCGGGTTACAGGAGAATTTAATCGCGGCACCATAGGCAAGCAGCACAGGCAGGAAGAAGAAGGCCGCATCGGCAATCGTATCCAGCAGCAGGTAGGTGGTGCTGCTCGCACTGATTAACCCGCTCAGTTTCAGGATTGCCAGCAGGGCTTTGATCATCCCCGCCCCGGTGATCGCCGGAATAACCGGCGTGAAGGTCGTGGAAATAACGCTGATAATCTGGCTGAAAATTCCGCCTTTTGCCGCCGCAGGTTTACCTGTTGGTGCTGCGCTGCCAATCGCATCCAGCATAACCCGGTAAGTTTGCTGCACCTGGTTACCCACGACGATCTGGAACTGGCCGCCGCTTTCCACCACCCCAATCACGCCCGGGAGTTTTTCAATTGCCGCTTCCTGTACCAGGCGACGATCGCTGAATTCAAGGCGCAGACGTGTGGCGCAATGAGTGAGCCTGCTGATGTTATTTTTACCGCCGCTGAGTGCTAAAATCTCATGGCCGAGTTGTTTATAGTCCACGGTATTCCCTCAAAAAAAACCAAAAAAAAAGACCAAAATAAAAATGCGCCTCAAAAAAGAGGACATGCATTTTTATTTTGGTCTTGCCTGCTTTACCAGTGACATGCCGCAATAAAAAAGGGCGCAACCTGTAAAGCCGTTGCGCCGCGATTATGATCATTTTTGGCGTTAGCTGGCAATGGCTCCCATAACAGAATGGGATCTGGCTCTCATGTTTTAGCGAATAAACGCAGTGGCCGCGGTCAACAAGGGTCGATCGGAAAAGATGATCGACCCCTACAGGATTGATGCAGGCATTCACCCGTAGTGGCTGACCTTTTTTTCCGGTCAGCCAGCAAAGCCAACCCGTGGTGCAGACCATTAGCACGGGTCGATCGGAAAAAATGATCGACCCCTACGGGAAATCGCAGAGACTGATGTTACTCCAGCGGCACGAACTTCAGCTCGCTCAGCGGCTGCACTTTCTCTTCACGCACCATTTTGTATTCGGTGTCCGGTCCCAGCCAGCGGTTCCAGATGCTGTCGATCTCGCCGCCCTGCTCCATTGCCATCAGCCCGGCGTTCACTTTGGTCAGCAGCGCCTCATCGCCTTTTTTCATCCCAATGGCGACCGGTTCCAGCGCCATCGGCTCTTTGATCATCGCCAGCTTGATGTTATCCGCCGCAGCACGGTTCACCAGCTGGGTGGCGGTCATGCCGTTGGTGACAAAACCAACAGATTTATTCTGTTGCAGCGCTAAATAGGCCGAGGCGGTATCCTGGAACGTTACCGGTTTGGCCTGCGCCATGCGGATTGACTGCTCTGAGGTGGAGCCTTTGGTCGAACTCAGGCGCTTGCCTTTAAAGTCTGCCGGGGTTTTATCAGCATTGGGGCTTTTCACCACCAGCACCTCTTTCGCAATGTAGTACGGATCGCTGAACTGGATCTGCGCAGCACGGCTTTTGGTGTAAGCAAGGTTGGCAATCAGCACATCCACACGTCCGGTGGTCAGTACGGCGATACGCGCTTCAACGGAAACCGGCATCAGATTGACCTTTACCCCCAGCTGCTTAGCCAGCGCCTGGCACAGGTCAACATCCATACCCACCAGCTGACGGGTTTTCGGGTCCGGTGAGGAGAAAGGCGGAACATCGGCGTAAACGCCACAGTTAAGCTGACCACGGCTGGCAATATCAGACAGCGTATCGGCCTGCGCAGGCAGCGTTGCGCTCAGCAGTAAAGGCAGGCAGATCGCCCACGACAGCGGAAGTTTTTTACTCATCATCGACAGACTCCGTTAATGTTCAGGTGAGATCAGTGCTGACGCAGATCGGTCAGAAAACGTTGGGCGCGCTCATGCACGGGCCGGGTAAAAAACGCTTCAGGTGGGGCTTTTTCGAGGATCTTGCCTTCATCCATAAACCAGACGGTATCCGCTACTTCTCGGGCAAAATTCATTTCGTGGGTTACGCACATCATGGTCATGCCATCCCGGGCCAGACCGCGCATCACGTTCAGCACTTCCCCGACCATTTCCGGGTCAAGCGCCGATGTCGGTTCATCAAACAGCATCACCGGGGGGTTCATTGCCAGCGCCCGGGCAATCGCCACACGCTGCTGTTGCCCACCGGAGAGCTGGGCGGGCCAGGCATTGGCCTTGTGTGCCAGACCCACGCGGTCCAGTAAGGCCAGCGCCTGCTGCTTCGCCTCGCTGCGTTTCATACCCAGCACTTTCACCGGAGAAAGCATCACGTTGTCGACTACCGACAGGTGCGGGAACAGGTTAAAGCTCTGGAACACAAAACCAATGCGCGCACGCAGCTTGTTCTGCTGGATGCCGCTGCCGTGAATATCATGACCATCGAACACAATCTGCCCATCCTGGATCGGCTCCAGACGGTTGACGGTGCGGATCAGGGTCGATTTGCCGGAACCGGACGGACCACACACCACCACCACTTCACCGCTGTTCACTTCCGCGCTGAGGTCGGCCAGAGCGTGATACGCGCCATACCACTTATTAACCTGATTAAACCGGATAATCGGATGCATGCCTTACTCCTCAATAACGGGTTTGGTCACCAGCAAGGTGCCGGACTTGGGCGAACTGACCGGGTGGCTACGGTTGCGTTTCTCCGCAATGCGCCGCTCCAGAAAGTTGGCCAGCCACGTCAGGCTGAAACAGATGACGTAATAGCTCAGTGCCACAATGGCAAACACCTGGAAAGGTTTGGTCAGCAGCTGGTTGTTGACCTGGTTGGCCGCGAAGGTCAGCTCAGGCACGTTGATTACATAGCCCAGCGTGCTGTCTTTAATAATCGATACCAGCTGGCTGACCAGGCTCGGCAACATGTTGTAGAGCGCCTGCGGCAGGATCACCAGACGGAAGGCGCGGGTGTAGCTCATGCCCAGCGCCCGTGATGCCTCGTACTGACCTGGCGGCAACGCCTGAATACCGGCACGGACAATCTCCGCGATATAGGCACTTTCATAGATCACCAGGGTGATCAGCATGGTGCCGAAGCCGCTCAGGGTGTGCCCCAGTAACAGCGGCAGACAGAAGTACGTCCAGAACACCACCATCAGCAACGGAATGCCGCGCAGCACGTAAACCCAGGCGGTCGCAGGCCAGCGCAGCCAGCGGTAAGGTGAAACACGCGCCACGCCCAGAAGGACGCCGAGCGGCAGGGCAAACAGAATCGCCAGTACCGATACCAGTAAGGTACAGAGCACCCCGCCCAGCGGGCCGTTCGGATACTGTCCCATCAGGAACAACATGCCGTTCTGCTGTAAAATCGTCAGCATTTCCGTCATCAGACGTTACCTCGCATAGACACGTTGGAAACGTTGCGCCAGCAGCGCACCCGCGCCCATCAACAACAGAGAGAAGAACAGGTAACAGAGCGTCGACACCAGGTAAGCTTCAAAGGTACGGAAGGTGTAGTTTTCGATTTCCCGCGTCACATAGGTCAGGTCTGCCACGCCAATCACCATCGCCAGACTGGTGTTTTTAAACAGCAGCACCGTGTGGTTAATCAGCGCAGGTAGCGCATTACGAATGCCCTGCGGCAAGATGATCAGATGCATCGACTGCATATATCCCATGCCCAGCGCCCGCGCGGCTTCCGTCTGCCCTTCAGGCGTGGCACGCAGGCCGCTGCGGATGTCCTCGGAAAAATAGGCCGCCTGGCATAACCCCAGCGCCACCAGCGAGAAGACAAATTCGGCGTTGAAGTCATTCAGCCACATCTGCACCGACTCCGGCAGCAGCGTGGGAATGGCGAAGTACCACATCATCAGCTGGATCAGCGTGGGCACATTGCGGTGATAAGAGACATAAACGGCCACCAGCCACTGCAATATGCGCAGGTTACTGAGGCGGATCACCACCAGCAGCATCGCCAGTACCATCGCCAGCAGCCAGGAGCCGAGCGCCAGTTGCAGCGTCAGCAGCATGCCGTCGATGATCATCTGCCCGTACTGGCCATGCAGAATGACGCTAAAATCAAGTGAACCGTTCATTGTCGCTTGCCCTCAGTTGTTCAGCTGACTGTCAGCGGGTGGCATCACCAGGACGCATGGTCGACAGCCCACCCGGCACCTGGAGTGTCGGCGTGATCTCGATATGACCGATATTCACCGCCACCGGGGCGGCCAGCGCAAAGGCCACGGTATCGGCGATATCTTTTGCCTGCGGCAGTTCGAAGCCGTCGATAAACTGGCGGCGTGCGCCCTCTTTATCACCAGAGACGTTACCGAAGATATCCGTCGCCACGCGGCCGGGGCAGATTTCGGTGATACGCACACGTTTGCCATAACAGTCGACGCGCAGCTGGCGGGAGAGCGCATGCACGCCCGCTTTGGTAGCGTGGTAAATCGAGTTGCCGCCGAAGTTGTAGATCGCCGCAATCGAGGTGATGTTGATCACGTGGCCGCAGTCGCGCGCCATCATGCCCGGCACCAGCAGGCGGCAGAGGTGCAGCACGGCGCGCAGGTTCACATCCACCTGGATGTCAACATGCTGCTCTTCGGCACTGAGAATCGATCCCGGATGCGAAACCCCGGCGTTATTCACCAGAATGTCGATCGGCAGGTCGCGGCAGACCTCGGTCAGTGCGTTAACATCCGACACATCCACCACGTGGGGAATGCAACCGGTGCGGGCGGCCAGGCGCTCCAGCTCATCACTGCGGCGTGCCAGCGCATGCACCACAATGCCCTCTTTGCACAGGCGTTCGACAATGGCTTCTCCCATCCCGGCAGATGCGCCGGTGACCAGGGCCGTTTTGTAATCTGAAAAAGGCATAATGCACTCCTGTTATTCTTCTGGTGTTTTGACTCTATCCCCCCCGGCTTGCCAGGGGGTAAGAGGTTAAGCCTTTGTGGCAATAAGCCACTCTTATAACCGGGCTTAACGGGCTTTTTGTTGTGACAGCGATCTGATTTCTCCGCCATTTGCCTGGATATCCCGGCGCAGACGCACAATCAGTGCCAGCGCCCCCGGCGTGTCACCGTGCAGCAAAATGGAAGAAACATTCATCGGCAGCCGCGTGCCGTCGATGGTCGTGATGGCGCCAGTGGTCAGCAGGTCGATCACCCGGCGGCTCACCTCTTCCTCATCATGAATCACCGCCCCCGGAGAACCGCGCGGTACCAGCAGACCATTGGCCTGAAAAGCCCGGTCGGCCAGGAAGGTGCAGGCAACATGCAGCCCCAGCTCCCGTGCGCAGCGTTCGACGGCATTGCCCGGCGTGGTGCTGATAATCAGCGTGGGATCGAAGGCCCGCACCGCCAGTAGCAACGGTCGCGCCAGCGCGTCGTCTTCTGCCGCCATATTGCCCAGCGCGCCGTGAAAACTCATGAGCGTCAGCGGATAGTCGGCGGCTCGGGCAAAGCCCGCCAGCGCCCCCAGCTGATAGGTCACATCGTGTGCCAGCTGGGCCGGGTCAATCTGCATCCGGCGGCGGCCAAATCCCTGTAGATCCGGGAAGCCAACGTGAGCACCAAGGTCAACGCCGTGCTGTTTCGCCAGCGCAACGCTGCGCGCCATAATCGTGGCGTCACCCGCATGAAAGCCGCAGGCCACGTTCGCCGAGCTGATCAGCGCCATCAACCCGGCATCATCGCCGAGGGTGTAGTCGCCAAACCCTTCGCCGAGATCGGCGTTAAGATCGATGCTGCGCATGGTCATGCTCCTTTGTCTGTTGTTGTCCCGCTGGCAGCAAATGCATCAGCGGCTGGGCATACTCCACCGCCTGGCCCTGCGTGGCATCAATGCTGGTCAGTATGCCGTCCTGCGGCGCACGCACCGGCAGGCAGAGTGGCCCGGCCTGCACCAGCGCCAGCAGACAGCCCGCTTCGACAGGCCCGGAAACAGGGCCAACGTTTTTACCGCTTAGCGGGTCCTGTAACCACAGGCGGCCCGGCATCGGTGCCGTGACCGCAACCGGCGTGACGGGCACCTCTGCGACAGCAGCAGGTTCTGGTGCGGGGGCGGCGGGCAACTGACTGCCCGGCTGGCAGATCATGCGAATGGCATAGTCCGCGCTGTTTATCTGTAAGCGGGTCAGGCCGCTGCGCTGCATCTGATTGACCAGGCTCTGTAACTCTCGAAATGCTATCATTCGCGCTCCTTTTATCGGGTCAGCCCGCGCTGCGGCGGTAACGATCGATCTGATGACACAGGTTCTCCAGCCAGCGATCCTGCACCTGCTGGGCCTGCTGCGCCTGGGCCAGATCCACTTCAACAAAACGCACCTGGCTGCCCACCGGCACCTGCCCCAGCAGCCACATATCGGCGTCGATCACCGTCCCCAGCTTCGGATAGCCGCCGCTGGGCTGGGCATCGCGCATCTGAATAATCGGCTGGCCGCTGTGAGTGACCTGAATGACGCCGGGGATGATGCCGTGGGAACGCATCTCCAGCGGCACTGTCGCCACCAGCCCTTCGCCTTCCAGCCGGTAGCCGTAACGGTTGCTTTGCGGCGTGATGCGCCACGACTGCTGCCAGAAACGCTGGACGGATCCCGCCGTGAAACGGGTGTATTCGGCGGCAGGCAGCACGCGGATTTCCGGCACCTGCAATGAGCCTGCCTGCAACGCCAGTCGTGGCGAGGCGATACCGAAGTCGGATGCACCGCGATAATCCGGCGTGCGGGCATTCAGCCGGTCGCCTGCGCTGAGGCCACGTCCCTGCCAGCCGCCAAATTCACCGCGTAACTGCGTGCTGCGCGAGCCGAGCACCCGGGGCACATCCACCCCGCCCGGCAGGTGCAGATAGCTGCGGGCGGAAAAGCGCGAAGCATTGAGCGTCAGCACCTCACCTGACCGGGCGCGGGCCACCCACCAGGCGGGAACGGGCCTGCCGTCGAGGGAGGCCTGGCTGTCGCCGCCGCTGATGGCAAAAATGCCATCGCGATGAAAACGGACACGGAAAGGAAACAGCGGCACTTCAATCGCGGCATCGTCCGGGTGATTACCCAGCAGCGCATTGCCAAGGCGCAGCGCCAGCGGGTCCATCACCCCCGCCGTACCGACGCCAAAGTGCAGCGCGCCGAAGCGGCCGTTATCCTGCACGCTGGTGAGCGGTGTGGTGCGTTCAATTTCGATCATGCCAGCACCTTTTCCACGCGAAAACGAATGCTGTCACCGGGCTGTAAACGCACCGGCGGCTCAGCATGGGCATCAAAGAAGATAAAATCCGTGCGGCCGATGGTGTTCCAGCCGCTCGGCCCGGCGGAGGCGGAAACCCCCGTCTGCACACCGCCAATCGACACGGAACCGCCGGGAATGCTCTGCACCGGGGTACTGCGGCGTGGCGTGGCGATCTGCGGGTCCATATTGCCGAGGTAGCAGTAGCCTGGATGGCTGCCGAGGGCATAAACCGGATAGAGGGGTTCGCTGTGGCGCTGGACGATTTCCTGAATGGTCATGCCGGTGTGTTCCGCGACATCACAGATATGCGGCCCCGGTTCGCCACCGTAGGTGACGTTCAGTTCGATAACGCGCCCGGAGAAGGTTTTGCTTTCCCCCTTCTGCCACTGGCGCAGCAGCTGCTCCGGTAGCGATTCGGTTCCGCACCACTGGGGGGCGAACACCAGCATCAGATTGTTCATCCCCGGAACCACGCCGCGAATGCTGTTCAGTCTGGCGCTGTAGTCTGCCAGCGCCCAGATGCGCTGCTGGTTCGCCAGTGAGAGTGTGCCCGGCGCTTCAAACAGCAGCGCGTGGGTACCCAGCCAGCTGATTTGTGGTGCCTTTAACTGACCTGCTGGATCCATTCCTCATCCTCAACATCATATCCGTCAACGGAAAGCCCGACATAGGCTCACTGTAGCCCGGTCGTTCTGCCAGTCTGTAAGAGGGTTTCGCTTTAGGGGGATAAGACAGACTTATTACTCTTCATCATTCGCCGTGCATGACAGAGATGGGCTCTGAGGTTTCACCATTCGTAGTGGCCGACCTTTTGTTCCGGTCGGCCAGTAACGCGGACCTGACAGCGGGTGCAAACCATCAGCACGGGTCGATCGGAAAAATGATCGACCCCTACAGGACATCGCCATCTCCTTCAGAAGATGTCCTTACCCCACCAGCGTCAGCGGGCGATTGTCCTGGGTGCGTTCGGCCATCAGCGCCAGCAGGATCTTCTTCACGGCTTCCGCAGGCTGGGAGAGCGGCAGGTGATCGGAGGTACAGAACGAGAGCGGTGCCTGAATGCCCGGGTCGACAATCTTCGACATGCGTGCGTGCGCCTGCGCCACCATGTTGCGCGCAATGGACTCAGGCAGAATGGTGGCACCGAGGTTCTTATCCAGCGCCAGCGCCAGGGTGGAAGCCGACTCAATTTCACACTTCACGCTGTAAGAGAGGTTTTTCTGCACGAAAGCTTCGTCGACCAGCTTGCGCATAATGTTGTACGGGCGCGGCAGGAACAGTTCCAGATGTGCAATCTCTTGCAGGGTCACGGTTTTGCCGAAACTGGCCGTGGCCTGCGGCGTCACCAGATACAGATCCTCTTTCATCAGCGGGATAAACGCCAGCCCGTGTACCTGACGGTTGCCATACAGCACCGCCATATCCATCCGCCCGCTCATGATCAGTTCACTGAGGGTGGTGCCGAAGCTTTCATTGAAATAAAGCAGAATGCCCGGATGCTGTTTGCGCACTTCTTCCATCAGCGGCAGGGCCAGCAGCGAGGCCGCCGTGCCGGGGGCCAGCCCGACGGATACCTGCCCGCTCAGCGCCTGTCCGGCACCATCAATGGCGCTTTGGGCCTGCTCGCACTGGCGCAAAATGGCCTGAGCGTGTGCATAAAGAATATTGCCCGCTTCGGTGGGCGTGACGCCGCGTTTGGTGCGGATCAGCAGTTGCTGTTTCACTTCGCTTTCCAGCGACGCCAGCTGCTGGCTAAGGGCAGGCTGCGCGATGTGCAGAATATCAGCTGCCTGAGTCAAACTGCCGACATCGACAATTTTGATAAAGTATTTGAGCCGCCTGAGATTCATCTGGACCTTCCTCTTCTGCACTGCGCTGCGGTAACAATTGGGTGAACAGGAATATAGCAAGATCCAGACCACTCTGAGGGTGAGCGCCGACACATCAGGAAAGTTAATATGTAAAACAGTGAGATAGATCGCGATTTTAACCGTTTTTTAACATATTTTCTCTCCATTTTGTGATGCGGCGCTGCACCATTAAATGGCTTTTGCTTATGGCTCTGCCCCATCCATAAGCTTTTGCTCTTGAATCAGAACAAACTCCTCTTAGCCGAACCGCCCCGGATGTTCGTAACTTAAGGCTATTACGCCACCGACCGGAGTGTTGCTATGAGTGCCATCCATATTGCCAATCGCGTTACCCGCATTAAACCCTCGCCGAGCAGTACCGCTTCCGACCGCGCCAACGCGCTGAAACGTGCCGGAAAATCGATTGTGAATCTGGTGGTGGGCGAGCCGGACTTCGACACACCGGCGGCGATCCGCCAGGCCGCCAGCGCGGCCATTGAACGGGGTGAAACGCGCTATACGCAGAACAATGGCACCCCGGCACTGCGTGCGGCGATTGCCGAGAAGTTCCTGCGTGAGAACCGTCTGACGGTGAACGCCGACGATGTGATTGTCACCAACGGAGCCAAGAGCGCCATTTTTAACGCCTTCTCCGCCACGCTGGAAACCGGCGATGAAGTGCTGATCCCCGCGCCTTTCTGGGTTTCCTATCCCGATATGGTGCTGGCCTGCGACGGCCGCCCGGTGATTGTCACGTGCAGCGAGCAGGACGGTTTTAAACTGACGCCGGAAAGCCTGCGCGCATCGATTACCAGCCGCTGCCGCTGGTTGCTGATTAACTCCCCTTCCAACCCCAGCGGTGCCAGCTATACGCGTGCCGAGCTGCGCGCGCTGGCGGATGTGCTGCTGGATTATCCGCATCTGGCGATCATGACCGACGATATCTACGAGCATATCCGCTATGACAATGCGCCCAACGTGCATCTGCTGGAAGTGGAGCCACGCCTGGCGGACCGCACCCTGATCGTCAACGGCGTGTCGAAAACCTACGCCATGACCGGCTGGCGTATCGGTTATGCCACCGGACCGAAAGCGCTGATCGCCGCGATGGGCACGCTGCAATCGCAGTCCACCAGCAATGCCAGCTCCGTCAGCCAGGCAGCAGCACTGGCCGCACTGAACAGCGGCACCGAATTTATCACCCGCAGCCTGGAAGTTTACCGCCAGCGCCGCGACGATATGGCTGCCCGCCTGAATGCCATTCCCGGATTGAGCTGCCTTCTGCCGGAAGGCGCCTTTTATCTTTACGTTAACTGCGGGGGCCTGCTGGGGAAAACCACGGCGGAAGGGCAACGCCTGACCACGGATAACGAAGTGGTGCTGTGGCTGCTGGACACCGCTGGCGTTGCCGTGGTGGCCGGAGCGGCTTACGGGCTGTCGCCCTACTTCCGCCTGTCGATCGCCACCGATTTACCTGCCTTGCAACAGGGCGCGGATCTGATTGCCGCCGCCGTGGCCAGCCTGAAATAAACGAGGATAGTTATGACTGTTGGTAACCGTATTTTCTTACAACGTGATTTACAGGCCGCGCCTTATGTTGAGGCGTTCCGCACCCTGCCCGCTGCCGTGGTCGCTGACTGCATGAGCCGTCTGCCTGCGCTGGCCTGCGATATCCGTCTGATGAGCAACCCGTCCCATTCCACCATGTGCGGACTGGCCGTCACGGTGAAGGCCCGTTCGGGCTGTAATCTGATGCTGCATAAAGCGATGGATATGGCGGGCGCGGGCGATGTCATCGTGGTGTCAAACGAGGGTGACCGCAGCCAGGCGCTGATGGGGGAAGTGATGACCACCTGGGCACGCCAGCGCAATATTGAAGGGCTGGTGCTCGACGGCGCGATCCGCGATATCGAAGGCATCAGCAAAATGGATTATCACCTGTATGCGGCTGGCGTCACTCCCGGCGGGCCGTTTAAGGATGGTCCCGGTGAGATCAATGTGCCGATTGCCTGCGGGAATATCCCTGTGTCACCGGGCGATATTATTCTCGGCGATCACGACGGCGTGATTGTGATCCCCAAAGCGGATGCCGCGCAGATTCTCGACGCCGCGCAGGCCTATCTGATTGTTGATGAGCGCAATTTTGAACTGGCGAAGCGCGGCGAGCTGGAACGCGAGTGGATCGATCCGTGGCTGGCCGGTAAAGGCGTGGAAGTGATAGACGGGCAGTATTAAGCTTTTGTGATCTCTAGTAGGGTTCGACCTTTTTTTCCGGTCGAACCGTGCTGATTTAAGCAAAACTCCATCTGTTAAGCTCATTATTTATCTTATTCATATTTCCCGCCTGTATTCCCCTGAAGATAAAAGACTCCTCCCTAATATCTTGTGCTGCATATCATCCGGACAAATGGCTATTTTGTACTTCCACGCTGGCAGGTCGATAAGCGAACAGGTAGAATTCCGGAAAAGCAGTATTAATGAGTGGTAACGCAGCAATTACTTTTACAAGGAATAGTAACCGTTATGGCTAATGATATTTTTATAAAAATTGATGGTATAGAAGGTGAATCTCTGGATTCAACACATAAAGGAGAGATAGAGCTTATTAACTGGGGTTGGTCTGTCAGCCAGACATCTGATCTGCATCTGGGTAGTGGTGGTGGCGCAGGAAAATGTACTGTAGAAGATCTTAGTTTCGAACATTATATTGATAAATCCAGCCCTAACCTGCTCCAGTTCTGTCTAACGGGCAAACATATCCCTGAGGCTGTGCTGACTATGCGAAAAGCTGGAGGTTCACCTCTTGAATATTTAAAAATCACACTTTATGAAATCATCATTACTCAGGTCTACTCGGTAGGTAATGGCAACATGCGTGCACCGAGAGAGTATGTCGCATTAAGTTTCTCCCGAGTTAGAACTGATTACACCTTACAAAATCCACAAGGAAATTGCGCTGGAACAGTGTCAATGGGATATGACATCAAAGCTAACACGCCAATCTAAAGTTAATATTACAAGGAAATGTAGCTATGTTATTTATCGATAAAAATGGCATAACCGATGCAGAACACATTATTGTAAAAATATTTAGCGCAATCGAACGCGGAGAGATGAACAAAGTAAATGGGATTGTCGTACATCAAACATCAGCCTCAACAGCCAGCAGTACGTTCAACAAATCAACTCATTCTTTTTTTCAAAGTAGCTAAAGAGGCGAGGGAGTATGGTACGGCTTTTCATGAATATGACTCACCTTGTTTAGCATCAGGTAAAGTTTCATTTAAAGATGGGACGTCGGGTGACTGGAAGTTACGGTCCAGTGGACTTGCTACTGTTTTTTTTAATGATGGAGAAACCTCTACTTTCTTCTACAGAGGAAATAAATGGAAAGACCCTTACGCTTGTAACTATGGTTCAGGGGACAATCCAGAGTGTTAATCATACTTAAAGCAAAATATCCCCCCTGAAGGGGGTATATTTCTACTCCACTGGCGTAATCGCCCCCTTCCCTGCAAACCATCCTGCCAGATTATCCGCCACGTTCTGCGCCATCGCCTGACGCGTCTCGACCGTTGCACTGGCAATATGTGGCATCAGTACCGTGTTGGTCAGCCCCGCAAAACGCGCATCAATCGCTGGCTCATTCTCAAACACATCCAGACCGGCACCGCGAATGACCTGATTTTGCAGCGCTTCAATCAGGTCATCCTCATTCACCACCGCCCCGCGAGCAACGTTAATCAGAATGCCCTCTTCCCCCAGCGCGCTGAGGATCTCCGCATCCACCATCTTGCGATTACGCGCATCCCCCGGTACCGCCAGCACCAGAAAGTCACTGAACTGCGCCAGCTGATGCAGATCGCCAAAACGCTGCCATGCGGGTTCTTCACTCTGGCGACTGTTGCAGTAACCAATCTGCATATCAAAGCCCGCACAGCGCCGGGCAATGGCAGCACCAATCTTGCCCAGTCCCATAATCCCCACGCGTTTACCACACAGCTTATAACCGAGCTGCGGCGGGCGTTCCTGCCAGGCGCCGCTGCGCAGGAACGCATCCTGCGCCACGATCTGGCGTGACACGCCAAGCATCAGCGCCAGCGCCAGGTCGGCCACATCATCCGTCAGAATCCCGGAGGTGATGGTCACCGTGATACCGCGATCGCGGGCAGCTGACAGATCGATGCCGTCAGTGCCAACACCAAACACAGCGATCAGCTCCAGCGCAGGCAGCGCGGCCATCAGATCGGCCGCCAGCCCGACATCACCCCGGGTGGCAACCGCTTTGATCTTGCCGGCATGTGCCTGAAGGAAGGCGGCCACGTCCGTCTGTTCATACAGACGATGGCAGTGATAGTGCTGGTGCAGAACCTCGCTCAGTTCCGGCATCAGTGGCTGAATAATCAGAATGTCCTGTTTCATTGCGGGCTACCTTTATTATTAACGTCAGGATAAGAGGAAAAATACGTTAATAACCTGGCAGAGTTTCACTGTCCGTCCAGCAACATTCTACTTATTACACAATAAGGTGAGCTTATTGCTGCGCAGCGCGGGCGGCGGCAATCATCCCGTCCAGCCACGCCTGATGACCGTTGATCATCGGATTAGGGCGTGCAGAGGCCAGATCGCGGGCAGGCTTACCGTTCTGCGTTTCCTGCGTCAGCAGACGTACCCGACCACCCGGCAGCGCTTCAATCAGCCAGGCATGATGCACATCCAGGCGACTTTCGCTGTCGTCACCGCACCAGCCATGCCAGGCGATGCGCCCTGCGCTACCCGCCAGCGGTGGCTCAAACTCATTCACTTCGGCTTCGACCGGGAAACCAAAGGTGGTAAAGCGGAAGCGTGCGCCGTCCGTCAAACGCGGGCCGCTGCCATCGTGGAAACCTATATCACTGGCGTTGCTGTAGTAGCCCGGCCATGCCGCCGTATCGGTCAGTTTGTCCCACAGGGCGGTGACGCTGACCCCGGTGATGATCATTTCATTCGAAGCGAAGTTATCGCTAAAACCTGGGATATAGCCTTGTGGCCAGTCAATGCTGTTCATCGTTAGTGCCTTCATAAAGGTTGAGTTCACCGCCATGCTGCGCCAGCCTGAGACATAAAACCAATCGCCATTTTTTATTTAAGATATTATACAAACTGATATCTAAACCAGAGAACCCACCCGCGATGGCCGATTTGCGCACTCTTGACCTTAACCTGCTGAAAACCCTGGATGCCCTGCTGGATGAGCGCAGTGTAACGCGTGCTGCCCGGCGTCTGGCCCTGACGCAGCCCGCCGTCAGTGGGATGCTGACCCGGCTACGCGATTGCTTTGATGACCCGCTGTTTGTGCGTAACCGTCACGGCATCACGCCCACCCTGCGTGCGCTGGAGCTGGCCGCGCCAGTGAAGCAGATCCTCGCGGAAGTCAGCCAGTTACTGCAACCGAAGGTCTTCGATGCCGCCCGTACACAGATGTCGCTGCGGATTGCCGCCACCGATTACGCGCTCAGTGCCGTCGTGGTGCCGTTTATCAGTGCGCTGCGCCAACAGGCACCGGGGATACGGGTCAGCGTGCAGCCGGTGATCAACGAACAGCTGGCCGCACAAATGGCGCAGGGTGAGGTGGATATGGCACTGGTCACGCCAGAGACAACGCCGCCGGACCTGCATGCTCATCACCTGTTTGAGGAACAATACGTCTGCCTGTTGCGCGCCGGGCATCCCGATGCCGCATCGGGGGTGCTCTCACTTGACCGCTTCTGTACGCTCGACCATGCTTTGGTGTCACACAGCGGAACCCAGTTTCGCGGGGTGACCGACGATGCGCTGGCCGCATTGGGTCGCCAGCGTCGGGTCACGCTGGCGGTGAACAGTTTTCTGGTGCTGCCGGAGATCCTGCGCAGTAGCGATCTGATTGCCGTTGTGCCGCAGCGCCTGGCACAGCATACGCACGGTCTGATCCCGCTCACGCCACCGCTGACGATTACTGGATTCAGTAAGACCCTGACCTGGCATGAACGCAGCCACCGCGATCCCGGCCACCGCTGGCTGCGCGAACTGTTGTTCAACACGCTGACCCACTGACACAGCACACACGGCTTATCATCCGCCGTGTCGGGTGCCTTAGTGTGGCCGACTGTTTCCCGTTCTTTCTCACTCCACAGGTTGATTATGTCTGCACTGTTTACGCCCTTTACCCTGAAAGATGTCACGCTACGCAACCGCATTGCCATTCCACCAATGTGCCAGTACAGCGCCGAAGACGGCCTGACCAATGAGTGGCACCAGGTGCATTATCCGGCGCTGGCGCGTGGCGGTGCCGGACTGGTGATTGTGGAAGCCACGGCGGTGTCGCCGGAAGGCCGCATCACGCCGGGATGTACCGGATTGTGGAACGATCAGCAGGCTGAAGGTCTGGCAAAAATCGCCGCATCCATTAAAGCCGCCGGGGCGGTGCCGGGTATTCAGATTGGTCATGCCGGACGTAAAGCCAGCGCCAACCGCCCGTGGGAAGGTGATGACCATATCGCCGCCGGGGACAGCCGTGGCTGGGCAACCCTCGCGCCGTCTGCGATCGCCTTTGGGCATCATCTCCCTCAGGTGCCAAAAGCCATGACGCTGGACGATATTGCCCGGGTGAAAAGTGATTTTGTCGCGGCCGCACGCCGCGCACGGGACGCCGGTTTTGAATGGCTGGAACTGCACTTCGCGCACGGCTACCTGGCCCAGAGCTTCTTCTCGGTCCATGCCAACCAGCGTAACGACCCGTACGGCGGTGACTTCGCCGGGCGCAGCCGCTTCCTGCTGGAAACCCTGGCTGCGGTGCGTGAAGTGTGGCCAGAACATCTGCCGCTTACGGCACGTTTTGGCGTGATCGAATATGACGGACGCGATGAGCAGACGCTGGCGGAATCCATTGAACTGACGCGACTGATGCGTGAAGGGGGGCTGGATCTGCTGAATGTCAGCGTGGGCTTCTCGATTGCGGAAACCGAGATCCCCTGGGGATCGGCCTTCCTGGCGCCGGTTGCTGAACGCGTGCGCCGTGAAGCCGGTTTACCGGTGGCCTCGTCCTGGGGCGTCGAAGCGCCGGACGTGGCCGAGC
This sequence comes from Erwinia sp. AnSW2-5, assembly GCF_045107195.1. Classification (NCBI taxonomy): domain Bacteria; kingdom Pseudomonadati; phylum Pseudomonadota; class Gammaproteobacteria; order Enterobacterales; family Erwiniaceae; genus Erwinia; species Erwinia sp. AnSW2-5. The sequence continues at coordinate 161,881 of NZ_JBJGXA010000018.1, forward strand.
GTGTCATTGCCGATCAGCAGATGGATCTGGTAATGATTGGGCGTGCGCACCTCGCTAACCCACACTATCCGTACTATCTGGCGAAGAAACTCAACGTTGAACGCCCTTCCTGGACACTGCCTGCGCCATATGCACACTGGCTGGATCGCTACCGTTTAGGGGAGTAATCGTTCAATATAAAACGGCGCAGCCTGATCGGGCTGCGCCGTTTTTTTATGCGTTAATCACGTGCTCAGAAATCAACATTCACACTCATAATGACGCTAACTGCGCTCAATTTTTTTCGCGGCCTCGTCCAGAGCATCGATGATGGCGAACAACGACGGCTGCGAGATCCCTTCCTGTGACAGGCGAACATTGAGCGCCGACTTCATATTGTGGATAGCACGCTCCACATCTGGCAGGCTGCGGTTATTCACCAGTACTGCCAGCGTGGAAAGCCGCTGAATGATGCTGAGCAGCGCAGCAGCGTGGAGCTGCAACTGTTCCAGCCCTTTCTCTTCCAGACGATAGGCTTTACGTGTGGCCTGAGCGTCCACCACCGCGATGCACTCCATCTCTTCCAGCAGCTGGAGATTGGGGTAAATAATCCCCGGGCTGGGGCTGTACTCCCCTTTCGACAGCTCCTCGACGGCTTTGATTAACTCGTAACCGTGCGCGGCGTTGTGACTGAGGAAATGCAGCAGCAGCAGGCGGATATCGCTGGCATCGAGTATTTTTTCCCGGCGTTTTCTGCGGTGGCCGGCACGCGCCGCGCTATCGGGTTGCCAGACTGGCGGCTCCATTTTCACGCTATTTCTGATGCCAGTAGGCAACAGCGCGCACGAAGGTCGCGTCACAGCCACGCTGTTCGATAAAGTAATCGCTCAGCTTTTTCACAAACTCCGCCTCGCCCGTCAGCCAGATAAAGTAATCCTCCGGCGGAAGCTGAATGCCGTTGAGTGTCGCAATCAGCGCCGCAAGATTCTCTGTCTGCATCGCACCACTGCCAACCCAGGTGGCATCCACGCCGTTCAGTCCTTCCAGATAATCCTGTCCGTTGGCTTCATCCACATAGGCGAACAGACTGAGCTGCTGGCCGCTGAGGGTTTCCTTACGACGTTTAAAGGCGGGCAGCCCGCTTTCATCGCAGACATACAGCTGGAAAGCGTAATCTTCCGGCACCACCAGCGAACCGCGTGGGCCGCCAATCGCTAAGGCGTCACCAGGCTGCGCCTGGGTTGCCCAGTCACTGGCGACGCCGCCGTCATGAATATAGAAATCCAGGGTCAGGGTTTGCGCCACCCCGTCAAAGAACAGCGGCGTGTAGTCACGGGAGACCGGACGCGCGCCCTCTTTCCACACCACGCCCTCTTCCGTCACTTCAGGCAGGTTTAGCGTGCCGCTGCTGGCATCGGGGAAAAACACTTTGATATGGTCATCGAAGCCCGGAGAGATGAAACCGGCGAGATCTTCACCACCAAATTCGATACGCCAGAAGCTGTCGGCTACTTTGGTTTTCGCGGTAACCGTCAGCTGGCGGAAGCGCAGTTCATTACGTACGCGCTGTGGCGCACGGCTTGCTTTGAGAGAGTCAGTCAACGTGCTTGTCCTCGTTGGGATATGAAATCAGGAATCATTCTCATTCGAAGTAAAATATATCTATGATATATCTTAAGCGCAAGCTGCGACTGACCTCGCAAAGCGTAAAAAAAGTGTCAATCTGTGCGCTACGGCTGCTCAGGCTGCGGGCGATACTTCCACAACCAGCGGCCGCTGTTCATGCGATGCCAGAAGAAGCCGCCACGGATCATCCAGTCCAGCACCATTCCCAGCCAGATCCCCACCACGCCAAAGCCCAGCACAATCCCCAGCAGATACCCGGCCACGATACGCCCACCCCACATGCTTAACAGAGAGACCCACATGGTGTAACGCGCATCGCGTGCCCCTTTCAGCCCGGCGGGCAGCACCCATGACGCCGCCCAGAACGGCATAAAGGCCGCGTTGAGCCAGACCAGCATTTTCACTACATGGATAACTTCCGGGTCCTGGGTGTAAAACTGCGCCAGCAGCCCGGCAAAGGGGACGGTCAGCAACGCCAGCAGGCATAAGCCAATACTCGACAGCCCGAAAATAAAGCGTAGCAGACGCTCCGGCTGACCCAGTTGCCCGCGCCCCAGACGCGAGCCGACGATGATAGTCGACGCCGATCCGAGTGCATTACCCGGCAGGTTAATCAGTGACACAATGGAGAAGGCGATAAAGTTACCGGCAATGACGTCCGTACCCATTCCGGCGACAAAAATCTGGGTTAACAGCTTACCGCCGTTAAACAGCACCGATTCAATACTGGCCGGGACACCAATGCCAAGCACTTCGCGCAGGATATTCATATTCAGACGGGTGAAATAGCTTTTTAGCGAGATTTTCAGCGCCGGAACAAAGCCTATCACCAGCACGTAAATCACGGCGGCCGCACCGATATAGCGCGAGATGGTCAGCCCAAGTCCGGCGCCGACAAAACCCAGCCCATGCCAGGAGAAACAGCCGTAGATCAGTACGCTACTGATGATGATGTTGAGGATGTTCATCCCGCCGTTGATCAGCATCGGGATTTTGGTGTTTCCGGCACCACGTAACGCTCCGCAGCCAATCAGAGCGATGGCGGCAGCCGGATAACTCCAGGCGGTGACTTGCAGGTAGGAGAGCGCCAGCGCTTTCACTTCCGGCTCCGCTTTACCCGCAATCAGATCGATGATCTGCGGGCCAACAAATTCGATCGCCAGCGCCAGCAAAACGGCAAAAAGGGTCATGATGATCAGCGACTGACGCGCAGCAGCCACCGCGCGCTCCCGGTTCAGCTTACCAAGGCTGAAAGCCACCACCACCGTTGTCCCGAGGTCGATAGCGGCAAAAAAGGAGATCACCACAATATTAAAACTGTCGGCCAGCCCGACCCCGGCCATCGCTTCTTTGCCCAGCCAGCTGACCAGGAAAGTGCTCAGCACCCCCATCAGCAGGACGCATAAATTCTCAAAAAAGATCGGCACCGCTAACGGGGTGATTTCACGCCAGAAGAGCACGCGGAAGGAACGTCTTTTCGGATACCAGTCAGTACGTTGTATCGCTTGCCGCAAGGAAACACGAAGGTTTTGCAAGATAGTTCCAGTTTTTCACCAGGGAAAAAAATATACGCTAATCAGATGATGGTAAAAGACATGACTTTATGCAAAGTCTTTTTATGTTTCAAAGTGCAGTAACAAAGGGATGCCTGCCTGAGACATCCCACTCAGATCACAGCAGCGGTTGCTGCAACAGATTTTCCAGCACCGTCAGCGGCGCATTTTGCGGATTTTTCATCCCGGCGAGCGGCAGTAAAAAGGTCTGCTCCAGCATAAACTGACCACTCATTGCCGCGTGGGGAGTCTGGTCAGCAAAACAGATCCAACTGCTGCCCGGCGGCAGCGTCAGCGCCACTTGCGGTCCCTCCTCCTGATAATGTTTGTCTGCTTTCATCGCATCATGCAGCCTGAGCATCATATGGTCGTATCCTGTGCGTCGGGATTTAGTCATGCCCAGACGATGCTGCAGCCAGCTTCCCAAGGGTGAATACCCTTTCAGATGTGACATAAAACGCTGTGCCAGCACCGGAAAAGGTTCGCCCACGCGCCACTCCCGGCTTTCACCATGCGGGTTAATATTGGTGAAGATGCGCAAAATACGCTCGCCTTGAATCGGCCGTGAAGGGAAAGCATCCACGTGCAGGCGGCTGTCATCTTTTCGCCATGAGCTGGCATCACGCCAGGCAGTGACCGGATGCAGGCGCAGACTATTTGAGGGAGAGTGCACCGCGTGGCGGTACTCCGGTAGCAGCGCGTCGAGCAGCTGCAGACAATGCTGATAATAGCGCGACAGTAAGGCGGTTACCTCAGGGGTTTTATCCTTCTGCGCGATGCCACGCACCTGATTTTTTTGCGGGTTGAAGCTGATATTTTTACGTTTGAGGTCTACCAGCGCTGGCGTCAGCAGCGCCTGCTCTTCCGGAAGAAGCGCAAAGGTCAGCTGAGGCATAAACAGAAGGCTGCCCTGCTCCAGCGACTCAACAGCATCGCTATCGTGCTGCGGTTCGTTCCAGCGGGTCAATGGGAGTGTGCGGATCACCCGATCCCGGGATAATGCGTGTTCAGACATGTTATATCCTTATTACCTGTCGAAAATGACGTCAGTCCGGCGACCATTATATTCAGCGCCATCAATTTTAATTAAACACGGGTTCAACCATAAGGCAGCGGGAGATGATGGCGCAGAGCGAAAGATGCGGCTGCGTTTTATTGCTACACTGCGCATTCAAAAACAGGAGTTAACTATGAGAGCCCGTTCCGTAACGCTGGAAGATGTCGCCAGTGCTGCCGGTGTGTCCTATCAGACCGTCTCCCGGGTGCTGAACCATTCGAACCAGGTAGCAGAGCAGACCCGTGTGCGGGTGGAAGCGGCGATGCAGGCGCTGAATTATGTGCCTAATCGCGTGGCGCAGCAGCTGGCGGGGAAAAATACCCGCACACTCGGCCTCGCTACCAGCGATCTCGCGTTACTGGCTCCGGCACAGATCGCGTCGGCAATCCAGCAGCGTACCAGCCAGCTGGGCTACCATCTGGTGATCGCGATGGCGGGTAGCGGCGGCGCACAGCAGGCAGTTAGCGACCTGTTATCCCAGCGGGTCGATGCACTGCTGATCAATGTGCCGCTTGATGCAGAGGCCGCGCAACAGATTAATCGCATGGCCGCCTCGCTGCCCTGCCTGTTTCTCGATGTCGCTGAAGATGCTGAGGTTGCCGCCTGCACCTTCAGCGCCCATACCGGCGCACGCCAGGGTGCGGAACACCTGCTGCAGCTGGGGCACCAAAATATTGCGCTGCTCAACGGCCCGGCGGATTCGGTCGCGGCACGCGCACGCCGCGCGGTCTGGATTGAGGTATTGCAGGAACATCAGCTGGCCCCCTGTCATCAGTTGGATGGCGACTGGAGTGCTCAATCGGGATATCAGGCTGTGATGCAGCTGGTTGGGCAGGAAATGCCCTCTGCGCTGCTGGTGGCTAACGATCAGATGGCGCTGGGGGCAATGCAGGCACTGCATCAGATGGGCGTAGCCGTGCCAGCAGAGATGTCGGTGGTCGGTTATGACGATACGGCAGACAGTGCCTGGTATCAGCCGCCGTTGACCACCGTGCGCCAGGATATGCGTCAGCTGGGCGAGCACAGCGTGCAGTGGCTGACCCGTCAGTTAGAGCAGCCCGGCAGTGAGGCCGGATTACCGCCGTTTGCGACGTCCCTCGTCATGCGCGCCAGTACCGCTGCGCCACGCAGCGAACAGCGAGCACCTCATCCGGTGGCGGCGGAATTACGCCGTCTGGCACAACAACTGGATGATGACGCGTCATAAAAAAAGCCGGGCATCTCTGCCCGGCTTGATTTGATTCACTGACGTTACCGCTCGCGATTATGCTTTCGGTTCGCCCAGTGATTTCAGTTTTTTCGACAAATCGCGACGTTCTTTCGACAGGTCAGCATTTTTGATGATGTAGTCATCAACGCGATCTTCGTAATCGCTACGCATGCTGGTGATAATTTCCTGAATGGCTTCTACGCTCATCCCTGGTTTGATGTACTCACCGAGGTTATCGAGCAACAGCACACGCTTCTGGTTATCACGGATTTTCTTTTCGTTGTCGATAATTTCACGTTGCAGCTTGTTCTTACGACGGAACATACGCACGAACTCCAGTACGTCCTGAAATGATTGTTTTGCATTTTCCATGAAGACACCTTTCATTTGGGCCTGTGCAAACAGGCATCATTGTCGTGGCTACCAGCTTAGCGGCGGGCCGCTGCCGATGGCAATTTTAAACTTACAGAACTGCGTTGTCCCCATCTTACCCTGAACCGAGTCAGCTCGCAGTAAGTTGTTGCTGAATCATTCTATTTTCGCAACGCGAGGCGGATCAGTTCCGTCAATCTTTCCAGCTGACTGGCCATTTCCAGGCTGAGCCAGACATAACCGTGAATGGGCGTTTCTACCAGTTCATCGCTGTCTGACTCGGCAATCAGCTGCCGCAGTTCACGGGTGATTTCTGCCAGTTCTTCGCTGTTGGCGGCAATTTTCCCGGTATCCCCTTCAACAATCACTTTTGACAGCGCCCGCAGCGTATTTTCGGTCATTTGCTGGGTTCGCCGCAGTGCCGGGGCATTGAGCATAATCAGATGACTCTGACGGGAAGCCCACCAGGCATTAAGCTGAAGTTCCAGCGTACAAACCAGATTGCGGTTCAGCGTCTGAATCCCCTCAAACACCGATCGTGGCGTGCGTGTTTCTTTACTGGATGGCTCAATCAACGCACGCATTTTAACCACGTTACTGAGCAAACGTTGTAACGGGCGTGACAGACGCGGCTTCTCAACAAGGTTAGGAGAAAACCCGGCGTGATACACCCGCGCGGTCTCCAGCAGCAAATCCGAAAGCTGGATGCGCCAGTGAGTATAGGCTTTCTGCGGATAGATACTGGTAAACAGCAGGGCCAGCAAAGAGCCGAGGATCACATCGCCCCCGCGCCACAGTGCGGTGGTCATATCCCCCGGGATCCCGCCACAGATCACCGCCAGGGTGATGCCGATCAGCAACGCCATATACGGGTGTTTACCGAGAGTGAGAAAACCGCTGATAAACATCACCGCAGCGCACCACACCAGCATTACCGGCAGGGAGATGAGTTCCAGTTTGAGGGCAATCAGCCCGGAGATCGAACCAAAGATGGTGCCACCAATACGCTGCACCGCACGCGGAAATACGTTGCCCCACGAGGAGATAGGACCCATCACTACCACCAGCGTGATCAGCGGCCAGCTGCCTTCCGGGATCTCCATCAGGCGCACCAGCAGGAACGTCAGGATAAACGCCAGAGCGATACGCACACCGTGGACGATGCGGTAATTTCGATACAGGCTGAACTCAAAGGCCGACAGCGGCTTGTCCGGTCGCAAATGTGGCTCCGAAAGAAGAGAGAATAAGCGGGACATCATACCTGAAGCACGCTCGGGAGACAGGCGAACGATGGAGGTTTCCCGCCGTTTTCTCGCTCATTTCACTGCGGTAAGCAGCAGAAAACACTGAGCTTACCGCACTGATACAAAACGTTAATCGACTATTTTCTTCTGGCGGATGTCGTTCACATTCCGATAACAAAACAGGGGGGTGCTAAAGGCTGCGTTTAACCAGCGGAACGCAGATCAGGAACTCCCATATTCCGCTTTGCGAACCGTCGTTCAGGTAGTGATCAAAACAGGGTCCTTCTGCGCGCTGATAGCCGCTGTTTGGCAACCATTCGTCGTAAAATGCCAGCCAGGGTGTTGAAAAATCGCCGTCGCTGACAGTCACCTTCGCCACGCCATAGGTGCCACCGGGAATAGAACGCAGTTCCACACCCTCACTGTCCAGCGGTAAAACGAAACCGTCAGGCACGCTGATGCCGGTATCGATCCGCAACTTTTCAGGGGGGACGACCTCGGGGTTATCGTAATAGATCGCCAGCCAGTCTCCTGCCAGGTGATGACGTTCCACCCATTCTCTCAAACGGGCGAAGCCTTGCGGCGCAGTTTCGTGCCACGGACCGACCAGATGAAAAGCCGCCACATTTCTTGGTTCAAAACGCTGAATTTCGACCTGCATGGTTTTCTCCTCGATGAATTAACTACTGTATAAATAACCACCTTAACGGGTTTTTTACCAGAGGTTTTCAATCTCAGAGAAATGATCTGTGAGGAAGTGCACATGTTGGGTTCGTGGCCGGGCCATGTTTTTCATGCCCGGCCAGCACAGAGTGTGACTATAGCTTCTGCTTAATGTAATCGCTGATGCGGGTAATGAGACCGGCCTGTTCCACCGGCTGCAACGCCACCAGCGGGTAACTGGCCAGTATCTTATCGCCTTCTACCAGCTGGATAGTGCCCACCTTTTCGTGCAGCTTAATCGGCGCTTCCAGGTCCTTCCGGTCAATCACATACTTGGCTTTGACTTTTTGCACCTCATCACGTGGCAGCGCCAGGAATACATCTTTCTCGCTACCCAGTGAGACGCGGTGTGGATTGCCATACCAGACGTTTTCGTGACCAATCTCTTTCCCGGCATGGAACAGCTGTATGGTATCGAACTGGCTCTGGCCCCAGGTCAGCAGTTTGCGTGCCTGCTCTTCACGCCCTTTGGGGCTTTTTCCGCCCATGATCACGGCAATCAGACGGCGCTGCCCGTCAACGCTGGAGGCGATAATGTTGAAGCCCGCGCTTTCGGTATGACCGGTTTTCAACCCATCAACATGCAGTGTTTTATCCCACAGCAGGCCATTGCGATTCTGTTGAGTGATGCCATTCCAGGTGAGCGACTTCTCACTGTACATCTGGTAGAAGTCCTGCTCGCCGCTAATAATGGCGCGCGACAGAATGGCCAGATCGCGTGATGTGGTGAACTGCCCGGGTGCATCCAGCCCATGCACGGTTTCGAAATGGGTATTACTCAGCCCCAGTTTCTCCACATACTGGTTCATCATGGTGACAAAATTCGCCTGGCTTCCGGCAACATAGTCAGCCAGTGCAACGCAGGCATCGTTACCGGAATCGATAATCACACCACGGCTGAGGTCACGTACTGAGATTTTCTCTCCGGGTTTGATGAACATCAGTGACGACCCTTTAAATACCGGGTTACCGGCTCCCCAGGCATCGTTGCCCACGGTCACCATATCGTCACGGGTGATACGTTTTTGATCGATGGCGCGGTCCACCACATAGCCCGTCATCAGTTTGGTCAGGCTGGCCGGGTTGCGGCGTTCGTCCGGGTTACCCGACGTGAGGATTTGTCCGGTGGTGGCATCCATCAGCACCCAGGAAGCGGCATCAATCGCCGGAGCGGTCATCGGGAATGCCAGTGCATCCCCGGCTGGCTGGCCTTCGGCACAGGCGGCAGTACTCAGGGCCATAACCACACAGAAACTTGCAAGCTGATGCTTTTTCAACGCTCAATCCTCAACATATACACAATAAAAAAACTGCGCATGTTGTACGGGATCCTTGATGACTTTGCGTGACTAAATTGCAAGAAAATATTAATAAATCAGAGGATTACCCCCTTCAACATCCCCTTTGTGGTGGCAGTGATGAATAAAGTATTCAATTTTTGGTGACAAAGGAGGGCAATAAAGCGCTTTTTTTAACCGGCTGTTGACTTGTTGTTCAAAATTTCAGCGTTAGGTTGGAGCTTCAAATTGGCTCAATAAGGACGTTATATGAAGTTATGGACGCTCGCTGTTTTGACATTGATACTCGCTGGATGCGCAGACTCTTATCCAACGACAGAGCAGGGAATTACCCCCTCTATCTGCCGGGGATTTGGCTGTGAGACCCGGCCAGGAAAACTGCCCATCCACTCCGCGACGCATAAACCCACCAGAGATGAAAAAATCCGTGTACGTCAGGGTGAAAACCCCGACTTTGGCTCGGAAAACATTCGTGTCGGTGCGCCCATATACTTCTAATCCGCATATCAGGGCTGTTTAGCCCCTTCTCTGCCCTCGCTGGGGTGCTGCCCACTTCACGTGAATCGGGATAGGGTTTACTATGAGCACAAGCCAATGCGGAAAGGTTCACATAAGGAATCAGGCACTGCGTTTTCAGAAAGTTAACAAACAGAAGTGGACAGCGAAACAGTGAAAGACAAAGCCAACCAACCCACCTTCCTTTTTCACGATTACGAAACACCGCCCTGAGAAACCCGTCATTACTGAATTCTAAACTGATAACATCGTTTTATGTACGCAATTATGTACGCACCTCACCCCTCCAGCATGAATTCATCATCAAACCGATCACTCTGCAAGCTCTCCAGCGACATCAGATACAGCAAACCAGCCCGTAGCGACGTCGGGCGCTCAAGCTCAAGCCAGAAGCAATCGTCATACGTGCGGCCGAACCAGTAGCCGCCACCGCACGATTTTGGGCGCTGAAAGAAAACCCACTGGCCTGAGTGGTACACATCCAGGCTTTCACCCTGGTACACAACCTGATAGTTCGCGTCTTTGCCGCCCATGCCCACCTCAGTACTGTTTGGATATACAGTATTATTTGATCAACTAACGATAATGATCAACCGTGCCAGGCGGGGAAAATTGTCAGGGCAATGATCTGCCGGGAAATTTAGATAGCGGGCGGTGCAGGGAACTCGACTGGCGTTTCTTCTGATGCGGTAGACGTGTCGACAGCCTCAACGGACTTGCGCCATGCAACCCAGGACTTTAGGTTTGTACGATCTGCATCGCTGATGTCGTCCAAGTCAAGATCGGTGCGCCAATTTTCAGTCGCCTTTTGATACATTGATAGCAGCTCGTTACGTTTTTCTTCTGCTTCGTCTCTAAGAATTTTTGAGAGATTTTCTCTGTTAACAGAAACGGCATCCTCTACTATTTCCCACGACTGCTGGGGGTATCTGTACGGTAAATCTTCGCTGTCCATAATTAAAAAACCCACACCCAGTGGTACCGCAATTTTTGCGGCTTCCTCTATCTGTAACCCGCTGACTTCTTTCTGTACAGGGGTGGACACCATAACAGCGCCGCCGACTTCAAATACGATTACTTTTGGCATTATTTACCCCCAATTATATATACAGTGAACTCTGAAGGATCAAAAGCCCCGGCACTTGTGCCGGTAGAGTAAGAGGATCTGACCACAACCTGCGTAAGTGTCTTTGTATCGTTTAATAGTGAGTATCCTGTATATGCAGCTACGACAGTATTTGGTGCCCGAACCATTCCTATAGCGGCGTAATTTGCGTTCAACATGCTGTTTGCAAAGTTTACGTAGTACGCTCCTGCCGATGCCCTTGTTACGCTGCTGACGTTAAAGCTGTCGAATATTGTGATAGCAAAAGTTGTTGGATTTACGCTAAATGAAACCCATGCAGTAATCATTTGCTTATCGACACCAATCGGCACATTAAGGTTTGACCTGATCCCTGATGCTGAATTCGCCCCGCCACCGCCCTGAGATATTTCCAGCGGGGTTGTCAGCCCAGATATTTTTGTTATGTCCGAATTCGCCCCAGACTTAGCTGCTGAAATATTTCCACGTGCCGTAGCAGTGTTGTTTACATCACTAAGGTTATTTACCTTAAGCAGTGAATTATCAGGGTTCGATGCTGCCGCCCGGTCAGCTTCTGTCTTGGCCCGGTCAGCCTCAGTCTTTGCTATCCCGGCCTGAGTTGTTGCATCCGCTTTTGCCTGCTGCGCTGCCGCGTTTGCTGTCTGAGTGCCCTCTTTTGCCTGCTGCGCCGCATTATTGGCTGCAATAGCATCATCTGCCGCTTGCAAGATGATCGGCTTGTCAGTTGCAACCTGGTCGGCATCAGCATGGATTTCAGCAGCAAGCTCAGTAATGCTTCCGACGTCCAGAGTTGCGAGCAATTCAGAGATTTTGCGCCAACTTGGGCCTTGGAACTGACTACCGTCAGGCAGCGTAACAGTGATGTCTTCTTCTTCGCTAAACACCTGTTGCCAGTTGGCTTTATCCAGCACAAAGCCGCGAATGACTAACCCCTGGTCTGCTGCAATCTGAGCGGTGGTATCAACAAGCACATCTCGCGGGATAGGCGTCCAAGCCAGCCCAGATGCTGACGGTCCATTAAATGGGCGAATGAGCGTTATTCCGGTGACGGAGTCTACAGATTTAATCCCGAGCGTATAACGCACCTGTCCAACGACAGCAGAGAGAAAATCTCCGGCGCTTAGCTCAGTGTCGAAAGATGTTCCTGTTCCGGTTGCGGCGCTTGAGTTGTTCGTTAGTGCAATAGTGCCTGCTGGCATAATATTCTCCGGGCAATAAAAAACCCGGCGCGGTGGCCGGGTTGCTTATGGAAGTTTTTTTACTTTTCACATGTCGTTCTGGTGAAGTTGTTCTTGCCCACCCACTGCCAGTTAAATGGATAACCAGCTTTGTATTGTGTCTGATTGGCAATGTTTCTGACGCCATATATTTGAACTATGCTTTCAACCCCTCCGACATTTGCCATACCATAACAAGATGGATTTTGAGTAGTGCAACCTACCAATAACGAAAAAACTGATAAAATAAAGACGATCTTCATAATTAACCCTCATTTATATATTTTCTTTATAATTTAAAAGAAATAAACTATCAATTCTAAGTTTAGATCTATAAGATCTAATAATTTGAAATGTCCACCGCCATTATTCTTGTTCTTGTATTGTAATAGGTTATGTTTTGAACGCCACCTGATGCGGTGTCTGTTGGTACTGATGTAATCCGTGTGGATGACCCATTAAAGTATGAAGATCCGTAATATGTAGCAGACCAAGGCCTTATAACTCCCGAATTTATAATCCCAGCAATCATTCCGGTAATAATAGGTGCTATTGCCCACCTCCCAACAAGAGAGGTGTCAATGTTATATCCTGCTGATTCTGATCCTTCAACACCCAAAGGTGCCACCCCCCTAAGTACCTTAGTCTCATTTGTTATAATGCAATTCTTGTTAGCATCCCATATTGCCATGCCCCACTTAGGAGGAATCTGATATTGATAACCAAAGATATATACATTGACGGTAAAAACAGATGATGACTTGCACGATGCGGTTATTTGCCAGGTGTTTGTAGTTGTATTGAGTTGATAATAAGCGTAGGTGTTAGCGTTAGGTGAGTCCCAAAATAAAAATCTTACAGCCCCATCATTTGCGTGAACTACAGCGCTAGCCCAATTCCCACCGCTAATATCAAGCGTTAATTGTCGCTTTAATATCATACATAGTGGCATTGTGTCATTTATGTAAAATGGATTTCCTTCCGTATCTGGAAGTATCGCACCAAAAGTCATTTTACCTCCTTAAAAACAAAAGAACATTTGCTGAAAATGCTGGATATGTTCCAGGCGAGTAATCACTATTACTTGCCGATGAAACATTTAATGTACCTCCAGATATTGATATCCTTCTTCTTTTTGATGAAAAAGTGCCAGTAGATGGCTGAACCAAAAAATCAAGAATATAACCGGAAGGCACGGCTACTGCCATACTTCCACTCTGCTGTTCTTGAGCAAGGGTGAGCTGACCCTTGACAAGCACCCTGACGAAACCTGTATTTATATCTCTGCCATTTTCGTCCCATATTCTTAACCCCCATTCAGCCATCAGAAAACCCCCGTTAGGCGGCCAATCTGAATAAGTTGCCCTGTCGCTGACTGAACACTGATTGTATTGTTGTCCTGTTTCATTTTCCCTTCCCCAGCAACTGAACCATAGTTAGTGAATTTTCCAGATTTATTCAACTGCCATCCTTTTTGTGCTGCGTTATCCCAATCATTGGACTGGATGTACTGACCAATTTTCAGATTATCAATTGAGCCGTCTTTAATGAAAACTGTATCAAGGAATGCTTGTCCGTTTATGGTTGCGAATACAAGTTGATACCCGTTAGCCTCATTTCCTGTGTAAATTCCAAGTTGATCAGCATTGAATGCGATGGTGGATTTATACGAGCTGCCGTCTGGTTCAATACCCATCGACATTCCGCTTTTGTAATAAACCCCATCTCGCAGAATCTGAAGGCCGACATCATAGAATGCTGATGCAGTGCCATCTGATTTTACCGTGGCCGTGAGCTTTTCATTTACTGATGCGGTGACGTCATCAAACTGAGCCTGAACCTGTGTGGAAAGTTCAGCCATCGCTTTATCAACATCGGCTATTGTGGTTTTCACAATGATGATGTCGGCGCGGACAGTTCCGTACTGCTTCCATTGATGATCTACCGATGCGTTAACAGCTGATGCAAGCTCCAGCAGTCCGTTGATGCTTGTATCAATTTTTCCATCGAGACGGTCAAAAGTTTCCGAGTCACGGATAGCCTCATCAATCAGGTCAATCATGCCAGGGATATCAGCAGAGGCCTCGCCGGAAACCTCAACGAACGGAGACACCCCGAAGGCATTTTTGGTGCGAACGTACATGTAATACGTGGTATCTGCTTTCAGCCCCTGGACGCTCCACTGAGTTCCACGACCCAGGAATTGCGTTGTATCCTCGACGTCATCAATTCCGGTAACTGGCGTTTCTCCAGCCCACCAGAATTCGTAACTGGTATCCGTGGTGGCAGTTACAGACATCACAGGGACAATGACCGCAGAGAACAGGCCAGGAATCCACTGCACATAAGTCGGTGCCGATGGAGCGCCGATCACAAGGCTAACCTGTGTCTCCGCGCCCTTCATTCCGTTTTCATTGCGCCCACGAACACCCAGCGTGTAATCACCGGCATCCAGCCCGTAAAACTCATAGCGGAACTGGTCTGTTTCGTACTGCGCGACCAGCGCTCCTTCTGTCGTATACACGTACAGCTCAAACATCAACTTTTTCGTTGTTGTGGCCGTCTCCCACGTAGCCGTGACCTGCACTGTCTCGCTGTTTGTGTTGATGATCTTCAGGTTTTCAATGTTCGGCACCCGGTAGCCATTCAGCGTATCTGACGGCGTTTCGAACACCGCGCCTTCGTCAACAATGGCTTGCTTGTTCGGGTCATGCAGCGTTGCGGAGATACTGTAAACAGAGTTGTTGTCATCTTCCGACACAGCCATTATGCGCCAGAGGCGAGTGCTGACCTCTCCTGTTGAGATGACGAATACTGTGCCGTCCTTAACCCATGCAGGTGCAGATTTCAGTGTGATGATTGCGCCGGATACACTGACAATCTCGTACTTCTCAAACTTACCGTTTGCGCCCATGATCGACATCTTGTCACCTGAACCAACAATATCAGACACATCGGCATCAACAGTGATTACGGCACCAGCGTGAGCGATTATCCGTCCACCGAGCCGGGTGGCGGCATGTTTGTTATCCATAACTTCGATAATGTCGCCAGGAAGGAATGCAATCGCATCCCGCGCCATTTTGAAAGTGACTTTTTTAGCCTCTAATTTTGCACTCTCTACCAGCCATTTAGCGGTTCGTAGTGCCTGGCCCCTGGATGTGCAGCCGAAAGCTTCGACTGTGGTCTCATTGTAACTGCCGCTATCCGAGATCATCTTATCGTCAGAGTAATACTCCTTTACTTGCTCCCATCCGTTGTTTGGGTCAGTCCAGGATACGACCACAGCGTTAAATCTCTCTGAACGCTTCATAGAGCTATACGTAAAAAGTCCATCCACTACGCTGGCGTTGGTTACCGCTGCAACCGGGTCTTGTGGTCTGTCAATCATGATCGAGAAGCGCATTCCGTCCCACAGAGCAATCCCCCGGAACATTCCGGCGATATCGTCCAGCAACTCACGAGCACTCTTCTGCTCAGTGATATAGGCGTTTAGCGTGAAGCGTGGCTCCTTCCCACCATAACCGTCGTCAACTTCCTGATCGCAAAACTGCGACAGCACATAAAGGCTGCCGTCATCGACATCGATATATCCCGCACGCCGCGCCAGACCGTACCGGGTATTTTTCACCAGGGCGCGGAAAATCCATGCCGGGTTATTTGTCCAGGCTGATTTAAATCCACCCGTCCATATTCCGGCGTAGGTTCGGGTTAGCGGGTTGTAATTATCTGGCACATCAACAATAACTCCGCGCAGGTGATATGTGCGGTTCGGGGTATCTGTGTACTGGTCACGGTCGATTACCGCTCCGCAAACGGCGGTGAATGGGTATGAAAGATTGTCGTCAGTGATTTCCGTGTAGCTGTTCCACACAGTGCCGTTGTTCAGCAGATCGCTCGTGCTGTCGGGGGTAATGCGCCGCACGCGGATATCAAAGGGCTTTGTCTCAGGAGCATTAATCACATGGGCTTCGAGATATTCGCCGGAAATTTTCCCCCTGATCGTGACCGTTTGAGCAATCTGGAATGCATTGTTCCCAGTGCGCGTCTCAATGACCATCGTAATGCTGGTGTTCTGCTGGTTGCCTTTCGTGTCTTGTTGAACCAGCGCATTAACCCCAAGGTTGAAGCGAACCCGGGTAACATCGCTATCAGTGACCGTGCGCACCAGCGGCGTTGCCTGCGTGACATCGGTGTTTATGATCACCGTTGCCTCAATAGCAGCGAACCCGTTAATCGGTGACTGGTCAGCAGAACCCGGACGCCATGCAACGCTGACTCCGGGGATATTCACGGTGCCTGACGCGCTTGTTACAGGGGTCTTGTTTACACGAAATGAAGACAGGTGACGCTGGTCTACGGGCCCATAAATTGGACCATCTGAGATGATGTCGAGGACTTTGTAAAACTGCTTGGAAGTGAGGTTGTCGTTAATAAGAGTAGGAGTGCTACCGCCGCCGCCACCTGAGCCCATGATTCACCTTAACTTATGGAAATATTCCAGTTTTTATTGTTCGTTGTGTCGATACCCAGCGAGCCAACATTCGAACCAACGACCATTTCACCCAGCAACAACGGCACAGGCCGCCCCTGCCCGACGCGGTTCTCTGCGCTGGTGAAAGAGTTGTTCGTTATGGAGTTGGATTGAGCTGCATCAGCGGAGCTTTTTGTCTTCATGTTCGACGTCATGTAGAGCGAGTAAGCGACTGACGCCACGGTGATTGCCACCATGACCCACATCACGGCTGCAGCTGAGAGCGCAGCACCCTCAACAATCGGCACAAAGAGAACGGTCGCACCGTCTTTCAGGTGCCTGTCCATATGAAACCCAAGCGTGTCGGCAGAAACATCAGCGCCATCAATACGCATGCGGATCCGGGATTTATAGAAGTCGCTCTTGAACTCAGGAAGCTGTGCTAGTAGCAAACGAAGCCCCTGAGCTGGGGTTTCGACGTTTAAAGCGATTTGGCGGAAATGTCGTCTGAGATTGCCCGCAAATCTAAAGATGAGCATTGTTCATGCCTCCAGACAGAGTGGGTCAGGCGCAGGTAAGCGGGCCGCAAGACTTCGCGACGGCTTAGCCGGCCGTGTGTTTCGTGGTGCAGAATGGTGTTATCACCGAGGTAAATCATGGCGTGGCACGGGTCAGTTTCAGCGAATGCCCGCCGGATAATCACGTCACCAGGCTGGATGTCAGCCATGCTTATTTCATGGAAGCCGTTAGCAGCCATATTTTTCAGATACAGGTTCTCGCCACGCAGCCACCACCCGTTAGTGCGCTCAAAATCAGGCAGGTCAATACCGCACAGGTGATAGGCGTCACGGAACAGGGTGTAGCAATCCATGAACCCGTGGCTGAATGTGCGCCCCAGCAGGTGAGGTACAGGCCGGAATTTTCGAAGTTCTCCGCCGCTTGCCAACCACCACTCAACCCCGGTAGCCAGTTGCGCCTGACGATCAGCACCGGACAACACCAGCTTTGGCATAGGGTGAGAATGAAAAACGGCGGTGATTTCTCCCGCCGCTTCTGCTGATAACCAGTCATCATCACTTATTCGAAAGTGCAGCCCCGGTTCCGGATGAATATTCCGGCAGCGCACAAGCGTATTACCATCGATAATCAGCCCACACACCTCTTCAGATGAGCTGGCGGCATAAGACAGGCATTCATCTTCAATCATCATGACACCTTCGCTGATCCGGGGAATCCGCCATACGGCATTGCTGACGGCTTCGGGTAACGCCTCCGACATCCGGATGTGTGCTTTGAGCACTTGTCCTTGGTCGGGTCACTGGTAGGAACATCTTTTTCGTCAGCTACCGGGGGGCCGTCATAGCCACAACCCTCCCCCCGGTAAATCCACTGGCAAACATCAGCGAGGATTGTTCTGGCCGGGATGATGGCGTTATCGCAGTCAACAGGAGTTGCCAGGCTATAGGTGACGGTTTCGAACGTCTCTTCCGTCATCTCTTCAATGACGTACCGGGAAACAGCCTCCATCGTCGGATCCGCATCCGGATTGCCACCGGGGAAATTAACGACATCGAGGTATTTGACCGGAACCTGTCGACGGGTCACTACTGCGCCCAGAGCATCATCAAAATCGCTGTTTATTCCGGTAATCAGCCCGGTAATGTTCGCCACTTTCATCACTGGACGCGAATAAGTTCCCTCTGATTTGGTTTCGAAGCCCTCTACTGATATCGGGTATGCCGAGTAAGCCAGACCCTTCCAGATTACGTTTCCGTAATAGCCGTTTGTGCCACCGTGAAACCGGATTAGATCACCACCGAAGGACTGCAGGTCGACTTCGAAAAGGTCGAGCATCGCGCCAACTCCGGCATCAACGCTGTCGATGATTAGCTCTGCTGGTATGTCTCTCATCTCGGCACCTGCTCAAATGTGGCTGTCAGCTCGTACTGACCACCTGTTTTCTTTCCCTGCCATGACCGACAAACAAAGAGCGCCTGCACCGCAGTATCGGATGGCGTCCAGTAAAATGACTCGACAGCCATCCGTGCCTTCAGGAACGCTTCTGCCTGCTTCGCGTAATTTGGTCTACCGCACAGCCCATCAACACCGATAAACGTCAGCGAGTAGCTATCCATCAGCGGGTTGATGCCTTTAACCTGCCGCTGCTCGTAGCCATCGCCGAGTTTGACGACAGCCACATTCGGCGCACGGCTAACCGTGAAGCCTTTTTGAGGGCTCCATGTGAATGTTTCTGGCATGGGTACTCCGGATAATAAAAAACCCGCCGGAGCGGGTCATGGGTGTAGTTCAGACGGCATTAAAAACCGGAGACAAGCTCTTTAAGTTTTCTCTTGGCTTCTTCAGTGGCCTTTTCTTCAACCTCTGCAAGCGAAGCGTTTTTATCTAAAGGCAGGGACACATCAACGATAATGTTCTGGTGTGTCGCTTCATAATCCCTGAAACCAACCTCTGCAAGAATGCCCTGTCCATTCACGTTGTCATAAGCAGTGATTTTACCAACTTCAATTTCCATTGCCATTTCTCATCTCCTCTGAATTGAGGCTGAATTATATCAGCTCAAAAATATTACTTCCTGCCCTGAAGCATGCCTTTTGGTCTGGTGCTTTGGTCTCTGATTATCAGCATTGTGTCTGTTTTCCATGCCTGCCGTAGCTTCTTAATAGTGGCATCATCCAGGCCATTTGTAGTGTTCACTGTCAGGTTCATCACCTGGCTCAGTGACGTCCCTCCACCACCGCCACCCATCATGTCCTTATTGCTGATCACCTTGCCGTTGTCACCGGGAATCATGTACTGCTTACCAGTGCTTGCCTGGTAGATTTCCGGCTTGCCACCCTCGCCTACTTGGTACATTGAGCCAGCGCTTACAGGGCCGCCGTTCTTACGCGCTCCAGCTATTGCCATTGTTTGGGCTGTTGTCATTGCGGTGGTGTAACCTGTCAACCCTGCGGCCGCAGCACCTCCTGACGTTGCAATTGATGCTGCCATTGCCGCTGGTGACCATGCTGCCAACAATGTGGCTGCTGAAGCTATGCCTGATGCAGTTGAAGCAGCTAGCGCGGCCGTTGCAGTTGCCTGGTTCGACAAGATTGCTGAGGTTTGCGCAGTTTGACCTATCATCTGCGCTTTAACCCATTCAAGCCCCATTTGAACAATACTGCTAACGACACTATTCAGTATGGTTGAGCCAATGTTTGCGAAAGCTTCACTTAGACTTTGAGTGCCATTCAGAAGTCCGGTTATCGCATTGCTAGCCCCACCTTGCAGAGAGTCTATGGCGCTACCTAGGAGCTGGTTCGCTTCGTTCTGACTCTCCCATATCTGCCAGGCAGCGTTAATGCGAGCCTGTTCGTACTGTGTGTTAGCCGCATTCATCAGGGAGATTGATTGCTGTTGAGTGATTATCTTTTGCTGTTCAAACTGCTTAATAAGCTCCAGTTTCTGGGCGTTCTCGTTAGCCAGTGCTTGTACTGGGTCAACAGTGCCAGCTGCTGCCTTCTCAGGAGTGACAACTTGCTCCGATCTAATCTTAGCGAGATTAACTTGATGCTGCTTGGCGAGTTGTTCTGACGTGGCATCTGCCTGCTGCTGAGTAATCTTCTTAGCATTCAGCGCTGTTTTTAGGTCTTCGACATCCTGCTTATAGTTTGCGCTCTCCCTAGCTTCTGGTAATAACTTCTCGGCAGCCGCTTGAGCGCGGATAGCATTTCCTGTGTCCCATTTAGTTGCCGCATATTTGCCAGCTAGCTCGATGTCTTCCTTGGTGGCAGCGCTTCCCAGCGATTGCTGCGCAGTCAGAATTGCCTGTTCGCGGCTTAGCTCTCTTGTAGAGTCAGCAGACAACGAAGCCTGTTCTTTAAGCGCTGTCAGCTTCTCTGCGATCGACTCAGCTTGTGATGCTGACTTCTTACCCTCGGCATTATTGGTCTTCTGTGCCTGAGTATTTCGGTAAATTTCTGCGTATTGGTCCTGAAGAGATTTAACCCGCGGGTCGTTGCTTTTAATGCCAGCGTCTTCAGCGTCATACTGAGCTTGCAGCCTTGCGCGGGCTTCACCTTCGAGTTTGGAAAGTTCGATTCGGCGCTGTGATTTCTTAATCAGGTCATCTTGCTTCGGATTGGCAGTGCCAGCACCTTTTACTGCTATTGGCCTGTTGGCTTCTTCCATATCCTTGGCCGCTTTAGCGCGGATATGAGCAATTTCCCCTTCGACCTGCTTAAGCTTGCTGGCTGCTTCCCCCCTTCTCTGCTGGAAGATCGTGTCAGACTCATACCAGCGCTGCCCGTCCTTAAGCTCTTCGTTATACTCTTTTTGGAGGGAGATAAGTTTGGGCATGCGGGAGGAATCTCCCACATTCTTGTTGTAGAAATTGAGGTTATTGGCAACAGACTGCATCAGACCTGCCAGATCTTGGGTTAGCCCTATAGACTGATTGAGGTCGTTAATCATGTTTTTGAAAGCGACATCAAGGCTATTTTTTGCGCGGTCTACCGTCACTGGCATCTTGTCGAATTCGGTATTTACGTTCGCAGCCTGCTTCTGGATCGCGTTTAGTGCATCCTCGGCTGTCAGCTTTCCTTCCAGCATACGCTGACGCAACTGCCCAAGTGACAAACCGAGGCCAGCAGCCATCTGCCGTGCCAGTTCCGGCATGTTCTCCAGAACAGAGTTGAATTCCTCCGCCCTCACAATGCCACCGGCTATCGACTGCCCGAACTGACGCAGCGCATTTGACATCTCTTCCGCAGATGAACCACCAACCACGCCAATTTTCTGAAGCGTGTCGGTCAGCATCAGAACCTGGCCGTTAGTTGCGCCTGCCTCTTTCAGGCTGGCTGTCAGAGTTTCCCAAAGCTTTTCTGTACTGGCGAGACTGTTACCAGTATTCGCGGCGATTGTGGATAGCGATGCCATGGTTGTTTTGGCTTCATCTAGGCTGCCACTCAATCTGGTGACTCTCGCCTGAAGCATTGTCATATCATCGGCAATTTCAATCAGCTTGAGAGCTGCCTGAACGGTTATATATCCTTTTACAGCAGATGCCAGAGTGCTAAATCCCCCACCCAAATTACCAGCATCCTTTTCAAGTTTGTTCATGATTGAGCCAGTTTTATTGGCTGAGTTTTGAGTCTGCTGAAGCTGTTGATTTACCTCCCTGTTTGCATCAACCAACTTTTTGGTTTCCATCTCTATCTCGATAAAAATATCACCAACTTTCTCTGACATGCTGATCTCCAGGCGTAAAAAAACCCCGCCGAAGCGAGGTCTTTATGATGTTCTTATTTTAGAATTTTGAGCGAGTCACTGCGTAGTTCTCAACTTTTCCGTCATGCGTTTTTATGCTCAACACCTTTGCGTCCGCGCCGCCGAAACCATTTGATATGCTGTAAGTCCACATCATCGTTTCGTTGCCATCTGAATCAAATGTCGAGGTTGACGGCTCACCAAAGTAAGAGATTAGCTCTTGCTTGGTGGTTACTCCTTTTTGAACGTTCGCCAGTTTGTTCTCGTCGAAATTATTACCAACATAAACACAACCCGTGAGCAGTAACGCCACTACTGTGCCAAAAAAAACTTTCTTCATACTCCATCCCCTCATTATGCAGCCCATCCTTCTGATTTCATTTTTCTTTCAATTGTATCCAGTTTATCAAATTCTTTTTGTCGGCGCAGAATGACAGCATATTGCCTATATCCATGGTGAGACGGAGCAAAGAATTCGCCTTTTGAGTACATTTGTGGGTTCTGCTTAAGTGCATCTATCGCAAGAGGGGATAATGCGATTTGTTGCTCACAGAGGGATATCGCTGTCTTCAGGTGTTTAGGATCAGCGCGAAGTTTGTAGTGTTTTTTTATCTGCTCTTGCAGGCTAAAGTGGGTTTTCAAAATCATATCAGGGCTTAAGTGCCTGAGCCCATCTAACCATTCTTCCTCGGTCATATCCCTATCCCCATTCATAAGTATGGCGATAATCCTAAAGGGAAGCTGATGCAATGGGAAGCAAGAAAACCCGCGAGTGCGGGTTTGGTGTGTATGTACCGACAAAGTTTTTGTAGGTTAGAAAATCTTTTTCAAGTCGACGCCGTATACGGCAAGCCATGCATCACGCGGCCATGATTTTACGGTGCCAAAGCGCTTGTCCTCAACATCGTGCGGCTCTGCTCCATTCTCACGGCACCACTTACGCAGCGGCTGCCATTTAAATTCCCTCCCGGTTTTCTTCTCTACCGGGATGATGGCGGCAAACTTACGCCCTTCGCCCATGCGCTCTGCCAGTTTATTTTTCTCTCGCACTGCGACGGATGCAGTAACCATTGCAGTAACTTCCCGCTTTTCAGCGATCCAGAGTTTTTCTTTTACGGCACGGTCTCTCTGCTCAGTGACAACACGGTTTTCCTTAACCTTGAGAAGAAGGTCTTCAAGCGCCGCTTCGTAGGTAAGCGGAATTCCGATTGTGGGCGCCGGGCGGAAGTAAGACTCCTCCATTCGCTCAAAGAAATTCCAGGCTTCATCGGTGTCGACGATTTTTGACATCCGGGCGGCGCCTTTCTCTGTCCAGACGGTGACACTTCTGGCCCGTTTACCAACAGAGTAACTATCGTTTACTCTGTTCTTAAATTCCTTTAATTCTGAGCCAGTTAGCAGGAAGTAATGCCTTCCATCTTCAAAGCGCTCAAGGTTGCGAGATAGGTTATTCCGAATGTTTACTTCATCAGTACCGTAACCCCGAGCCAAAACCTCAGTTGTTACAACACGAACACCTTCCCATTCGATAACTGGAAGCATATCAGGATCGACAGGTGGTGTTTGTTTTGCTACATTTACAGCAGTTGATGTTGATTGTTGCATTCTAATCTCCAATCAGTAGTAACAGAACCCGCCAGCCCATCTGGCGGTTTTTCTTTTTGCGCCATCCCATACGCCAATCAGTGAATCTCCTTTGTACCGCGTAATTTCCTGAACATGCCTTCAGCGTTCACTACAGCCCTGTCCGTCTTGTCCAGATTTGCAGCCTCACGCAAAAGCGCATCTCTTGTACCTTGCGTGAAGAATCGCGTCTCATGTGCCATATCGTAAAACGTCCCTGAGAACTCTGACCGCAACTGCTTGAGCGCCGGGTAAACTTCTTTGCTAACCCGTTGCGTTTTCTCCATCCACAGCTGCATGTAGCAGAGATTAACCACTTCCTCGTCGCTAAATTGTTTGGCGATTGGAGAGTGCGCCACTTCGCGATCTAGAATATCCAACACCCAGCGACGGAACTCTTTGGCTACTGGAGTGCGTGCGAACATTGCTATCAGGTGAGCGCCACGAAGAGAGAAGACACGCACCTTTTTACGGTAGTTGCCTGTGGTACTCACTTCGAGTACCTGAGTCATACCGCTGGTGAACTCGTCAGCGGACTTGTTGTAAATCATGGTTACAGCACGGCTGTTGGAATACTCCAGCGCTTTCGCCAGGTCGGATGATGTAAGCCATGTCCCTGTAATGTTTGAAACAGGAATGAGTGCTTTACCGTGGAAGTTCAGATCTGATTTAGCTACAATGTTCATGTTGGTTTTCTCACAAGGGTTACTGACAAAAGAAGCCCCGTTAGTGTTAGCGCACTGCGGGGTTTCGCCATTTCTAGCACTCTTCAACTCTCTTCCCTTTAACTCGATTCATTCTTTCTGTTAGTAATTTCAGTATCTCGCCGTTAAGAGATCGTGAATTTTTCCCTGCCTCCTGCTCATACCAAGCCCTAACCTCCGCTGGCATTCTCAATGGGTAAGGGGATGATCTTGACACCTTATGAATCATATGGACTCCTTATTTTATAAATAAAAGCTCAGATACGCCAAGATAGTGGATCACTTGGACTCACTTGTCAACGTCGCCTGTCGTAAATAGAATGCATAGAGATGAATCAAAAGGAGTCACACTGATGTCAAGAATAGCCCCATATCCGCTTAGGATGGCTCCAGAGATCAGAGAGAATTTAGAGAAAGAAGCTGAAAAGTCGAAGCGGAGCCTTCAGCAAGAAATTTTATTTAGGCTGGATAAATTTCAGCAAATAGAAAATCTCTTGGCTTCATCTCTATCTGATAATGAAGACGTATTCATGCAGGTCGCCAATGCTTTACGCATGGCTAAGGTCTCAGAATCACGCGCTGAGGAAATCCAGAATCTTAAGAAAAGAATTGAAAGTCTTATGTCATCTGTGAAGCTCACTGAGACTGACCGTTTTATGACAATCAGTAGCAATATTGAGTCAATTGAAGTAGCGCTAAAAAAAATTATATCTGTAATGCCAGATGGGTACATTGAAGAGAAGAATGGCGTTAAAAAGCCCACCTGAGTGGACTACGCGGCCTTGGCTCTGCGCCGAGCCTGCCTTGCAAGAAAGTCATCTGCTGTTGCTTCATACTCTTCTCTAGTGAACCCCTTCTGATCCGGATATTTGGCAGCCAGCATCATTTGAAACTCGGTCATCGATAGCTGCTCCGCTTCATCCCGACTTATACCGAAGTGGTTACGTGCGGCGCTGATGTACTCGAAGGCGTTGAACTCGGTTGTAGCCTGGTTGCTTTCGTGGCGCTGTAGCTGGCGAACCTTCGCTTTGCCGATGATGCCGTGGGTGATGAGTGACTGAGCAATGAGCACCATCTCAACAGCTGGCATCAAGCCTTTGCGGTAGACGAACGTCCATTTCCCAGACTTGCCGGGGATAATCTCTCCGATTAGCCGTGACAGGTCACGCTCGCAGCAGGCAGCCAGTACGCTCATTGCTGCCAGCGTTGCAGGTTTGCCAATTTCTCTGCGGCTCACGTGGGCCAACAGCCATGCTGGAATGGTGCCGTATGCATCAAGACCGCGCTGAAGCAGTGGTGTTACCTCATCGTTATGCAGATCATAGAACGCCTGCACAATCTCCTGTGGCTCACCGATGCGGCTCATGGCGGCGAATGATGGCCGGAAGAAATACTCGTCCTCACCAGCAGTAATCAGGCACTCGCCAATCTCTTTGTAAGGTGTCATGGGTTAATCCGGTAACAGACATTTTCGGGGCCACCAGGCGGAAGCCCCTGAAATGGCAATTATGCGGTGATAGTTGCCGCAGTAGAGCCAGTAAAAGCACCATCAGTGGATGTGAAGGTGATTGTTGCAGTCCCGGCTGCAACACCAGTAACCAGCCCGGTAGAGCTGACCGTTGCTTTTGTCGCGTCAGAGGTTGTCCAGGTGCCGGATTTATCTGTTGCATCAGATGGAAGGACGGTAGCTGTTAACTGGCGGGTCGCGCCAACAGCCAGTGAGGTTGTCGCGGGTGCAACAGTGACGCCTGTAGCAGGTACGGCTTCATCTGTGTCCAGAACCTGAATAGTGCTTGCATCTGCCACCTTGAACTCCGTAGAGAACGTGATGATGTCGTTGCTCCCACCATCAGAGCTGAGTGCGTTGATCAGCATGTAGCCTTGGAATGTGACAGCACCAAATTCCATGCGAACCCATAAGGTAGGCTGGCGTGCGGCCTGAATCTCTGTGTTGAAGTATTTAATCAGGCGAAAGACGCCGTATTGGTCGAGCTTGTCATTGCGTCTAACTTCACCTTCAAATGAGATTGTCAGGTCCGCATTGGTGACAATGTTTTCGACATAGCCTTTTGTGTCGTCAGCATCTGAGCTGACTGAGTTTGGGCTGAGGTCGAATCCCTTGCTGGTTCCAGCAGCCAGAGCTTTCCACTCCGACTCCTGCGGCACTACATCGGCGCAGCCATCGGCTACTTCGAGCACAATGGCGCGGCCAAACAACGCCGTGTTGTCTGATGGGCAATTTTCTGCCATGGGTAATTCCTCTTTTGATTAAATTTCGCCGTAAGAACAGGCAAATTGCAGACGCCAGACCATTCGGCCCTCAGTAGTGAGGATTGGTGATGGTATGCCGCCCATGTTTGTGATTTGGCCGACGCAAGGGTCGCTGATGGGGTTTTGCTGCACGTAGTCGATGATGGCCTGCACGTCTGTTTCTGACTTAGCGTAATCGCCGGATGATTTCCCGGTGATAAGGTCAACCAGCACGTAGTGGTCAGAGCCGATATCTCGGTCTACTGGTGTGCCTCCATTAGGCCGGAATACCAGGAATCGCTGCTTCAGGTCACTCGTGTCAGTCCACATGAGAGACTGAACTGTGTAGCCGGCAGCCAGTCCAGCGCCGACCAGTAGGTTTTTGACGCGTTGGTGCATCGGAGGGGTCACAGTGCCATCTCCTTTTTAATCGTGCGGTCGATGAGTTCGCGTGTATCTTCGAAGCCTTTAGTCAGGAACTCTTTCTGTGCGGTAGCTCGCCGGAAGGTCTGCGGCACGTTCGGGTCATGAACATAAACCGCATAGTTTGCGGAGTAGCCCACGCGCCCGGTGAGCCGCGTACCTTTGACGTCCAGTTCACGAAACTGACTGTTGATTAGCGTTGAAGTGTCGATGGGCGTGTACAGTGCTGCTTGTGATGAGCCGATAATCAGCGCGCTCTGCAACGCCCTCACAGCCTTGCGCCCCTGAATATCATCCACCAGGCGATTGAGGTTCTGCTTGGCTTCCCGCACACCTTTAATTTTCACGCCCATATCAGACTCCAGTCAGAATTGCGAAGTCGTCAGCGGTTCGCTCGAAGGTATCCGCATACCGGATGACCTGCATCACCTCGTCAGCGCCAGCGGCCAGCGGGTCAGCTTCAGTCGATTCTCCAATCAGCAGATAGTCACCCTTCTTGGCTTCGGAAAACTCAGTCCAGAAAGTGTTTTTCACCACGATTTCAGTACCGATACTACCTATCCTCGCAGACAGTCCACCCTGGTAATCGCACATGATTACTTCGGGCGCTGACCATCCAAGAGAATCGCCATATTCGTCAACTCCCAGGCTGCGCCATATGCTACATGGCGCGGTGTATGACCAATTAGCTGTAGATGACATGTCATTCCCTCCAGCTCACGACAGTGGGATTCTCAGCAGCAATGCGTGGGCAGTTAATACGCCACTCACCCGCCGCGTTCACATAAGCAGTCGTTTCCTTCCCGCTATCCGTTTTCACCCAGACACGCTGGAAATTTCGGGGTAGGCGCTCTGATACTGGTATCGACATCAATCACCCCCACACATGCAGCTACCCTTGCCAATCCAGATGCCAGCAAAGACCTTCTGAGTTGGGTCTGGAGGAATAAGTGATGCGGCGCATCCGAACTTATCCAGGCCTCTTAGCAGTCCGAGTGAACCTTTCCATCGATCTGCAAACGAACCGTATCGGAATGACCTCGACGCACCAGACGGGGCTGACTGAGAGCTGATATATTTATCGCCCTGCCCCAGCCCCATCAGTCCTAGCAGATACATCTGAATGAGTATCGCAGTAGCTGCCGGGTAGTTAGCATCCAGACATTCCTGAATGCTGTTGGCCTGCTCTACCAGTGCGGCGAGAATGAAGTCGGGCAATGTGATGCCCTGGCTCTCCAGATACTCTTTTGCCTGTTCCTGGGTAACCATGAAAACCTCTCAGCCCCGCCGAAACAGGGCATAAAAAACCGCCTTAGCGGCGGCTGTTATTCTGCTGGAAAAAGCTTTTCAAGTTCGCCATCCGGCAGTAGCTCCGAGAGCTTTTCTGCACCCAGGTTACCTTTGAACTCAATACCAAGCTCAGCTAGGCGGTCGGCAATAACCTCTTTTCGAGACTTGCCTTCGCTTTTGGCGCTTGGGGTAGCTGGTGACAGTTCGCCCGACTTACTACCAATCAGGCGAACATGCGAGGCTAAAGCCGGGTGCAACTCACCAATCTCAACGGTCTGGCCTTGTGATACCCCATGCCATGGCTTAATTACTTCGTATTTAGACATACACGCCCCCTTACGCCAGTACGGCGCCGTAAACAACACCGCCCAGGCCTTCACCATCACGCTTAACCGAGATGCCTTCAGCAGACATGATCTGGTTGTTGTAGTTGCTCTGCGGCATCAGGCGAGGCAGCGGAACGATACCAACAGCCATGCCAATCAGCGGAGAAACCACATCCTGACGGCGTTCATAGCCCAGGAACTCGTTACCCGCCAGGGCATAAGTCATCTGGATGGATTTAGCCGGGATAAACTTGGAGATGGCATCGAAGACGGTGCCGCTTACCATGGCATTAGTGCCGCCGTTGATATCAATCAGGTACGGCTTTGACATGTTCGCCCAGATCTCAGCACTCACCCACAGCTTGTCGTAAGCAGTGACCTTGTTTTTTCGAGCGTTCAGGCCAAACGCTCCGGTTGGGCCAAAGAAGGCCAGCATCTGTGCCGGGGTCGCAGTTGTCAGATCGATGTTGGCACCACCTGCACCGCTACCGAGGTTGATTTTCGTGGTGTTGCGGTGATTCTTCAGCCCCTGTGCTTTGTAACCCTGCACAGAGATTGCGGCATTGCCGTTGAGATAGTAGGAGACGCGCTTTTTGTGGAACTTACGCATTTTTGATGCCTGCGAGTCCAGCATCAAGTCGATGCCGACTGTGCTCAACCCTGCGGCATGTCGCCAGTTGACACCGTAACCAGCGGTAAATACTGGAATCGGGTCGCCATCACTATCGTATTCAGTGTGGTCGAATGAATACGGTGCCTGACCATCAATGCTGATCGACACATCATCAGCAATATCACCAGTGACGCTGTACAGTTTCGCAGTCTTGCCGATTGGCAGGATTGTCTGAACAGACATCAAGTCGTTGACGATTTCCATGCCAGTTTCCTGATCGCGCATCTGAATTACCTGGCGGTCAAGCTCGGCCCAGAATTCGCGAGTGAATCCGCCAACAGCATTAGCTGCGAGCATTTCAGGAGTCATACTGGTGCGATAGGAATTCACCATCATGTCGTGATGCTGGTTCCAGATATTACGGTTGGCCCACAACTCACTCCAGTGTCCCTGCAGTCGGCTGTTTGCTGCCAGTGTTTCAGCGGTAAAATACATTGTGTTTCTCCTGATTACGCGCCAGAGGCTGCGGCAACGGTGCCAACGCGCATACGAACGCGAATAAAGTCGGTAGAACTGGCGGCAATGGTCGCTTCGTCCTGGCTGTAGCCGATCACCGTGTCAGTGTCTGCTGTGGCAATGGTGAACTGACCAGCAGTTCCCAGCTTGATCGGGGTGTCTTTTTTGTAAGCTCCAGCCACACAAAGCAATGCCAGCTCGCGACCTTCCTCCACGTAGTTGCCCACAGCTGAATCACCAACCGGTACGGCCTCGGTAATTTTTAGCCCTTGGTGATATGCAACATCGATAATGTAAATTCGTCCACGCAATGCAGTTGCCTGCGCAAACTGATCGCTGGAGTTAATAACAGCAGCTGTGCCAGGAAGTAGAGCTGCTGCGGTAGCGCGGGTTTCGGTCTTGTACAGAGACTGACCATCAATATTTACTCGACGATAACGTGCCATTACGCAGCACCTCCGAAGTAGGATTTAGGATCTGGCGCACCAGTTGGGGCCTGATTGTTTGCTGAATTAGCGCCCAATGGGGCTGGCGATCCGATGCTCTTGTGCATTGCTTCAAGCGCTTCGCCTGACAGTGCATTTGCAACGACTTCTCCATGCACAGCTGCAACTGCTGCGCGCTTAGTAGCTTCTTCTGCGCGTGAGTTAGCGGTAAGTGAATCAGTCAATGTTTTCTGGTTAGCCTGAATGACTGCCAGTACTTCTGTAATCGGCTTTAGCGACGCTTCGTTGTTTGCAGTAATGGCGCTGCTGACGATATTGCCGATCTGGTCGAGCTCTTCTTTGGTCAAAGGCATATCGCCCTCCGTTTGGTGGTTTGCTGCAGGTTGCTCCTGCGGTGTGAAAAGTGATTTAAATTTGTTAGCTGCGATTGCTACCCAGGATTCCTGCCTGGTGACTTTTTCCCCGGTATCATCGAATGTGATCTTCCCGCCATCAGAGGTGTAACCGTAAACTTGAGCATCACCTCCGTTACGGATGATGATTGCCTGAGATTCAGTGAAGTCAGCGATCCATGCATAATCATCTGGCCCGGTGGCAAATTTATCGCGTGCAGCTTTCTCCAGGCGGCGCTCACGCTCTCGGTATGACTCGCCAATCAGCGCGCCAGAATTAACCTTCATCGGTGTAGCAAGGTCGGCATTGACCATCAGACCAACACCCTGCTCTGGTGTCGCGGCACCAACTTCGTGCAGCAGGATGGCGTCATGATCCATCGCGTGAATCTTAACAACGTGGTTAGCACCCATAGCTTTCTGTTCGTCGGTGGCGGGCATCTGGTCGCGGAAAACCGCAACACTGGTATGGATTGGCGGGACATCCTCCCCACGCTCGATAGCCTCAACGCGCTGGATGAGTTCCCGACCGTTCTCGCTCTCATTGGCCTTTAGCACATCAACCCATTTCTCAACGTATATGCGATTACCGGACTTTTTGACGTTTCGATTCCACGCGCCTGCATAACCAACGTTGATTCCCTCTGGTGAGAATGCGGAAACGAACTGCCCGTTTACTGTTGGGTGTCCCAGTGGAGCCAGTGTCCCCTCAAGCCCCTGGTAGTGCGCATCAATCTCTGACTCTGGATAGAGCTCGTTATTCATAATGACGTTTGCCGGGAGTGTATAGCTGGGGATGACGATGTGATCGCGACCGTTGTACACCTCTCGGCGAATAGACTGGCTATTCACCTTTGCGGTGATATTGACTTGCATTGGCATGGTTTGACCTCAGGCTGCCTTTGCGCAGCAATGACATTTTGATTTGTTGGTGGCTAATTTCTGCCACTGAGTCTGGAATTCTTTGCGGGCAGCATCGATGGCTTTGGCGTTAAGAGGATTACCCTTTTCATCAACCAGAGTTTCAACCTGTGTGCATTTGCAGTTGATGGAGTTCGCTCCGGTCGCATACCACTCTCGCACCTCTTCCACCGTATAAAGGTGGGCATGGCGTATGGCATGGGTTTGCCGCGTTGTCGGGCTGAGAGCAGAATAATGCAGAAGCATAATCCGCAGGCCAAGACCACCCCTCGCGTCTTCCGCCTCATCCCACCGAGCGCGACGCAGAGCTGTCGTTATTTCTGTACGGGCGATAGTGTTGGCACGCCGGGATTCAATCCCGACCTGGTCTCGAAGATTTCTGGCAACCTCACGAGGATTCAAGCCACGCCCAACCCCGTCAGTTAGCACGCGGGCCATGTCTCGCTTAATTTCAGCGGTGAAACCCTTCATCTCCTCAAATACACGGGCATAAACCAGTGAGAGTCGGCGCTGATAGGGCGCACTCAGCAGAAGCGCCTGGAATGATTCACGGCTGGCTGCATAAACTGCGGACTGCTGGCTGAGATTGGCGTAAGCCTGCGCCGTTCCCCTGGTTGCTGCCGGTTCGATATATCCTTCAGTCAGCCACAGGTTATTCTGGTCGCCTTCTAGCAACACAGAGTCAACCAGCAGGCTGGCATCATTCAGGATCATATTGAGTAGCAGGGGGTCGAGCTGATATTCGTATTTGGCGTTAACTGCTAGTGAGGTGGGGATTCTTTCTAATGCTGCGGCGTACGCGTTGACAATATTCTTTATGCGCCTAGCGAAGTCTTTCATAGCACGGCGCTCTAACCTGTCGACTCCGGTCGGGTCTTTAGGATTTCCCGGTAGTATCGGAGGTTTCGGTATCTTCGTCTTCATCATCCTCCCCTAATGGCTCCGTCGAACCCTCATGCCCGGCAGCAACTCGAATCTCTTCTCCGGTGAAGGCCACCTGACCTGTTGCGATCAGCGCGGTGTTAATTTGTGCCATCTTGACAGCGCTATCCAACTTCTCTGAAGAAGACTGTTCATTTAGGTCATCCCAAATTACAGTCTTCTCGCTAACAGGCTTGATAATGTCGAGGCCGATCAACTTATCGGTGAAGTCTTCAATGTCGTAAGAAAGCTCACCCTCACGGCGCGACTGGCAGCGACCATTCATGTACTTCTGGTCTTCAGTGCTGGCGCGCTCACCTGTCTGCATACCAACAAGAACTTTGGCAGGTATATCCACGCCAGCGGCAGCCGTCTGAAGGTTAACGTCATACGTTGGTGATGGGTCAGCAACGGAAGTAACCAGCGGAGTTACAGTCGCCCCCTGAGTTGTCAGAAGAACGTCATTACCCCGGTTAACCTCAAGTGCTGCCTCATTGAACTTATCCTGAAGCTCGTCGACTGCGACTCCGTACATAGATGCCAGATTGTTGAAGTCGATTTCTTTTTCGAAGTTAACATTCAACTGTCGTGCGGCGTTTTTCAGGAATGATTCGCCAGAACCTCCCTCGACTTTCTCCAGGCTGACAAATGCGTTATATGACGGCTCAAGAAAGCCAATGGCATCTTCTGAATAGTCGCCCAGAATGAATACGCGATCAGGATGTATCTGCACGCGGCGAACGCCACCATTAGTCAGCCTCTCCGTGTACTCCCACATAATGGGCTCACCGTAGGTGACCGAATTGATGTTCTCGTCAAGCTTGTAAGGCTTAAGCGCTCCAGCCCAAACCGGGGTTATTTTCGCCAGTCCACGACCTTTGGTAGCGGGCAGGTTCCAGGCTTTGTTATCGCGAATGTGAAGAAGGATGCCAGACCAGCGACCAACCAGGCGCCGTGCATCGGCCTGCGCAAAAACACGCCAAAATCGGCTGGTGAATACTGACTTGTTAGACCGTTCCCAGACAGTGACTTTCTTCGCCTTATCCTGCTTATCACCCTCAATGATTTCAGGGTAGGTCTTCCAGCAGTGAGTGATGATCTTGGTCACTGCACCGTGCGCAATTCCGCCGCGCCGATACTGAAGTGGTTTACTGAATTTG